>CAIKMZ010000057.1 GCA_903828665.1 uncultured beta proteobacterium
GGTCAGTTCTGTCAACAGCTTCATCTCATCTTCAAGAAAGAAGTCCCGCTCGCTGGCGTACAGAGCAAGCACGCCTACCGCTTGCTCCGAGACAATCAGCGGCAATACGGCCATGGATCGGACGCCGGCATCGGCGTACTGGTCGCCGAGCAGAACCTGCGGGTCGCCTATCGAATCGTTGGCCACTACGGCGGTCTTCTCCCGGGTGGCCCTGGCGACCATGGAATTGGGTGCAATCTCGCTCGACGACAGCAGACCATGGACGGCGCTCAGAAGGGCCGCATCCTTGCCGGCCGACGCAACCGGGACCGTTCTCATCGTTCTTTGATCCACCATGGCGATCAAGGACATGCGAAAGCCGCCGGCGTCGACGGCGATCCGGCATGCCTCCCGGAACAGTTCATCCGGGTCGCGCACGCGCACGATCAGCGAATTGATGCTGCTCAGCACGGCATAGACGCGATTGAGGCGTTTGATGCTGATTTCCGAGCGCTTGCGTTCCGTGATGTCTTCGGCCATCCCGATGACGTCCTGCGGAAGACCATGTTCGCCCCTCAGCAGGGTCACAAAGAGATTGGCCCAGATCAAGCTTCCGTTCTTGTGAACGTATCGCTTCTCCATGTTGTAGGCCGATATCTTTCCTTCGATCAGCTCGTCGAATTGATTCAGGTCCTTGTCGACGTCTTCGGGATAGGTAAAGTCAGCGAATGTCATCTTTGACAATTCGTCATTGCTGTAGCCGACCATCTTGGACAAGTGCGAATTGGAAATGATCGGGCGGCCCTGCCTGTCCAGCAGCGCGGTCGCAATGGGCGCTTGATCAAAGATGGCGCGGAAGCGCTTCTCGCTGTCTCGAACCAGGCGCTCGCCGTGCTTGCGCTCGGTGATGTCGCGAATGGCCGCTATAACCAGAGTCCCTTCGGCCGTGTCCAACGGGCTCAGGCTGATTTCCACAGGAAATTCGGTTCCGTCCTTGCGCAGTCCGAACAGTTCGAGTCCCGCGCCCATCGGCCGGGCACGCGGGTTCTCGAAAAAGGTGTTTCGCTTTTCCGGATGCTTTCGACGCAGGAGCTTCGGCACGAGTATGTCGACCTTCTGCCCCAGCAGATCTTCGCGGCGCCAGCCAAACAGATGGACTGCCTGGGCGTTGAGCAGCAATATGACGGCGTCCTGATTGACGATGACCATGGCGTCGGGCGCGGCCTCCAGCAGGTCCTTGAACTTCTGCTCCGCCTTCTTGCGCTCGGTGATGTCGCGAAAGTACCAGACTCTTCCGTAATACTTGCCGTCAGCTCCAACGGCTGGCGCGCAATACCGGTCGATGATTCTTCCGTCTTTCAACGCGACTTCCTCGCGACTCGTTTCGTCGCGGTGATGTTTCAGATAGTCGATCCGTTCGAGAAACGCCGCCGGATTCGCGGTTTGGTCGGCGACCGCCTGAAGGACGGGCGCATCCAGACGGGCGATCAGGAGATGCGGGGGGAGCGGCCACAGGTCGATGAAATGCTGGTTGAACGAGAGGATGCCCTGGTTCTCATCGAGAACCAGCATGGCATCGAGCAAGGTCTCCTGCTGCGTCTGCAGGATGGTGTTCTTGAATACGATCTCTTCCTCGGCCTGCTGGCGCCGGAATTCACCGGCAAAGTTGTCCAGCGCAAAGCTGATATTGGCGGTCATCTCGACAAGCAGCGCGCGCGCCGATTCGTCGAAGGCGTTGACCTCGCTGGCGTAGAGGGTGAAAGCGCCGACGACGCCGCCGTTTCTGTGCAGGGGCAGAGAGGCTGACGCGGCCAGGCCAGCACGCGCAGCACGCTCATGCCAGGTCACGGTCATCGGGTCATTGAGGAAGTCCTGACACCAGGACGGTTCATCCCTGCCGATCGCGGTGCCGGTGGGGCTCGGACCGAACGGGCTGTCGGCATCAACCGAGATATTCACGCTTTTCAGGTACCCGGTCTCATCGCCGACACTGGCGACCGGTCGCACCATGCGGGTCTCGGCGTCAATGAGGCCGACCCACGCCATCTTGACGCCGCCGGTCCGGACTGCAGCCCGGCAGATCTCGAGGAACAGGTCTTCCTCGCTGGCACAGTGCATGATGGCGTAGTTGCACTGGCTCAGTGCCGCGTAGAGTCGCGTTTGCCGCTGGATCTTCTCGCGGTCTGCATGGCGCTCGCTGATGTTGCGGATGTTGCACTGGATGACCGTCAGGCCTTCGCAGTCGTAAGCGTTGCTGACGAATTCAACCGGCACGATGGCCCCGGCCTTGGTCTTGAGCGGAAGATCCTTGTAGCGGACATAACCCTGCGTCTGCAGTTGCGCGAACATCTCCTTGCTCTGCGCGATGTCCGCAAACGAACCCACTTCCCAAAGCTTCTTCCCCAGGAATTCGGCATGCGAGTAGCCCAGCATCTCGATCAGGTAAGGGTTGACGTCTTCGATCTGGGCGGTATCCGCATTCAAAAGCAGAATGCCGTCCTGGGCGGTTTCAAAGAGGCGCCGGTAGCGGCTTTCGGACAAGCGCAGCGCTTTGAGTGCGGGGTCGCCGGGCGCATCGCGTGCCTGCGCGTTGGTCGGTTGGGGTGAGCTGGGGTTCTTCATTGACAGAGGTCTTCCTGAGGCATGCGCCAATGCAGGCGTGTGACCGCAACGCGAGGTCAAAATCGACGCTCACTCTGCTTGAATCGAACAGTGTCAGCCCGTTTGCCGTGACTGTCCGCGCGCTAGCGCACAGAGTGATTCCTGCCGCCATGGCGCAAAGCACGCAAGGGAGTTGATGATGCACGCATCTGTCCGTACGCCGATTGCCTGAATCTGTGCACGCCGAGCCCGGCCGATCCGGGAAGTTACGATGGACCTCTTTCAAACCCGCACCACTCCCATGCCCCGCATTCAGCTCAGCCCCGCCGCCAGTTACCCGTTCGCCACCGAGATGCAGATCTACATCAGCCATGTCAACCAGGGCGGGCATCTGGACAACGCGCAGTTGCTGACGCTGGCGTCCGAGGCGCGGGTGCGTTTCTTCAAGGCGCTGGGCTACTTCGAGTCGGGCGTGGAGGGCGCGCTGATCGTGGTGGCGGACATCGTGGCGCAGTACAAGTCCGAGGGCTTTCACGGCGAGACCATGCGCGTCGAGATGAATCCGGCCGACTTCAACAAGTACGGCTTCGACCTGCAGTTCCGCATGAGCGAGGTGACGACCGCTCGCGAGGTGGCGCTGGGCAAGATCGGCATCGTCTTCATCAGGCGCGAGGACCGCAAGATCACACCTGTGCCGCCGGCCTTTCTGGCGCAGGTGGAGCAGTTTCGGGTGGCTTCTACCCGACGGTGAGACGGCCCTTGCCGAGCTCCTTGGCCCGGTACATGGCGCGGTCCGCCCGGATCAGCAGCGTGTCGATATCGTTCGCCGACTCCGGATAGCCTGCAATGCCGATGCTGGCGGCTATCGACAGCGCCGTCGCGCCGATCTGATACGGCTGCGACAGCGCGTCGATGATGTGCCCGCCGAAGGTCTCGGCGTCGGACAGCTCGGTGCCGATCAATGCGACCGCGAATTCATCACCACCGAGTCGCGCGGCAATATCGGACTGCCGGGTGGCATTGGTTATTCGTGCGGACACTTCGCACAGCAGTTGATCGCCCACATCGTGACCGTATTGATCATTCACCGCCTTGAAGCCGTCGAGATCGATGTACAGAATCGCCAGCCGGCTCTGGTTGCGTTGGCACAGCGCGAGCTGCCCGGTGACCACCGCTTCGAACAGGGTCCGGTTCGCCAGCCCCGTCAAGCCGTCGTGGTGCGCGCGGTAATCGCTTTGCTGCAGCGCGTTCGCAGCGTCGAGCAGCGCCTGACCCAGCTTGTCGGCCTCCTTGAAATGCAAGCGCGGAACAACGACAGCCTCGCCCGAACCGAGCGCCTTGGCGGGTTCAATCAGCGCCTTGACGGATTCGGCAACCCGCCCGCCAAAATGCCAGGCCCAGGAAATGGCCAGCAGCAAGGCAGCAAACGTGGCGGCGATCAGCCATGTCAAGGTGTGCTTCAGCCCTGCCGTCAGGTCATCGAGCGGTATTCCGAGCACGATGCCCCAGCGCGTCACCGGCGATTGGCTGAACACCGTCAGCGCTGGCGTGCCATCGAGGTTGTTGCCTTCCAGACTGCCGAGCGACGCGTGCGTCATGTCCAGCATCAGGGTCGAACTGAGTTTGCGGCCCTGAAATTTCTCGATGTCCTGCGAGCGCATCACGATGCTGCCGGCATTGTCGGCAATGGTCGAACGCCAGCTGGCGGGAAATCCCTGCTCTGCCAGCAACGGCGCGAGCTGGCGCGGCGCGACGTTGGCGGCGATCGAATACACGGTGTCGCCGTCACGCTTGACCGGGACCACAACCGAGAAGACCGCATGGCCGGTGAACGGGTCGGTGAACAATTCGGAAATTCCTGGTTCGCCTTTCTTCGTGATGTGTTTCAATGCTGGCGGGATCTCCGGTCTGGCTGGCAATTCCGCCATGGATGGGTTGGTCGTGCTCAGCATCTTCCCGTCGGCACCCCACACCACGATGTTCTCGGCATGGATGTCCTGCAGCGCCGTCAGCGCGCGGTCACCGAAGCCGCCGAGATCGCCCGTCGCGAGGCGATGCGAAGTTCCCAGCACCCGCAGGGCGGCCTCCGTTCTGGCAAAGTCCTGATCCAGCATGAAGCTCAGCGCGCGCGCCCGCGATGTGGCGCTGATCGCCAACTGCTCGCGTTCGAGTTCGTAGTAATTCAGAATCAGGAACACCGACACCGCCGCAATGGGCAGCACGCAACCGGCAACCAGACCGGCAAGGTGCCAGCGGATGCCAAGCGCCTTCATGCCTGCCAGTGAGGGCAGGCTAGGCCCTGTCTTCTCTGGGACGGGTTCAACCATCGACCGCGCAGCGTTGAGCTTGAAGTGTGACTGCTCGATATTGTGAGGCCGTTTTCCCGGCTCGACCAGTTCATTCGTCAAGTTCAATCACCTGCGCCAGCGCCACGCCCTGTGGCGCCTCGAAGTGCGCCATGACCCAGGCGCGCGTCGGGTGCTCCCCGGCGTCTGCCAGCAGTTCCAGCACGAAGCGGATCGAACCCTTGTCGAGTGCGGCAAAAGGATCGTCGAGCAGAACGACCGCGGCGCCGCTGGCGAAGGCGGCTGCCAGCCAGACCTTGCGCTTGGAGCCGGTGGAGAGCATGTAGAGCGGCTTGGCGAGGTGCGGCGTCAGGCCCAGACCCTCGGCGAGTTCGCCCGTCAAAGCGGCCTGCAGCGATGGGTACTGGTGGCTCAGCGACTTGAAGCAATCAAGCGCCGAGAGCTGATCAAATTGCGTGCTGCGCGGATCGATCCAGAACACCTGGCGCCGGTAGGCATCGGGCTGCGCGCTGAGCGTGATGCCATGGATGCTGAGCGTGCCGGCATCGGCGCGGAGGTCACCGGCGAGCAGGCGCAGCAAGGTGGTCTTGCCGCTGCCGTCGCCACCGCGCACGAGTGTGACGCCGGGTCCGATGCGCGCCGACCAGTTCGTGAACAGGGCTCGCTGCGGGTGGGCAAAGCACAGGCCGTCGGCCCGCAGGATGACGGAGGTAGGGGTGGCGCCGGTTTCGATGGTGGAGTCCTTTGCACGGGTTGGAGCGCTAGCCCTCGAACTGCGGATGCAACTGCCGGATGCGGCTCATCGCCATGCCGGCCGCCGCGGTGCGGGTCTCGACGCCGAGCTTGGCAAAGACGCGCTCCAGGTGCTTCTTCACAGTCATCGGGCTGCTGCCCAGAATATCACCGATGTCGCGGTTGATCTTGCCCTTGACCACCCAGTACAGCACCTCGGCCTCGCGCGGTGTGAGTTTGAAGGACAGGGCCATGGCGTCGATCACGCTCTCGTCGGACTGCTCGCGCATGATGATGAGCCAGTCACCGCCACCCTCCGAATCGCCGATCTGCTGATGCAGGCGGAAGGTCAGGCGTTTTGGTCCCAGTTCGATGCTCAGGCGCGGCGGCTCGATCAGTGCCACCGCGTCGGCCAAATGGCGGCGCAGCCAGGTCAGGACCGGCGTCGGCGTCTGCGGCGCCTCGGTGCCGTAGTAGCGTGCCAGCAGGTCGCGCGCTAGCGGCGTCTGCCACATCAGCTTGCCGTCGCTGGCGCGCACGGTGATGCTGGCAAAGCCGAAGGCGTCGAGCGCATTGCGCGCCTGGCGTCGCTCGCGCGCGCCCTGAAGGTGCACCTGCATGCGGGCCAGCACCTCCTTGGGCTTGATCGGCTTGGTGACGTAGTCGACACCGCCGGCGTCGAGCGCGGCCACCAGATACTCGGTCTCGGTCAGGCCGGTCATGAAGATGATCGGGATGTGCGCGGTCTGCGGCGCTGCTTTCAGCCGCCTGGCGACCTCGAAGCCGTCCATGCCGGGCATCATGGCGTCGAGCAGCACGATGTCGGGCAGCGCCTGCGCCGCGCGCGCCAAGGCCGCCTCGCCGCTGGTGGCCAGCAGCACGGTGTAGCCCGATTCGTCGAGCGCGTCGTGTAGCACCGCGAGGTTGTCGGGCACGTCGTCCACGATCAGCACGACGTCGCTGTTGGCGCGGTCCAGCGTCAGGTCCAGGGGTTTCGACGGCGGGCTAGGTTTCATTGGCGGCTGTGTTCAATAGCTGGCCCATGGCCTCGAACTGGAATTGCCTGGCCAGGCCGCGCAGGCTGGCGACGAAGGCCGCGCTCTCGGGCTGCGCGCTTTCGATGGCGTCGAGCTGGTTGATGATGCCGCGGTAGTAGCCCAGGCTCACCACTTCGCGCAGTGCATCGAGCTGGGCGGGCGCCGGGTAGACCGTTGCGCTCGGTTGCGCCAGCGGGGTCGGCGCGGCGGCGGGCGGCGCGCTGAGCCATTCGAGGCCGAGGCGGCGCTCCAGCCAGTCCAGCAGTTCGGAGTGGCGCAGCGGTTTGAGGATGAAGTCCTGCGCCGGAATGCCGACATCGTTCTCCAGGGTCTGGTCGAAGGCGTTGGCCGAAACGATGGCGATCTGCGCCTTGGGCTGCGCCGTCTCCGCTTCGAACTTGCGCACGCGGCGGATCGTCTCCCAGCCGTCGATGCCGGGCATGGCCAGGTCCATCAGGATGACATCGCTGCGGTAGCCGCTGGCCAGCAGGTCTAGGCAGTCGTGGCCGCTGGCGGCGGTGCGCAGCTCGAAGCCCAGCGGGTGCAGCAGGTTGACGAGCAGATCCCGGTCGGCCTCCTCGTTGTCCACCACCAGCACGCGCCGGCGCACGCCGGAGTAGGCCAGGCGCGGTGCGGACGCCGCGGCGCGGTGCCGCTGCACGGCAGCGCCGGCGGCGACATGGACCTCGGGCAGGAACAGCTTGACCCTGAAGACTGAGCCGACACCGGGTGTGCTCGTGACGCCGAGCTCGCCGCCCATCAGGTCGGTCAGCATCTTGGCAATGGTCAGGCCCAGTCCCGAGCCGGGTGCCGTCGCGCCCGGCACGTCGCCGCGCGTGAAGGGCTCGAAGATGCGCGCCTGCTGCTCGGCCGAGAGGCCGGGGCCGCTGTCCTCGATGGCGATCAGCGCCATCTCGCGCGCGTAGCGGATGCGCAGGCTGACCTGGCCCTCGCGTGTGAACTTGATGGCGTTGCCCAGCAGGTTGATCAGGATCTGGCGCACCCGTTTCTCGTCGGCGCGCACGACGGCCGGCAGCGCGTTGTCCTCGTGGTAGTGGAAGGCCAGGCCCTTGGCCTGCGCCTCCAACTCGAAAAGGCTGGCGATCTCCTGCACGAAGTCGGCGAACTGCATCGGCTTTTGCACCAGCGTCAGGCGTCCGCTTTCGATGTGCGCGATGTCGAGCGTGCCCTCGATCAGCGAGAGCAGGTGCTCGCCGCCGCGCTTGATCACGCTGACCGCCTGCTTGCGGTGCGCGGGGATGGAGGCGTCCTCGCCCATCAGCTGCGCGTAACCGAGGATGCTGTTGAGCGGCGTGCGCAGCTCATGGCTGATGGCGCTGATGTAGCGGCTTTTGGCCTGGTTTGCCTGGTCGGCGGCCTGTCGCGCCTGCTCGGCCACGCGGCGCGCGCTCTGCAGCGCCTGATCGGTCTGCCGGTGCGAATCGATCTCCTGCATCAACAGGTGCGTCTGCCGGTTCGATTCCTCCTGCGCCACCTGGCGGCTCTTGTGCGCCAGCACCACCCACCAGGCCACCAGCCCGGCGATCAGCATCAGTGCCAGATAAGCCTTGAGAAAGCCCGAGCGCAGAGCCAGGCGCGGCGCTTCGAGCATCTGCGTCTGCAGCAGGTCGATGTCACCCACCGCCTGCGCCAGCGCGCGCAGTTCCTGGTGGTAGAGCAGGCCGAAGACGCTGGCCAGCAGCGGAGCGATCACCAGCATCAGCAGCAGGAAGTAGCCCAGGCCGTTGTCCAGGTAGGACCAGAGCCGCTGCGGCAGCAGCCAGCGCAGCGCGGCCGACCACTGCGACGAGAGGCTGGCCTGCGGCTTGCACATGTCGCCGCAGCGCGCGTCGAGCGTGCAGCACAGCGAGCAGATGGCGCCCTGGTAAGCCGGGCAATGCGCCATGTCCGGGCCCTCGTACTCGCGCTCGCAGATCACGCAGCGCTGCAAGTCATGTCGCTCTGCTGTGCGTGGCGTAGCTGATCTTGCGATATAGAACCTGCCTTGGGTCGCCCAGGCAATCAGCGGCGCCGCGATGAATGCCGTTCCCAGCGCGATCAACGCCGAGAACGCCTGCGCCAGTTCGCCGAAGAAACCCAGGTGCGCCGTGACCGACAGCAGGGAGGCCAGCGCCATCGCGCCGACGCCGACCGGGTTGATGTCGTACAGGTGCGCGCGCTTGAACTCGATGCCCTTGGGCGAGAGCCCGAGCGGCTTGTTGATGACGAGGTCGGCCACCACCGCCATCATCCAGGCGATGGCGATGTTGGAATACAGGCCGAGCACATCGCCCAAGGCCTGGAACACGTCCATCTCCATCAGCATGAAGGCGATCAGCGTGTTGAAGACGACCCAGACCACGCGCCCCGGGTGGCTGTGCGTCAGGCGCGAGAAGAAGTTGGACCAGGCGAGCGACCCGGCATAGGCGTTGGTCACGTTGATCTTGAGCTGCGAGATCACCACCAGCAAGGCGGTGGCGGCAACGGCCCAGCCGTAGTTCGGAAACACGTACTCGTAGGCCGCGAGGTACATCTGGTTCGGGTCCACGGCGCGGTCCGTTGGCACTGCGTGGGTGATGGCCAGCCAAGCCAGCAGCGCGCCGCCTAGCATCTTGAGCACGCCCAGCACGACCCAGCCCGGGCCGCCGACCAGCACGCCGAGCCACCAGCGCCGCGCGTTGGCCGGCGTGCGTTCGGGCATGAAGCGCAGGTAGTCGGCCTGCTCGCCCATCTGCGTCATCAAGGCGATGCCGACCGTGAGCGCGGCACCAAACAGAGGCAGGCGGAAGCCGGCCGTGTTGCCGTGTTCCCCCTTGTAGTGCAGCACGCCGGTGAATGCACCTGGATCTTGCATGAACACCACGGCATATGGGACAACCAGCAGCACCAGCCACAGCGGCTGCGTCCAGACCTGCAGCCGGCTGATGGTGGAGACGCCGTGCGTGACCAGCGGAATCACCACCAGCGCGCAGATCAGGTAGCCCCAGCTCGGCGGGATGCCCAGCGCCAGCTCCAGCGCGTAGGCCATGACGGCGGCTTCGAGTGCGAAGAAGATGAAGGTGAAGGAGGCGTAGATCAGCGAGGTGATGGTCGAGCCGATGTAGCCGAAGCCGGCGCCGCGCGTGAGCAGGTCCATGTCGACGCCGTAGCGCGCCGCGTAGATGCTGATCGGCAGGCCGGCCAGGAAGATGATCAGGCCGGTGGCAAGGATGGCCCAGAACGCGTTGGCAAAGCCATACTGCACCAGCAGCGTGGCGCCGACCGCCTCCAGGATCAGGAAGGAGGCGGCGCCGAAGGCGGTGTTGGCGACGCGCCATTCGGACCATTTGCGAAAGCGCTGCGGCGCAAAGCGCAGCGCGTAGTCTTCCATGGTCTCGCTCGCGACCCAGGCGTTGTAGTCGCGCCGGACCAGCGTGATGCGCTGCAGCGCCTCGGGCGGGGAAGGGGGGTGGGCATCGGAAGTCACCCCGTTGTGGTGCACGTTTCATGCCACGGCACGGCAATTGCATGGCAGGGCGCATGGAACTCACACCCCGCGAAAAAGACAAGCTGCTGATCTTCACCGCCGCCCTGCTGGCCGAACGGCGCCAGGCGCGCGGCTTGAAGCTCAACTACCCGGAGGCGCTGGCGCTGATCAGCGCGGCCGTGATGGAAGGCGCGCGCGACGGCAAGACCGTGGCGCAACTCATGAGCCTGGGCCGCACCATCCTGACACGCGCCGACGTGATGGACGGCATTGCCGAGATGATCCCCGACATCCAGGTTGAAGCCACTTTCCCGGACGGCACCAAGCTCGTCACCGTGCACCAGCCCATCGTCTGAAACCCTGCAGGACAAACGCAATATGACCCCTGGCGAAATCATCACCGACGGCCCGGCGCACGCGCTCAACCCGGGTCGGCGCACCATCACGCTGATCGTGCGCAACAGCGCCGAGCGCCCGATCCAGGTCGGCTCGCACTACCACTTTGCCGAAACCAACGGCGCGTTGACGTTTGACCGCGCCGCCGCGCGCGGTATGCGCCTGAACATCGTCTCCGGCGCCGCCGTGCGCTTCGAGCCCGGCCAGCAGCGCACGGTGGAACTGGTGGACTACGCCGGCGACCGCTTTGTCTACGGCTTTCGCGCGTTGACGCAGGGGAAGCTCTGATGGCCACGATCGTACGCCAGGCTTACGCCGAGATCTTCGGACCGACCGTGGGCGACCGCGTGCGTCTAGCCGACACCGACCTGCTGATCGAGGTCGAGCAGGACTACACGCTGCGCGCCGGCGGCTACGGCGAGGAAGTCAAGTTCGGCGGCGGCAAGACGATCCGCGACGGCATGGCGCAGTCGCAGCGCACGCGCTCCGAAGGCGCGGTGGATTGCGTCATGACCAACGCGCTGATCCTGGACCACTGGGGCATCGTGAAGGCCGACATCGGCCTCAAGGGCGGGCGTATCGTGGCCATCGGCAAGGCGGGCAACCCGGACGTGCAAAGCGGCGTCGACATCATCATCGGCCCGGGCACCGAGGTCATCAGCTGCGAGGGGAACATCGTCACCGCCGGCGGCATCGATTCGCACATCCACTTCATCTGCCCGCAGCAGATCGAAGAAGCGCTGGCCAGCGGGGTGACCACCATGATGGGCGGCGGCACGGGCCCCGCCACGGGCACCTTCGCTACCACCTGCACGCCAGGTCCATGGAACATCGAGCGCATGCTGCAGGCCGCCGACGCCTTCCCGATGAACCTGGGCTTTCTGGGCAAGGGCAACGCCAGCCTTCCGGCGGCGCTGCAAGAGCAGGTCGAGGCCGGCGTCATCGGCTTGAAGTTGCACGAGGACTGGGGTACGACACCGGCGGCCATCAGCAACTGCCTGGACGTGGCCGAAGCCATGGACGTCCAGGTGGCGATTCACTCGGACACGCTCAACGAATCCGGCTTTGTCGAGAACACCATCGCCGCCACCAAAGGCCGCAGCCTGTGCGCCTTCCACACCGAGGGTGCGGGCGGTGGTCATGCACCGGACATCCTGCGCGTAGTGGGTGAGGCCAACTTCCTGCCGAGCTCGACCAATCCGACCATGCCCTACACCGTCAACACGCTCGACGAGCACGTGGACATGCTGATGGTCTGCCACCACCTTGACGCCGGCATTGCGGAGGACCTGGCCTTTGCCGAGAGCCGCATCCGCAAGGAAACCATCGCCGCCGAAGACGTTCTGCACGACCTCGGCGCGATCAGCATGTTTTCATCGGACAGCCAGGCGATGGGGCGCGTCGGCGAAGTGATCCTGCGCTGCTGGCAGACCGCGCACAAGATGAAGGGCCAGCGCGGCAAGCTCAGCGAAGACAACGCGCGCAACGACAACTTCCGCGCCAGGCGCTATGTGGCCAAGTACACGATCAATCCGGCCATCGCGCACGGCATCAGCCACGAGGTCGGCAGCATCGAGGTCGGCAAGTGGGCCGATCTGGTGGTCTGGAAGCCGGCCTTCTTCGGCGTGAAACCGGCGCTGATCCTCAAGGGCGGGTTCATCGCGATGGCGGCCATGGGCGACCCCAACGCCTCCATTCCGACGCCGCAGCCGGTTCACTATCGTCCCATGTTCGGCGCCTACGGCGGCGCGCTGGCACGCGGCTCGCTAACCTTCGTCTCGCAGGCCGGCTTGAATGCCGGCATCGGGCAGCGCTTCGGCCTGGCCAAACCGCTGAGCGCCGTGCACAACATCCGTGGTGTGCGCAAGCAGCACATGGTGCACAACAGCTATCTGCCCACGATGGAGATCGACGCCCAGACCTACAGCGTGCGCGCCGATGGCAATCTGCTCACCTGCGAACCCGCAGTAAGCTTGCCGATGTCGCAACGCTATTTCCTGTTCTGATGCTGCAAATCTCCAAACTCATGCCCCGAGGCGCCGGGCTGGCGCCGGTCCTGATCAAGCGCGCCGCCACGGTCGAACTGGACTGGGACGTGCGCCAGAAAAGCCGCTTTGATGCAACCGATTCAACGGGGCGCGCGCTGGGTGTCTTCCTGCCGCGCGGCACGCTGGTGCGCGGCGGCGACGTGCTGGTGGCGGAAGATGGATCGCTGGTGCGCGTCATCGCTGCGGCGCAGCCGGTGCTGCGCATCACGGCTTGCAGCGAGCACGGCAGCGCCTTCGACCTGATGCGCGCCGCCTACCACCTGGGCAACCGCCACGTGCCGATCGAGCTCAAGCCCGATCACCTCAAGATCGAGCCGGACCACGTGCTGGCCGACATGCTTCGCGCCATGCACCTGACGGTGCTCGAGGTGACCGAAGCGTTCGAGCCCGAGGGCGGCGCCTATGCCCACAGCGCGCAGGGTCATGAACACGCGGCAGTGCCGGCCAAACGCGTCGCCATACCGGTGGTGGCTGTCGCGCCGCACGTGCACGGGCCCGGCTGCAGCCATGACCACGGGCACGGTCACTGATGCCTGACGCCAGTCTGCTGCAGTTAATGTGGCTGGCCTCGCCGGCCCTGCCGATCGGGGGGTTTTCCTACTCCGAGTGTTTCGAGGCGGCGGTCGATACCGGCCTGGTTGCGACCGAGGCCGATGCTTCGCTCTGGCTGCGCGACCAGCTGCAGCTGAGCCTGGCGCGCGCCGATCTGGCGGTGCTCGCGCAGGCGGTGCCAGCCTGGCAGAACGACGATCATGAGCGCATCGCCGCGCTCAATGGCTGGGTGCTGCAGACGCGCGAGAGCAGCGAGTTGCGCGCGCAGGCCGAGCAGATGGGGCGCTCACTGCTGGAGTGGCTGCGCAATCACACGACCGCCCGCTCCGCGCAGATCGACATACTCGCCGCGCTGCAGCCGACTTACCCGCTGGCTTTCGCGCTGGCGGCTTCGAGCACGGGCGCGCCGCTGCGCGACTGCCTGCTGAGCTACGCCTTCGGCTGGGCCGAGAACATGGTGCAGGCGGCGATCAAGTCGGTGCCCTTGGGGCAGAGCGCGGGCCAGCGCATCCTGTCCGCGCTGAGCGCCGACATTCCGGTCGCCATCGACCACGCCCTCGCGCTCGCCGACGACGCGCGCCAGGCCTTTTCACCCATGCTGGCGATCCTGAGCGCCCGGCACGAAATCCAGTACTCACGGCTGTTCCGATCATGACGCTTCACCAGATCCCGAACCGCAGCAAGAAGCTGCCACCCTTGCGCGTGGGCATCGGCGGGCCGGTCGGCTCCGGCAAGACCACCTTGCTCGAAATGCTGTGCAAGGCGATGCGCGAGAAGTACGACCTCGTGGCTATCACCAACGACATCTACACCAAGGAAGACCAGCGCATCCTAACCGCCAGCGGCGCGCTGCCGGCCGAGCGCATCATGGGTGTGGAGACGGGCGGCTGCCCGCACACCGCGATCCGCGAGGACGCATCGATCAATCTGGAGGCGATCGACCGCATGCTGGTGGAATTTCCCGACGCCGACATCGTTTTCATCGAGAGCGGCGGCGACAACCTGGCCGCCACCTTCAGCCCCGAGCTGTCGGACCTGACGATCTACGTTATTGACGTCGCGGCCGGCGAAAAGATCCCGCGCAAGGGTGGCCCCGGCATCACGAAGAGCGATCTGTTCGTCATCAACAAGACCGATCTGGCGCCGCATGTCGGCGCCGATCTGGAGGTGATGCGTGCCGATACCACGCGCATGCGCACGACGGTCAAGGGTTTGAAACCGTTTGTCATGACCAACCTGAAGACACAGGCCGGTCTGGCCGTGGTCGTGGCCTTCATCGAGCAGCGCGGGATGCTGCAGGCCTGAGCGGTCGCAGCGCTGTATCGCTTGCTTACATCTCGTCGCATCTTGACATTTGTTTGACATCTGCCGGGCGCACACTGGCGCCATGCTGGCAAACCCAGCGGGCCAGGTGCCCCGTCAAACAAGAAGGAACGACATGAAACCGAACGACACCTCATCCACAGCACTTTCCGGCCCCGCGCCGCTGACTGTGTCCGACCAGGCGATCGCGCAGCTGGTGGGCCAGGTCTACGAGGCCGCGGCGCCGACCGAGCGCAGCCGTCTCATTGCGCACCTGCTCAAGCCGCTGGGCGTGCTCTCGCTGGTGGCGGTGGCCAACGGCATCTTCGCGAAGATCCGTTTTCGCGGCGGTTGGCCGGACCTGCGCGTGCAGGCGGAAGACCTGCACAACGTGCAGTCCAGCGATGTGATCGCCCTGGTCACGCGCGTGCAGCAGGTCAGCGTGCAGGTTGTCGACAGCTTGGCCGATCTGCTCACCGCCTCGCCGGTGATGACGCGTTCGGCCGCCGCGGCGCTGCTGGTCACTTTGTTGCTGCAGCGCGCGCGAAGTTACCGGTCGCGCGACCCGGGCTTTGAGGCCTGAGGACCGGCCCGGTTGACGCGCCCTCGGCGGTTGGCGGTGCACAATCGCCTTCCATGAACGCAGCCACCACTATCAGCGCCGCCGCACTTGCCGGTGTGGCCCGGCCAGCCGACTGGCAGGTCGTGAGTCCGCAGCCTTGCGAACTCGGCGAGTCGCCGTTCTGGCACCCGCAGGAGCAGCGGCTGTACTGGGTGGACATCGCGCGATCGCAAATCCTGCGCGCCGATGCCGCGCTGCAAGACGTGCAGCGGTGGGACCTGCCAGCCGAGCCCGGCTGCATCGCGCCTGCTGCCAGCGGCGGCCTTGTGATCGCCCTGCGCAACGGCGTGTTCCGGGCCCGGCAATGGGGCGGTGCGCTCACGCGCATCGCAACGCTCGATTACGACCCGGCGCAGATGCGCGCCAACGACGGCAAGTGCGACGCGCTCGGGCGCTTCTGGGTCGGCACAATCGACGAGACCCGCGTCAAGGGCAACGCGGCGCTGTATTCGATCGACTGCCGCGCCGGGGCTGCCGTGGTCGAACGCAAGACCGATCCCGCCAGCTTGCCTGCCACCACCGGCAACGGACTGGCCTGGAGCCCGGATGGGCGCACGCTGTACTGGGCCGATACGGCGAGCCACCGCGTGTACGCCTGGGACTTCAATGCGAGCGACAACACGCTGGGCGCGCAGCGCGTGTTCCTGCAGTTCGCGACCAAGCCGCCGGGCTGGCAGGCGGATCCGCAGGCACGGTCCGACGCAGCGCCCGGTTACGGCGGCCGTCCCGACGGTGCCGCCGTCGATGTGCAGGGCAACTACTACATCGCACTGTACGAGGGCCGGCGCATGTGCCGGTTTTCGCCTGCTGGCGAATTGCTTGCAAGCTGGGCGTCGCCGGCGCAATGCCCGACCATGCCCTGCTTTGGCGGCGCCGACCTGCAAACCCTGTACCTGACCAGCGCGCGCCAGAAACGCAGCGCGGCGGAACTGGCGGCGCTCCCCTTGTCGGGCTGCGTGCTGGCTATGCGCGTGGCCGTGCCGGGCTTGCCGGTCAACTGCTTCATTGACTAGCGATGCTTCTCAAATCCAGGGATGCCGGATCAGGTCCGGCATGACAGCCCGAGCGTCAGGTTTGCTATAGCTTGGGTATGCGGATGCGGCTGATCATGAGTGAGCCCGACAGGGCGAACAGCAGCACCAGCGGGTGCAGCTTGAAGCCACCCGGCATGACTTCACCGAACCACAGGTTCGGCCCGAGCGCGTCGAACCAGGCGGCCAGCGCGAGCAGGGCGACCAGCAGGATCGAGGTCGGAATCGGCGTGCCCTCGAAGTACTTGACCTTGTCGCCGCCTTCCGAAAGCGTCTCCGCCGTCACGTTGTAGCGCGCCAGACGCGACACGCCGCAGGCTACGAAGTAGGCCAGCATGATGCGGTCGTACAAGCCCTGCATGCCGCAGGCATAGGCGATCATGGCCGGCGCCACGCCGAAGGAGATGACGTCGGCCAGCGAATCGAGTTCGCGCCCCAGGACGGAGGATTTCTTGCGCCAGCGCGCGATGCGGCCGTCAAGGACGTCGAAGATCAGCGCCAGCAGCACCAGCGCACTGGCGTAGTAGACGTGCGCCCGGTCACCGCTTTGCAGGTAGCTCAAGGTGGAGAAGATGGCCCCGGTGCCGCAGACGGCATTGCCCAGCGTGAACCAGTCGGCCAGTTGGAATTCCCGGATCATCGAGAATGGCTTGTTGGTTCCCTTGCTTGTCATGTAAAGTCCCTTTTGGCAGCCTTGTCGAACGACTGGTCCGGCAAGTATCGTCCGCTTGACGTCCGGTGGCAAGGTCGACCCGGATGCCCGTTACCATCGAACGCAGAGTCAGCACAGACAATTCATGGATTCATCGCTTGCCCAGATCACCGAGCGCGTGCGCGCCGCCGCCGCCGACGGCACACCGCTGCGCCTGCGCGGTTGCGGCTCGAAAGATTTCTACGGCGAATCGCTGCAAGGCGAACGGCTGGAGCTGGGCGGCTTACGCGGCATCATCAGCTACGAGCCGACCGAGCTCGTGGTCACGGTGCGCGCGGGCACGCCGCTGGCCGAGCTGGAAGCGGCCCTACTGGAGAAGGGGCAGTGCCTGGCATTCGAGCCGCCGCGCTTTGTCGGCACCGCAACCTGCGGCGGCATGGTGGCCGCAGGCCTGTCCGGTCCGGCGCGCGCCAGTGCCGGCGCCGTGCGCGACTACGTGCTGGGCGTCACGCTGCTCAACGGCCGTGCCGAGTTGCTGACCTTCGGCGGCCAAGTCATCAAGAATGTCGCCGGCTACGACGTGTCGCGCCTGATTGTGGGGGCCCTGGGCACGCTGGGCGTGCTGACCGAGATTTCACTCAAGGTCCTGCCCGCGGCCGTGGCCGAGGCGACCCTGATGGCGAGCGGCGTCGCGCAGCAGCCGGCGCTCGATCTGCTCAATCGCTGGGGCGGCTTGCCGTTGCCCTTGAACGCCAGTTGCTGGGTGCGTGACGACAGCCTGAGCCCGGCGCGCGACTGCCTGTTCATCCGCCTGCGCGGCGCCGTGGCGGCGGTGGAGGCGGCCTGTCCGCGCATGCTGGCCGATCTGCGTGCCCTCGGTGGCGAGGCCAGCCGCATGGACAACGCGCAGGCCGGACCGGATTGGGACGCCTGCCGCGACCAGAGCCTGCCCTTCTTCCACGCAGCGGCGCCAGACTTGGCGCTGTGGCGCCTGTCGCTGCCGCAAACCGCGCCGGCGCTGGTCTTGCCCTATGCCCAGTTGATCGAATGGCATGGCGCCCAGCGATGGCTGTGGGCGCCGCTGTCGGCCCAGGCGCCGCTGCGCCAGGCGGCGGCCGTGGTCGGGGGCACGGCCATGCTGTTTCGCGCGCCACAGGACGCCAGGGTGCCGGCCATCGCACGCTGGAGCCCCTTGAGCGCGCCGCTGGCGCAGATCCACCGGCGCCTGAAGGCCGAGTTCGACCCGGCCGGCATCTTCAACCGAGGTCGCATGTACCCGGATCTCTAGACCTTGCGGGACGGACCGCAGCGACACACCGTGCGCAACCGCTGTCCCCAACACTTCAAGACCATGCACACCCACCTCGCCCCCCAGTACCAGGACAGCCCCGACGCCAATGCGGCAGCGGCCATTCTGCGCAAGTGCGTGCATTGCGGTTTCTGCACCGCGACCTGTCCGACCTACCAGCTGCTGGGCGACGAACTCGATGGTCCGCGCGGGCGCATCTACCTGATCAAGCAGGTGCTCGAAGGCCAGGCGCCGACGCGCAAGACGCAGGCGCACCTGGACCGCTGCCTGACCTGCCGCAATTGCGAGAGCACCTGCCCGTCGGGCGTGGCCTATGGCCATCTGGTCGACATCGGGCGCAAGCTGGTCGATGCCCAGGTGCCGCGAGCGCCGACCGAGCGCGCCGTGCGCTGGGTGCTCAAACAGGGGCTGACGTCGAGCGCATTCGGCCCGGCCATGAAAATCGGCCAGCTGCTGCGCCCGCTGTTGCCGGCGTCGCTCAAGGACAAGGTGCCAGCCCGACAGGACGGCGGCGCCTGGCCCACGGCCGTGCATGGGCGCAAGGTGCTGATGCTCGCCGGCTGCGTGCAGCCCGCGATGACGCCCAACATCAACAGCGCCACGGCCCGCGTGCTCGACGCCGCCGGCATCCAGAGCGTGATCGCTGCGGATGCTGGCTGCTGCGGCGCCGTCAAGTTCCACCTGAACGACCAGGAGGGCGGCAAGGCGCACATGCGCGCCAACATCGACGCCTGGTGGCCTTATCTGCAGGACGGGGTCGAGGCCATCGTCATGAATGCCTCGGGCTGCGGCGTGACGGTCAAGGAATACGGACACTTGCTGCGTGACGATCCGGCCTATGCGGCGCGTGCGGCGCGCGTCAGTGAACTGACGCGCGACCTGAGCGAACTGCTACCGGAACTGGTTGGCGCGCTGCGCGGCAAGGTCCGACCCGATGCACGCACGCTGGCCTTTCATCCGCCATGCACGCTGCAGCACGGCCAGCAACTGCGCGGCGGCGTCGAGCACTGGCTCGGCGAACTCGGCTTCGACATCAAGGTCACGGGCGCCGAGGCGCATCTGTGCTGCGGCTCGGCGGGCACCTACTCGGTGCTCAATCCGGAGCTCTCAAAGCAGTTGCGTGAGCGCAAGCTCGGCCACTTGCAGACGACCTTCGGCGCGCGCGCGCCTGACCTGATCGTCTCGGCCAACATGGGTTGCATCACGCATCTGCAAAGCGGAACGCGCACGCCGGTGAGGCACTGGGTCGAAGTGCTCGACGAGGCGCTGCAGCAAGCAACCTAAAATCGGGGCCATGCCCTTTCCCACCGCCCTCGAAAATCTGAACGTGGTATCGCAGCTCACGCTGCTGCCACCCTCGCAACTGCACGACGACATTCCGGTCACGACACAGGCCACGCGCACCGTCAGCGAGGCCCGGCGCACGCTGGCAGCCATCCTGAGCGGGCACGACCCGCGCTTGTTCGTCGTGGTCGGCCCGTGCTCGATCCACGACATCAAGGCGGCCATGGAATACGCGCGCAAGCTCAAGGCGCTGGCTGACGAGTTGAAGGAACAGCTCTTCATCGTGATGCGGGTCTACTTTGAGAAGCCGCGCACCACGGTCGGCTGGAAAGGCCTGATCAACGACCCGCGCATGGACGACAGTTTTCGCATCGACGAAGGCCTGCACGTGGCGCGCCGGCTGCTGGTCGACCTCAACGAGATGGGCCTGCCCTGCGGCACCGAGGCGCTCGACCCGATCACGCCGCACTACTTGGGCGACCTGATCGCCTGGAGCGCGATCGGCGCGCGCACGACGGAAAGCCAGACGCACCGCGAACTCGCCAGCGGCCTGTCGAGCCCGGTTGGTTTTAAGAACGGCACCGACGGCAACCTCGACGTCGCCCTCAATGCCATGCTGTCAGCAGCGCAGCCGCATGCCTTCCTCGGGATCAACGGCGACGGTCAGGTGGCCGTGACGCAGACGCGCGGCAATGCCTTCGGGCACCTGATCCTGCGCGGCGGCAGCGTGCCGAACTACGACTCGGTTGCGGTCTCGGAAGCCGAGGCCGCGCTGAAGGCGGCCAAGCTGCCGGTCAACATCGTGGTCGACTGCAGCCACGCCAATTCGCGCAAGAACCACGCGCTGCAGACCTTGGTGCTCAAGGATGTTGTGCACCAAATCGCCGACGGCAACCGGGCGATCAAGGGCGTGATGCTCGAGTCGAACCTGTTCGAAGGCAACCAGAAGCTCGGCCGCCTCGAAGACCTGCGCTACGGCGTTTCCATCACCGATGCCTGTCTTGGCTGGGACACGACCGCCGAGGCCCTGCGCGAAGCCGCTGCGCGCTTGCGCGCTCGACCCTGATGGCGCCTGCTGCGCCGCCCTTGTCGCGCCGCAGCGGCCAGGCATGAACGCGGACCTGCTTGCCGGATTCCTATCCGGTGCGGCCTTGATCATGGCGATTGGCGCGCAGAACTCATTCGTTCTGCGCGAGGGCATCCGGCGCGAGCACGTGCTGCCGATCGTGCTGGTCTGTGCCGGCGCGGACGCGCTGCTGATCGCTGCCGGTGTCGCCGGCCTTGGCGCTTTGATCCAGTCGATGCCGGTTGTCCTGGATGTGGCCCGTTATGGCGGCGCGGCCTTCCTGCTGGCCTATGGGATGGCGGCTGCGCTGCGGGTTTTCCAGCCCCACGAATTGACGCTCGATTCAAGCGTCGGAACGACGCTCGGCGCCGCCATGGCCACCTGCCTGGCATTCACTTTTCTCAATCCGCATGTCTATCTCGATACCGTGATCCTGCTCGGCTCGCTGGCCAGTCAGCGCGGCGCGCACGGACGCTGGGTTTTCGCCGGTGGCGCTGCAACGGCCAGCTTTGCCTGGTTCTTCGGGCTCGGCTACGGCGCGCGCCTGCTCGGGCCGCTGTTTGCCAGGCCGATGGCGTGGCGCGTGCTCGACGCACTGATCGCGCTGACCATGTGGGGCCTGGGCATCAGTCTGCTGGTTGGCTAGTTTGATTCGTGGCGGCCGGGGCGGTCCGAGGCGGCAGCGGCCGCCCGATCACAGCTGCTGGTACACGAGGGTCGACAAGGCCATCAATTGCTCACGATTGAGCTGGCCCGACAGCGCATAACCAAAACCTTGATCGAACCAGTAGAAGCTCGATACGGCGCCGTCCGATTCGTAGCGAAACCCGGTCCCGCCCTGATCGATCTTGTCCATCCTTTGGTCAACCGCACCAAGATACAAAGTGATTCGCTGGCCTTCGGCATTTTGAAACATGAACTGGGCGCGAGCCCCTGTTTCACCGGGCAGCAATCGACCGCCGACCAGTTCATAGCCTTGCGTCGAGAGCTTGGGCACTTTGAGCGTTCTGCCCAGCCGCTTGGAAAGCCATTGCACCAGATGGTCCTGCTCGGCCGCTGTGACTTCCACCGGGTGGCGCTTTTCCGGCATGTACACGGCATATGCGAAGCTGGCCTGGCGCACGAACTCGTGCTGCGCCATGGCCTTGGTCGCGATCGCCGGGGCAGCGGGATCGGCACCGAGCTCACCGCGCGAGAGCCAGCCCACGCCAAAAGCGAGCAGCACACTGGCGGCCATCCCGAACCGGCTCCAGCCGGTCTTCATGTCCTGTTGCATGCTTGAAAATCGCCCGGCCGCCTGCAACAGCGACGCGGGAATCGGTTCATCCAGGACACTGCGGTTTAGTTCGCGCAAGCCGTCGCGCTGCTCGATCCACGACCTGAGGGTTTCAGCCGCTTGGGGGTCTTTCAGCGCCAGCGCGTCGATCGCCCGTTGCCGGGCCTCGGGCGCGAGCAGATCCACCAGCGCGTGCATGTCATCTGGGTTCATCGGGTTTGTCATTTCATTCGCCTCAGCACCGGTACCGACCTTGGGGCCGTGCTACCCATCTCGGTTGCTGCGGGCCGATCCTTCGGCTCGTCGAGCAGTTCACGCAAACGGCTTCTCGCGCGTGACAGGCGCGACATGACCGTGCCGATCGGCACGCCCGTGACCTTGGCAACCGCTTCGTAAGACATCTCCTCCAGGGTCACCAGGAGCAGCATGGCCCGCTGGTCATCGGGCAGACGCAGCAGGCAGCGCTGAAGGTCGATCGCGAAACCGGTCGACGTATCGGGCGCGCGCAATTCCTGCGCGACATCTTCCAAATCCACGGTCGGTGCCAATCGGGCGCGCGTGAGTCCCTGGCGTACCTGGCTGATGAACACGTTATGCATCAGCGTGAACAGCCAGGCCCGCAGATCGGTGCCCGCCTGCCACAAACGCCATCGGGTGCAGGCGCGCTCCAGGGTATCCTGAACCAGATCGTCGGCAGCCCAGACGTCCCCTGTCAGGACGCGCGCGTAGCGCCGCAGGCCCGGAATGTGCGCGGTGATGGGTTGCCGATTCATGGTCGTCCGGGCGCTTCCTGTGCAATGGGATCAGGGCCTGGCGGCCTGCCACACCTTGTTGAACCCATCGCCGGTTCGGTCACCCGGCTTGTCGTCCTTGGCCCAGAAGTACAGGGGCTTTCCCTTGAACGCCCATTGTTTCTTGCCATCATCACGAGCAAGGACCGTGAAATCGCCCGATGCCTGAGCTGTTTCGGCAGCCATCAGCGGCGGCCAGTTGTTGGCGCAGGCCCCGTTGCAAACGGACTTGGAACTGCCGGCGACATCCTTGTCGAAGGTGTAGAGCGTCATGCCGTTGGGGCCGGTCAATACGCCATCAGCCACATTGGCCGGCGCGCTGGCCATGGAGGCACAACCACCCAACAGGATGGCGGTCAGACAGAAGGTGGACGCTGATTTGCGCGCCAGACGGGAGATTGAAGATTGCATGGGTGCTCCAGGTTGGATTCCCACCGATGGGTGGGTATAAGGATGAACGCCTGGGAGCGTCGCTTTATTCCGTCGATCGCCATTTATTTTCTGAACCGGATCGCCGCCGCACCCCGCTCGGGGCGGGAACCTGCTACGCGGCCAGCGCTGCCGCGATGTCCTTTTCCAGGCTCGCGGGCGTATCGGTCGGCGCGTAGCGCTTGATGACCTTGCCATCTTTTCCGACCAGGAACTTGGTGAAGTTCCATTTGATCGATTTGCTGCCGAGCAGCCCGGGCGCGGTGCTGGCCAGCCACTGGTAGAGCGGATGCGCCTCTGCGCCGTTGACCTTGATCTTGGCCATCATCGGAAAGCTCACGCCGTAGTTCAACTGGCAGAACTCGGCGATCTCGCCGTTGGAGCCGCTGTCCTGCGAGCCGAACTGGTTGCAGGGGAAGCCGAGCACCACCAGACCGTCCTTGCCGTGCGCCTGATGCAGGGCTTCCAGGCCGGCAAACTGCGGCGTGAAACCGCAGGCGCTCGCGGTGTTGACGATCAGCATGACCTTGCCCTTGAACGCGTTCAGGGCGACGCTCTTGCCGTCGATTTGCAGGGCTTCAAAATCGTAAACAGTGGACATTGCTCTTTCTCCGCTTTCGTCAGGTGGAGCGCCAGTTTCGCACTGATCGCAAAAAAGTTCAGCGCTTGCCGAAAGTCCACACTGACAGCAATGAGGCCAGCAGGATCAGGCTGCCGCCGAGCAAGGTGCGCAGCGAAAGTTCGCCCGCGCCCACCAGCACCGAGGACACGCTGGCGAAGATCACTTCCGACAGCATGATGAGCGAAGTCGCGCTCGCGCTCAGGTGCGCCGCGCCGTATTGCAGGGCGAGATTGCCGGCCAGGAAGGCGAAGCTGATGAAAAGCGCCAGCCCGGCCCAGCCCAGCGCCGGTGCCGGCGGCGCGGTGACGATGCCAAGCCCCATGCCGAGCAGGGCCACGGCGCTGGCCATGACGGCGCCGCCGCCGAACATGCACAGCATGCGCGATTCGCTTGGCGTGTGCTTGAACTTGCGCAGGAAGATGTTGGTCAGCGCAAAGCAGAAGCCGCCCATCAGCGCCAGGCCGTCGGCCAGGCTCTCGGGAACCGGCCAGGGCGACTGCGGCGTTTTGAGTACGATGACAACGCCGGTCAGCGCCAGCACCAGCCGCGCGAGCGATCCCGCTGTCGGCCGCTCGCCGAGCAAGGGCCAGGCCAGCAGCACGACCCAGGCCGGCATCAGGTAGAACAGGAGGACGACGCGCACCACGTCGCCCACGGTGATGGCCCAGTTGAAGCCGACGTTGGTCAGCCCCGAGGCCAGCACCAGAAACCACAGCTCCGGGTGCTTGAGGAAACCGCGCCAGGCACGTGGCCGCAGCAGCAGGAGGAACAGCACGGAAATGGCGTAGATGATGGCCGTGGCCCACAGCGGGTGCAGGCCGTAGGCCTGCAGCGCGCGAAACGGCCACCATGACACGCCATACAGCAGGGCATTGAGTACCAGCGCCGCGGCCGCGAGCGCTCGGGGGAATCTCTGCATGACCGGGGGGCGGCGGCTAGACCGGATCAACCATGAAGATTGTCGTTGCGTGCAATGCCCAGCAGATGCTCGACCTCGGCGCGATGGTTCACGCAGTTGCGCGCATGCCAGCGCCGGATCAGCCACATGAAGCTGGCGATCACGAGGCCAAAGGCCGTGATCGAGGCGAAGGTCGGCAGGCCCAGGCCGGTCGAGAGGCTGTAGGCCGCGCCCAGCCCCAGGATGCAGGCCTGCTCGTTGAAGTTTTGCACCGCGATCGAGCGCCCCGCGCCCATCAGGTTGTGTCCGCGGTGCTGCAGCAGCGCGTTCATCGGCACCACCAGGAAACCGCCGAGCGCGCCGAGCAGGATCAGGAACGGTGCGGCGAGCCAGACGTTGTCGATGACGTTGAGCATGATGATCAGGACGCCCATGCCGATGCCCAGCGTGATCACGCGCGGGCCGTCTTCGAGCCGCATGCGCAGCGACGCGACGACGGCGCCGACCGCCATGCCGATCGCCACCACGCCCTGCAGCGCCGAGGCCTGCGTCACGCTGTAGCCCAGCGCGGCGGCGGCCCAGGCCAATACGATGAACCGCAGATTGCCGGCTACGCCCCAGATCAGGGTCGTGGCGGCGAGCGAAATCTGGCCCAGCTTGTCGCGCCAAAGCCGCGTGTTGCAGATCCAGAAATCGGGCAGCAGCGTGGTGATGCGTTTGGGCATCGGGCGCATCTCGACGCCCGACAGCGGAATGTGGGTGTTGAACCAGGCCGCCAGCAGGTAGACGAAGATCAGCACGCCGATGGCGGCCTCGGGCGGTGATTCGATGCCGATGTCGAGCAGCGGCACATCGAACGACAACAACCACGGCGAGACGATCGGCCCGACCAGCTGGCCGCCGAGCAGCACGCCCAGGATGATAGAGGCGATGGTCAATCCTTCGATCCAGCCGTTGGCCTTGACCAGTTGCGAGGCCGGCAGCAATTCGGTCAGGATGCCGTACTTGGCGGGCGAATAGGCGGCTGCGCCCAGGCCCACGATGGCATAGGACATCAGCGGATGCGTGCCGAACAGCATCAGCAGGCAACCGCCGATCTTGATGAAATTGCTGATCAGCATGACCCGGCCCTTGGGCATGGAGTCGGCATAGGCGCCGACAAAGGGCGCCAGGATCACGTAGAACAGCGCAAACATCGGCACCAGAGCGGCCTGCTGCCACTCGGCTTGCTTGCTGGTTCTGAGCAACTGGACGGCCGCGACAAACAGTGCGTTGTCGGCCAGCGAGCTAAAAAACTGCGCCGACATGATGGTGAAAAAGCCGCGTTTCATTGTCTGCTGGCGCGCATCAGGGGTGCTGATTCGATGGTTTGATGGGATGTCTCCGGACGATGGCAGGTTATAGCACGTCCCAGGGTTACTCCAGGTTACTGCGGCGAGGTGCGGCACGTGTTGCGCAGCGGGTCCCGCGAGGTGTCAAAATCCGGACTCCAGCCGCCACCGCGTCAGCGCCATGCCCCGTCCGATCCAAGCCACCATCCATCCTGCTGCCCTCGTTAACAACCTGGCGCGCGCGCGCGTTGCCGCGCCCGAGGCGCGCGTCTGGGCCGTCGTCAAGGCCAACGCCTACGGCCACGGCATCGAGCGCGTATTCGAAGGCCTGCGCGGCGCCGACGGCTTTGCCCTGCTGGACCTGGACGAAGCGCAGCGCGTGCGCACGCTGGGCTGGCGCGGCCCGATCCTGCTGCTCGAAGGCGTGTTCGAGCAGCGCGACCTGGAACTGTGCTCGCGCCTGGACCTGTGGCACGCCGTGCACTGCGACGAGCAGATCGACATGCTGGCCACGCACAAGACCCACGTGCCGCACCGGGTCTTCCTGAAAATGAACTCCGGCATGAACCGCCTGGGCTTCACGCCCGAGCGCTACCGCAGCGCCTGGACGCGCCTGAATGCCTTGCCGCAGGTCGATGAAATCTCGCTGATGACACACTTCAGCGACGCCGATGGCGCGCGCGGCGTCGCCGCCCAGATGGCCGTGTTTGCCGCGGTCACGCGCGACCTGCCGGGCGAGCGCTCGCTGAGCAACAGCGCCGCCACCTTGCGCCACAGCATGCCGCTGGACGCGGGCGATGGCTGGGCCGCCTCGGACTGGGTGCGTCCCGGCATCGCGATCTACGGCAGCGCGCCCGACTTTCCCGAGCACAGCGCCGCCGACTGGGGCCTGCAGCCGGCCATGACCCTCGCGGCCCGGATCATCGGCACGCAGACCCTGGTGCCGGGAGACTGCGTCGGCTACGGATCGAGCTTTGTCGCCGAGCGGCCGATGCGCATCGGCGTCGTGGCCTGCGGTTACGCCGACGGCTACCCGCGGGTCTGCCCGACTGGCACGCCGGTGCTGGTCAATGGCGTGCGCAGCCACACGGTCGGGCGCGTCAGCATGGACATGCTGATCGTGGATCTGACCGCCTTGCCCGCTGCCGGCTTCGGCAGCGAGGTCACGTTATGGGGCAAGACTGCAAACGGCGCGGTCCTGGGCATCGACGAGGTCGCCCAGTGCGCCGGCACGGTCGGTTACGAACTGATGTGCGCGCTGGCGCAGCGGGTGCCGGTCATCACGGGCGCCGACGAAACTTCTTGACGAGCTCGAACCAGAGCACGCTGAGCAAGCCCAGCGCGACGGTCTTGAGCAGGTCGGGCCAGGCCAGCGCCTCGAAATGGAACAGGCGCGTCAGCCAAGGCAGGTAGAGCGCCAGGCCGAGCAGCGCCAGCGTCGCGCCAGCCACCAGCCACAAAGTGCGGTTCGGCACGCGCAGGGAGGCCCACAGCGACCCCGAGCGGCTGCGGCTGGAAAAGATCAGCGCCACATCGCCAATGACCAGCGTGCTGAAGGCAAAGGCGCGCGCCGCCGGTTCGCTCAGCCAGGTGGCACTCCAGGCGTAGCCGGCCAACACCGCGGCCAGCACGCCAAGGCCCTGCAACAGGGCCAGCGCCAGCGTCATGCCGGCAAACAGCGGTGCGTTGGCGTCGCGCGGCGGCCGGCACATCACATCCGATTCGGACGGTTCGTTCTCGAACACCATGGAGCAGGCCGGGTCGATGATCAGTTCCAGAAAGGCGATGTGCATCGGGAACAACACGGTCGGCCAGCCCAGTAGCACCGGCATCAGCGCCAGACCGGCGATCGGCACGTGGACCGCTAGGATGTAGGTCATCGACTTGCGCAGGTTGTCGAAGATGCGCCGGCCCAGACGCACGGCGCGCACGATTGAGGCGAAGTTGTCGTCGAGCAGCACGATCGACGCCGCCTCGCGCGCCACATCGGTGCCGCGCCCGCCCATGGCGACGCCGACATGCGCCGCTTTGAGCGCCGGCGCGTCATTGACGCCGTCACCGGTCATGGCGACGATCTCGCCGCTGCGCTTGAGCGCCTGCACGATGCGCAGCTTTTGCGCCGGGGCGATGCGAGCGCAGACGCTGACGCGCTTCATGCGCTCGCACAGTTGCTCGTCGTCGAGCTGCGCCAGTTCGTCGCCGCTGAGCAGCTGCTCGCTCTGGCTGACGTCGATCTGCGCCGCCTCGGCGATGGCGCGCGCCGTGGCGGGGTAGTCGCCGGTGATCATGACGACGCGGATGCCGGCGCTGCGGCATTGCGTCACCGCGTCCACCACTTCGGCGCGCAGTGGATCGGCCAGCCCCAGCAGACCGACGAATTCAAATTCGAAATCATGTTCGAGCGCCGGCCAGGCGTCGCCGACGAAGCGCGCCTGCGCCACGCCCAGCACGCGCAGGCCGCCCGCCGCCATGGCGTCGACGGCCGCGGCAATTTTCGCTTGCGCCGCGGCGTCCAGATGGCACAGATCGATGATGGCCTCGGGCGCGCCTTTGGCCGCCACCACGTGACCCTTGCCGTCGCCAGCAACCGATTGCCAGACATGCGACATGGCTCGCAACTGCGGCGTCAGGCCGTATTCCTGGCGCAGCGTCCAGTCGCGGTGCAGGTGGTCCGTGTCCTTCAGAAAATGCTGGCCCAGGCGGTGAAAGGCCTTCTCCATCGGGTCGAACGGTTCGGCCACGCTGGCCAGAATCGAGAACTCCACGAGCGTGTGAAAGGCCTCGGGCAGCTCGGTCGTGCTGGCATAGTCGATTGCCAGGTTCAAGCCCTCCACATGGCCTTGCTGCGCGTACAGGCGCACCACGGTCATGCGGTTCTCGGTCAGTGTGCCGGTCTTGTCGGTGCACAGCACCGAGGTCGCGCCGAGCGTCTCGATGGCGGCAATGCGCCGGGTCAGCACCTTCTCTTTCGACAGGCGCCAGGCGCCCAGCGCCGGCAGCACCGTCAGCACGACCGGGAACTCTTCGGGCAACAATGCCATCGCTAGCGCGATGCCGGCCAGCAGCGCGCCCATCCAGTCGCCGCGCAGCAAGCCGTAGGCCAGAACCAGGAACACGCTGGCGCACAAGGCGACCGTGGCCAGCAGGCGCACCAGGCGCGCGGTCTGGATCTTGAGCGGCGAGCGCTCGATGCGCAGCGTCGTGAGTGCCGCACCGATGCGGCCGATCTCGCTGCGCGCGCCGGTGGCCGTCACGCGCGCCGTACCGTGGCCGCCGACCAGCAGCGTGCCGGAGAACAGGCTCGCCTGCTTGTCGTCCGGCGCCTGCGCCTCGGGCTGTTTCAGAACCGGGACCGACTCGCCCGTCAGCAGCGACTCGTCCGCCAGCACCTCGGTGCCTTCAAGCAGCAGCGCGTCAGCGGCGATGCGGTCGCCCTCGGACAGCATCAGCAGGTCGCCGCAGACCACGTCGGCGCTGGCGATGCGCTGCGGCTGACCGTCGCGCAGCACCAGCGCGCGCGGGCTGGTCAGGTCGCGCAGCGCGGCCAGTGCATGCTCGGTCTTGCCCTCCTGGTACAGGGTCAGCCCTAGCACCGCCAGCACCAGGCCGAGCAGGATCAGGCCCTCCTGCAGGTCGCCCAGCAGCAGGTAGAGCGCGCCGGCCGCCAGCAGCAGCATGAACATCGGCTCCTGCACGGTCTCCCAGACGATGGTGCGCCATCCGCGCGGTTGATCGCCCGGCAACACATTGGGGCCGTCCTCAAGCAAGCGCTGCGCCGCTTGCGCCGCGCTCAGGCCTTCATCAGACGCCGGTAAAACCATTGTTTTGCTCCCTCAACCATCAACAGATACAGCAGCAGCAGGACAGCCAGCAGACCAAAGAAGGACGGCGGCAGCGGCGTGAAGCCCAGATAAGGCGCCAGTGGCGTGAACGGCAGCAGCATGGCCGAGAGCACGACGGCCAGCGAGGTCCCGATCAGCCAGCGGTGCGGGTGGCTGTGCAGGGGGTTGCGCCGCGTGCGGATGACGAAGATCACGAGCACCTGGGTCGCGATCGATTCGACGAACCAGCCGGTGCGAAACAGCGTCTCGTGCGCATGGAAGAGCCGGATCAGCAGGTAGAAGGTCAGGAAGTCGAACAGTGAGCTGATCGGGCCGATGGTCAGCATGAAGTTGCGGATGAAGCCCATGTCCCAGCGTTTCGGTTGCGCCAGGTCCTCCTCGTCCACGTTGTCCAGCGGCAGCGTGACTTCCGAGACGTCGTACATCAGGTTGTTGAGCAGGATCTGCAGCGGCAGCATCGGCAGGAACGGCAGGAACAGCGTGGCCGCCGCCATGCTGAACATGTTGCCGAAGTTGGAGCTAGTGGCCATCATGATGTACTTCATCACGTTGCCGAAAGTGCGCCGCCCTTCCAGGATGCCCTTGTGCAGCACCATCAGGTCCTTTTCCAGCAGGATCATGGCCGCGGCCTGCTTGGCCACGTCCACTGCGCCTTCGACCGAGATGCCGACGTCGGCCGTGTGCAGCGAGGGCGCGTCGTTGATGCCGTCGCCGAGGTAGCCGACGACATGGCCGCGCGCCTTGAGCGCCAGGATGATGCGGTTCTTCTGCGACGGGTTGACGCGGCAGAACAGGTTCACGGCTCCGGCGCGCGCGCGCAGCGCGTCGTCGTTCATCGCCGCCACTTCGGTGCCGGTGAGAACGCCGTCGATCGGCAGGCCGAGCTGCGTGCAGACGTGGCGCGTCACGCGTTCGTTGTCGCCGGTCACGATCTTCACCGCCACGCCGCTGGCCGCCATCGCCTTGAGCGCTTCACCGGCGCTGGCCTTGGGCGGGTCCAGAAACGCGGCGAAGCCGGCGAACACCAGCTCGCTTTCGTCCGAGATCACGGCGTGCGGGTGATCGATCGGCACATCGCGCCAGGCGATGCCCAGGGCCCGGAAACCCTCCTGGCCCAGGCTGTCGAAGAGGGCGTCGATGCGTTCGCGCGCCGGCGCGTCCAGCGCCACGCTGGCACCGCTGTTGTCCTGGTATTGCGTGCACAGGCGCAGCACGTCTTCCGGCGCACCTTTGACGACCAGACGGCGCGAGTCCGCACCCTGCACCAGCACCGAGACGCGGCGCCGCTCGAAGTCGAACGGCACCTCGTCGACCTTGCGCCAGGCCGAGACATCGATCTCCTCGTGCGCGAGGATCGCGTCGTCGAGCGGGCTCTTCAACCCGCTTTCGAAATAGCTGTTCAGGTACGCCAGCGTCAGAACCTGCGGCCGCTCCTGGCCGCTGGCGTCCACATGGCGCTCCAGGCGGATCTTGGCCTCCGTCAGGGTGCCGGTCTTGTCGGTGCACAGCACGTCCATCGCGCCCATGTCCTGGATCGCCGACGGGCGCTTGACGATGACCTTGAGCGCGGCCATGCGCAGCGCGCCGCGCGTCAGCGTGACCGAGACCACCATCGGCAGCAGCTCCGGCGTCAGCCCGACCGCCAGCGCCACGGCAAACAGAAAGGACTCGAGCAGCGAGCGATGGAACGCCACGTTGACCAGCAGCGTGAACAGCACCAGCGCCAGGGTCAGGCGCATGATCAGCATGCCAAAGCGCCGCGTGCCGATCTCGAACGCGGTGGGTGGTGCCTCCGTGGCCAGGCTGACGGCGATCTGCCCGAGGGAGGTATTGCTGCCGGTGCGGCCGATCAGCACGCGCGCCGAACCACTGACCACCGAGCCGCCCATGAAGACGCTGTCGGCGCGGTCGAGCGACCAGTCATCAGCGGCCAGCGATGCGGCATCGGTTGTCGGCCCGGCAGCCGCTTTTTTTTCGACCGGGAATGGCTCGCCCGTGAGTTGCGCCTGATTGACAAAGAAGTCGTTTGCCTCGATCAGCCGGGCATCGGCCGGCACCAGGTTGCCGGCGGACAGCAGCACCACGTCCCCCGGCACCAGTTGCGTGACCGGAAGTTCGCAGGGCTGGCCGTCGCGCAGCACGCTGGCCGTCACCGCCACCTTGAGCGCGAGCTGTTCGGCCGCGCGCCCGGCGCGGTAGGCCTGGACAAAGTCGAGCGTCACGCTCATCAGTACGATCAGGCCGATGATCAGGGCGCCGGTGACGTCGCCGGTCAGCGCCGAAATGCCGGCGGCCACCAGCAGCACCAGCACCAGCGGGTTCTTGAAATGCGCGAGGAACTGCAGGACGACCCAGCGCTGCGTCACCGGCGCGAGCCGGTTTGCGCCGTATTGCGCAAGCCTCTGCGCGGCCTCAGTGCTGGTCAGTCCATTGCCCATCGTGCGTCGCAGCTTACACCGGTCGACCCCTCCCGGATGTGATCAAACGCACATAGGCCGTCGACAAAGCCCCGGTCGCAGGCCGGGGCGGCCGGCGCTACTTGGGGGCCGACATGCTGTCCCAAGCGGCGATCACCTCGGCCGCGTACATGAGGGCCGGTCCGCCGCCCATGTAGACGCAGATGGTGAGCATCTCGTCGAGCTCGGCGCGCGTGCAGCCGAGCTTGATCAGGGCCTTGACATGAAAGCCGACACAACCCGAGCAATGCTGCGTGACGCCGATCGCCAGCGCGATCAGCTCCTTGGTCTTGGCGTTGATGGCGCCTTCGGCCAGGGAAGAGCGGGCCAGTTGCCCAAACGCCTGCATCGCCTCCGGCTGCGATTTGCGCAGGGCGGCCAGGTTGTGGTTGATGTCTTGAACCAGTTTGCTGTGTTCGAAGGTGCTCATGCTTGAAGTCTTCCGTTGCTCGGTTAGTGGGATGGAAATAGAAATGCTGATTTCTCGCTCAGATGACCGCTGGAGTCCAGCGCGTCGATCTCGAAGTGGATCGGGTGCGAGCCCGGCGCCGCCGCGTCGAACGGGGCCTGCACGCGCATCGCCACCCAGCGCGCCTGCGTCGATTCGACCAGCACC
>CAIKMZ010000058.1 GCA_903828665.1 uncultured beta proteobacterium
AAGATCTTCAGTATCCAGTCGCGCGGGGATGAACGCGGAGCCGGAGTCGGATTGCTTGCAGGATCGATTGGACTCATTCTGAATTGCCTTGGTTGACGTGATCGACTAAAAGAAGTGCTTCAGCACGGCGGCTTCGGTGAGCTGGGCGCGGTCGATTTCGGCCGCCATGCGACCCGAGCGCATCACATACGCGCGATGGGACATGTGCAGGATTTCTGGCAAATCGGACGAAATCAGGATCACTGCCGCGCCTTTCTCACACAACTCCTTGATCAGGTAATAAATGGCGCTGCGCGTCCCCACGTCGACACCGACCGTCGGCTCGTCAAGAATGTAGAGCTTGATGGGACGCGTGAGTCCGCGGCCAAACAATACCTTCTGCTGATTTCCGCCTGACAATAGCGCAGTGGCGCGGGGAAGATTCGATGGATGGATATCGACGCGCCTTCCAATGTCGCGTGTCACCGTTCTTTCTGCCGACAGTGACAGAAACCCGGACCGAAAATGGATGGGCTGCTGCGTCAGGGCATTGAGCGTGATGTTGTCGGCGGTGCTGGCCGACAGCATCAGGCCCTCTTCCCGCCGATCGGATGGCAAATAGAAAACGCCGGCATTGAGCATGCGGCGCGGCGTTGGCTTGTCAACGACCTGGCCATCGAGCTTCACTGTTCCGGACTGCATGGGCTCGATGCCGAAAGCCATCCTTAGCAGATCCGATTTGCCGCAACCAACCAGGCCCGCGACACCAACCACTTCACCTTCGCGCGCGATGAAATGGTCAACGACAACGCCCGAGCGGCCGCGAATGTCGGTCAGTTCCAGAATCGCCCGCCCCGGATTGGCGGCTATGGAAGGATAGATCTTCTCGACCGCGCGTCCCGCCATCATTTCAATGAGCTTGGCTTCGGAGGTGCTTGCGGCGTCCACGACGCCAATGTGCTTGCCATCACGCAACACGGTCACCCGGTCGGCCAGGCGCTTGATCTCCTGGATGCGATGGGTAATGTAGATGACCCCAACGCCCTGCTGTTTCAGGCTTCGCACGGTCGAGAACAGTTGTTCGCTTTCTCGATCGGTCAGCGATGCCGTGGGTTCATCGAGGATCAGAACGGAAAGTTTGCCGCGCAGCGCCTTGGCGATCTCGACCATTTGCTGTTCGGCGCGCGACAGCGTGGCAACAACACGATGCGGGTCAATCTTGAAATTCAGCCGCTGCAGCAGCGCACTGGCATGGCGCGACATTTCCGACAAGCGCAACAAACCATAGCGCTGGTGAATGTGCTCTTCGCCCAGGCACAGGTTTTGCTCAACCGTGAGGTGCGGCGCCAAAGAGAACTCTTGAAAAACGGCGCTGATGCCTTGCTGTCTGGCATCAGCAACCGACGAAAACCGCAGCAGTTCGCCGTGCATGCGGATGGAGCCACCGCCCGGCGCTTGCGCGCCCGCGATGATGGAAATCAGAGTGGATTTGCCGGCACCGTTTTCGCCAAAAATGGCATGCACTTCGCCGGCCAGCAACTCAAAATTCACTCCATCGAGAGCCCGCACACCGGGGAACTCTTTTGACAAACCCTCGATGGACAGCAATACATCGCTCATCTCGGATCAACCTGCTGCCTGGACAAGGTCGCTCGTGATCTTGACGCAAAAGCAATCTCAAAAAATGGCTTGCCCAAACCGCAGGTTTTCATCATTTGACTTCAAATAGCGGCTTGAATGCCGCGGGCGGAAGCACGTCGTCACGACGAATCTGCTTCAAGTTTGCCTTGTCGATCGTGACAATCTTCGGGCCCACATGCTTGATCAGATCTTTGCCTTCCAGGGCACGCACGGCCTGGTCGATCGACATGCGTCCTTGAATCACCATGGCGTCGGCGGGCGATGCCATGATGGTGCCCTTTTCAATGCCGGCATAGACGTCGGGCGTCAGATAGAACGACACCAGTTGCACCTTGTCCTTCAAGTTGCGGGCACGCACAATACCTTGGCTAACTTCGGCCGTGACGGCCGTTCCGGCGATGTAGCGAATGGCCGGGTTGGACTGCAGTGCGTCCTCAACCAGTTTGGCCTGTGCCTCTTTGCCGGTGTCCCCATACATCGGCGCCATGACTTCAAGCGAACTGCCCTTGACCGCCTCGGCAAAGCCCTTGTTGGCAGCCTCTACCCAGCCTGCGCCCGCTGGACCAGGAAACCATGCGACGACGGCCTTGGCGCCCCCTGCCGGATGTTTCTTGGCCAGATAGGCTCCCGCTTCCTGTCCCATGGTGTAGAAGGACACAAGCGACTTGGCGGTCAACTCTGAGGAGTTGATGCCGTTGACCAAATCGATAACTGGAATATTTTTTGCCCGCAGCGACTTGACCAGATTGACCAGGCCGTCGGCAGAAATACCTCCAATGACCACGGCTTGGCCACCACCGGCGACGCAGTCTTCGATCTGTGAAATCTGCTTGTTCAAATTCGTGTATCCGCCGGCTTCCAGCACCTGGGCCGAGACACCGAGTCGCTTAGCTTCCTCCACCACGCCATAGTCAACACCCAGCCAATAGGCATCTTTCATGTGCGGGAACGAGACGCACAGTTTCCATTTCTTGGAAGCTTTGGGCAGCGGACTGTAGTTGATCGGTTTTTTCGCTCCGGTATCGGAGAACGCAGGTTCTGTCTGTTCCGCTGCGTACGGGTACCAGTTGGCAGCCTGTGCTGCCAGAGAAGCAGACAACAGGACACCGGCAATCAGGGTGGGCGCGAATACTTTCTTCATGTAGGCTCCGATCTTCTAAAAAGTCAAGGTTAAAAAACTTCGCACCAGCGCGAAGGTGGGGAATACAAGCAAGACTCTTGCTTGTGTGAATCAGAAGAAGACTCAGGTCCTCAGCGCCGCACGCAGATCGGTCAGGCGTTGTTTGGACTTGGCGCGGGCAGCCAGCGCCTGCGCCATGTCAACTGCGACAAAGCGGGTCCGGAAATTGGGCTGCAGCTGGGCCACCAGATCCATGTCGGCGCTGATGACCGTGCCGATCATCGCGTAACCGCCGCCGGAGATTGCGTCGCGGTGAAGCATGATCGGCTCCAGACCGCCCGGCACCTGAATAGAGCCCACCGGATAACCGGCATCGACGATGTTGGAGGGGTCAGATCCGGCGCCAAACGGACGCTCGCGCGCTGCGAATTCAAGGGCGCGACCACCCTTGAAGCGATAGCCGATGCGGTCCGCTTCGGGTCCGACGCGCCAAGTGTCTTCGAAAAAGGATTTGCCCGATGCCTCGGTCAGCCAGTGGAAATACAGACCGGGCAGGACCCGCACCTGCACCTCCTTGGCGAACACCGATTTCAGATGCTCCGGTAACTTTCGGCCGAGCTGCGATGGTCCGCTGCAGGCGCCGACCGGCAGCACATCGCCGGCCTGCAGCTTGCGGCCGCAAAAGCCGCCCATGGCGCCCAGGATGTAAGTCGAGCGACTGCCCAGCACCAACGGTACATCGATGCCGCCGGCCACCGCCAGGTAACCGCGCACGCCGTCCTTGAGAAAGTCGAAGCTCAGCACGCTGCCAGCCTTGACGGCCACGACTTCGTAGTTGGCGATGGCCACGCCGTCGAGCTTGGCCGGCAGGTTGGCGCCGGTCAGTGCGATCAGCGCGTCCTGCGTGAATTCGAGCTTGGGGCCGAGCATCGTCATCTCGAGCGCGGCTGCATCCTCCGGGTTGCCGAGCAGCAGATTGGCGGCGCGGAACGAATACTGATCGAGTGCGCCGGAAAGGGGAATGCCCAGGTGGTAGTAGCCCGTGCGACCGGCATCCTGTACGGTGGTCGCAAGCCCGGCTTGTAGTACCTTAATTGCCATACAAAGTCTCCGTCAGTTGTTGGTTGTAGGTGGTCGGATTGCGCAGGAAATCCTGCAGCGCGAACTTGACCGGGCGGATGAGCAGGTCGAAGCTGCCGTCCTGCACCTGCGCCAGGGCCGCGTCGTATTCCGTGCGGTTCATAGGCTTGAACTTGACGATGTCGCCCGGACGGAAGAACACCATGAAATCTTTCAGGTAGGGCAGACTCTGCTGCGGATCAAAGATCGGAGCCGGCGTGATGCCGAACATCTGATAGCCGCCGGCGCCGCGCACCGAGTAGATGCAGCTGAAGCAGCCGCCGTGACCGATCGTCAGTTTCGGTGTGTCGGTGCGCGGTCGCAAGTACTTGGGAACTTGGATCTGTTTCTCGCGCTCGACCATCTGGAACATGAAGGGCAGGCCCGCGACAAAGCCGACCATCGAGACAAACCAGGGCGAGGCGGCGTGAGCGTCGATGAATGCATCGACATTGGCATAGCCGTTGATGCGGGCGCCGTACTCAAGATCGGTCGAAGTCGGCTCCTGATGGCGTTCGCGAAAGCGCAGCAGCGTCTCATTGGTCCAGGGGTCGTTGTAGAACACCGGAATTTCGATGATGCGCGTATTGAGCTCCAGTGCGCTGTCACCGAGTTCGGCTTCAATCGATTGGAGCGTAGCGAGCAGTTGGTCCGGTGCGATCAGGTCGGGGTCGAAGCGCACCTGGTACGAGGCATTGGCCGGGCAGATCTCGGTCACACCGGGAATCTTGCGCTGTGCGATCGCGTTCGTGATCGACATGCCTTTGAAGAATGCTTCGAGCGACATCTCGGAGTTGAGCTCCACGAAGATATGCTCGTCGCCGCCGAACGAATAGCGTGCTGGAGGAAGTGACATGGGTTTTCCTTTGAAGAGGCTGGGACGGTGATCAATGTCCGGACTGATCCGGCAGCAGGGCCTGGGCCTTGGCGGCGGCGCGCTGCGCCATCCACTGCTCCAAGTAGCCGGTGTGGAAGTGGCCGCTCCTGACCGACGGATCGGCCAGCAACTCCTGATGCAGGGCAAGCGTGCTATGCACGCCTTCAATGCAGGTTTCGGCCAGTGCGCGCTGCATGCGCCGGATGGCGCAGGCGCGGTCTTCGTCCCAGACGATCAGCTTGGCCAGCAGCGAGTCGTAAAACGGCGGGATGGTGTAGCCGGCATAGACGTGGGAGTCGACGCGCACGCCCGGGCCGAGCGGCCAGCGCAGCGCGCTGAGCTTGCCCGGATTGGGCATGAAGTTTCGCTCCGGATCTTCGGCGTTGAGGCGGCATTCAATCGCCGCACCCTTGAGAATAATCTGGTCCTGGGTATAGCGCAAGGGCTCGCCCATGGCGATGCGGAGCATTTCGCGCACCAGATCGACACCGGTGACGAGTTCGCTGACCGGGTGTTCGACCTGGATGCGGGTGTTCATTTCGATGAAGAAGAACTCGCCGCTCTCGTCGTCGTACAGGAACTCCAGCGTGCCGGCGCCGCAGTAGTTCACGGCAGCGGCCAGGCGCACCGCCGATTCGCAAAGCGCCTCGCGCGTGCGCTGCGACAGCGTCGGCGAAGGCGCTTCCTCGACAATCTTTTGCCGCCTTCTTTGCAGCGAACATTCGCGCTCATAGCAATGAATGACGTTGCGGCCATCGCCCAGCACCTGAACTTCGATGTGCCGGGCTGTTGCAATGAAGCGCTCCAGATAAACCGCATCGTCGCCGAAGGCCGCGCGTGCTTCGCCTTGTGCCAGCGGCATGAATTGACGCAGTTCAGCTTCGTCCTTCGCCACGCGGATGCCGCGACCACCACCGCCGGCCGACGCCTTGATCATGACCGGATAACCCACCTCGGCTGCGACCGCGACCGCCACTTCCAGATCGCTGACCGTGCCGGTGCTGCCCGGCACCGTGGGCACGCCGGCGCGCCGCGCGGTTTCGCGCGCCACTGACTTGTTGCCCATGCATTCGATGGTTTCAGCGGCCGGTCCGACAAAGATCAAGCCCGCCTGCGTCACGCGCCGCGCAAACGCGGCGTTCTCCGAAAGGAAACCATAGCCGGGGTGCACCATGGTGGCGCCGCTGGCGCGTGCGGCCTGCACGATGGCGTCGGCATTGAGGTAGCTTTTCGCGGGATGGGCGGGTCCGATGTTGATAACTTCATCGGCCATCTGCGCCACCAGGCTGCTGGTGTCGGCGTCGCTCACCACCGCCACCGTCTGCAGTCCTAGTTCCTGGGCAGCGCGTGCAATCCGCACCGCAATTTCGCCGCGGTTGGCGATAAGTACTTTGTGTGTTCGGGTCATGCAACGCAATCTTCAAAATCTGGTGCGGGTGCTGGCATGCGATGTCCTATTCGACAATCAGCAGAACCTGGCCGGCTTCAACCGGGTCTTCGTTCGCGATCACATAGCGCACGACCTTGCCGCTTATTTCGGAGCGGACTTCGTTGAACATCTTCATCACTTCGACCAGGCCTATCACATCGTCGATGGCAACGCTGTCTCCGACCTGTTTGTAATTTGGTGCGTCGGGCGCCGGGCGCATGTAAAAGGTGCCGGGTAGCGGGGAAAGAATTTCTGCCATTGGGTGCTCTCCTGGTGTGTGCTGTTTCAATCAATTCGGGGCGTGAGACTTTCCGGTGCCGGTCTACTCAAAGTGGCGCGACGTGCAGTAAAGACGCAATTTGTATGCCGTTGCTCGTCAGGGCCTTGCGCGTCGCCTCGATCAGTGCCAGCGCGCCGGGCGTGTCGCTGTGTATGCAGATCGAATCAAAACGGATCGAGATGTCTTCGCCGTCGACGGTTCTGACCACGCCGTCCATGCAGGCACGCAGCGCTCGAACAGCGACGGTGCTCGGATCAAGTTGTCCCACTTGACGGGTGAACACGATGGAGCCGGTCTTGTCGTAGTTGCGATCACCATAGAACTCGCGCACCACGGGCTGGCCCAATTCCCTGGCCACCTTGCAGGTGACCGAAGCTTCCATGCAATACAGGTACAGGCTGGGATCGATGGCTTGCAGCGCCTTGACCAGCGCAATTGAAAACTCTTCGTCGACCGCCGCGCGCATGTAGAGCGCGCCGTGAAGTTTGACGTGTTGCAGACGCAGACCGCGCCAGGCAGCGAACTCGCGCAGGGCGCCGGTTTGGTAGACGATGTCGTTGAGCAGTTCGGCGCTCGACGCTTTCATGTCGCGCCGGCCAAATCCAACCAGATCGCGAAAGCCCGGGTGCGCGCCAATCCCGACGCCGTGCTGGCCCGCCAGCGACACCATCTTCTGCATGATGTTGGGGTCGCCGGCGTGGAAACCCGTGGCAATGTTGGCTGAGCTTATCTGCGCCATGATCGCCTCGTCCGCTCCGTCGCCAATGCGCCACGGGCCGAAGCCTTCGCCCATGTCGGAGTTCAGGTCAATTGTGTTTTTCATTCCTGGCCCAATCCTGTTCCCTTGCCTGATCCGTGCTGGATTCAGCACGGACGCTCTTCTGTGTAGGGCTTGAAGGTAAGTGGTCTCATAGGAAAAGGATAATTTTATTTTTCAAGGTGCTACTATTAATTTTTTTAATATCAGTATCCTCACAACGCGACATCCTGCGGGGGCCAGTTGCCATGCGTTTTTCACTGCGACAGATCAAGTACTTCACGGCCACCGCCGAGCTCGGGCAGATCTCACGCGCCGCCGTCGAGTTATCGGTGTCGCAGTCGGCGGTCACCATTTCGATCCGCGATCTGGAAGAGGGTTTGGGCTACAAACTGTTTTCCCGTCAGTCGCACGGTATGGAACTGACGGACACCGGGCGGCTGTTCCTGACCCGCGCCTACGCCATCCTGGCCGCGGTCGATGACGCGCGCAATCTTCCGCAGCAGATCGCGCCCGTCAGCGGCGAACTGACACTCGCCGCCACCTACACGGTGATGGGCTATTTCCTGCCGGATCACCTGCAGCGCCTGTCGCTGCTGTACCCGGCCATCCGCATCCGCATGCTCGAACTCGATCGCGAGACGATCGAATCCGGACTGCTGGCGCAGGACTACGACATGGCCATGCTGCTGACCTCCAATGTGCGCAATTCGGCGATCCAGACCGAGACCCTGTTCAGCTCACGGCGCCGCCTGTGGGTCTCGACGCAGCATCGTTTTGCCAAGCACAGCGAGGTCTCGTTTGCCGAGGTCGCCAAGGAGCCCTTCATCATGCTGACGGTCGACGAGGCGGACGACTCGGCGCTGCGCTACTGGCACCAGCATGGCTTCAAGCCGTCGGTCAGCCTGAACACGAAATCGATCGAGGCGGTGCGCAGCCTGGTCGCCAATGACCTGGGTGTGGCCATCCTGTCCGACATGGTCTACCGGCCCTGGTCGCTCGAAGGCAAGCGCATCGAGACGATCAAGACGGTCGAGAGCGTGCCGAGCATGAACGTCGGCCTGGCCTGGCGCGCCGACAGCGCCATGAGCCCGGCGATGCAGACAATCAGGCAGTACTTCAAGCAGCGCTACCTAGACCCGCAAAGCCCGCACAGCTCCGCGCACCGTTGAATGATCATCGGTCGGTGGTCAGTCTGCATACTTTGAACTGCATCTAGTCAATGTCTGCGACCGCTGCACAAGAGCCGCACAGCCGGCAGGATTCGCCCCGCGACTGCGATGGTCAGCTTACTGATTTCCAAGTACCTAGTTGAGTGACCGCTTCCTTAAACCGTGACTTGCCGGTAAGGGCACCTAGTGTCCTGTCCCGCAAATAACTGGCATTAGTCTTGCATGCATTTGCGGTATCTTTGGAACGGAGATACCGCGATGAAAACAGGCAGACCGAAATCCGAATTGGTATTGAGTGACGACGAACGATCGCAATTGCAGTC
>CAIKMZ010000059.1 GCA_903828665.1 uncultured beta proteobacterium
ACGCTCACCACTCAAAGCGGGCGAGAAATTGGAATGCCGAGTGGAAGACCAATTGCAAAATATGGCTAACGACACTGCCTTGGTACGGTCGTTCTTTCGACACCCATCTGTCCGCTATATTTCTGACTGCTGAGTAATAGCGGTAGGCAATGCCTGCACTGATGGAGCTATTAGACGAACGTTCCACCAATGGGCTGTGGGCCGCGTCGCCGGACAAACTTCGGCTCTCCAGGCTGCCAACCACGAGCCACTTCGGGTTCAGTTCGACCGACCAGAGCAGTCCGAAACTGGTGAACAACAAGCCACTGCCCGGTTGGAACGCCGGCAGACCTGTGATTTCGGATTGCTGCGGCTCTATGCCGTACAACGCGCCCGTCGACTTCGCGTCGGCCCAGGTTGCCTGGGTGAAAACGCCGGCGCTGACCGGTCCGCCATGGAACACGCCGACGCTCAAGCGCAGGTCCGCCTGCGCGCCTCGAGCGGAGTCGACGTTTTGTCGGACCCGTGCCAGCAGCGTGACCGGAGCCGGACCAAAGGTGTGATCCCACTCCACATGCAAACCGATCGACGCGCCGCCACTCGTGTCTGCATTCTGGTGGTTTTGCAAGAAGACAGATTCGTTGACCTTTCGCCCTGGTTCATACGCCAGTTGCGCGCCGGCATGCAGGCCCGGTACAAACTCCGTCCGCACACCCGTCTCCAGCACGCCCTGGGTTGAGCGAACGAACCATGTTTGGCCAAAATAGCGGATAACCGGGACCAACTCCAGGCTTTGCGATTGCGAGCCGTCATAGGCCGGGCGGTAGCGAAGGCCCGGGCCAATCAGTGACTCGTTGGACAGTTCGGCGAATGCCGCCAATGGCAGCATGGCAGCAAATGCGGCGCCCACGATCTGCAAGCCGGCCTGGTGCAGTCGGTTTCGGCGACGCGCGGCACCGAATCGGTCAGCTCTCGAAATCCCAATCACAATGGTCGTACCAGCTTCATGGTGCGCATCAGGCTGGTGCATGGTTGAAGATTTCATATGGCTTCCTTTGTGGTCGGACCCAGTACCCGGAGTCCCGCGTTCACGCGTTCGCCGTCACTGTCCTCGTGATGCGCCCACAAGTGCGGGGGCGGTAACAGAAAGTGCAGCTGCACCCGCAACGACGTTATCGTCACGACCAAGTAAGACTTACATACTGATGCGCGAACAACAGTACGAAAGTGCTACCTGCGAAGACGCAACCGAATTCGATTCGTGTGAGTGTATTTGCCGTTGCAGGCTACGCTAGCGACGCCAAGCAATCTGTGCGCTGGCAAACCGAGGACGGTGGGCCGATGTCTTGCCGATCTGCCAAGTGCGAACGCGTGCTGGCAGGGTTCGCGTCAATCCTGCTCTCTGGAGGGCGTCCACTGGGCCACCGATGTGCTCGGGGGTTGGGCCTTTGGCACTCGGTGGGCGATCGTGTGGCTGCTGCTAGCCCGTCACTTTGCGCGCAGGGCTTGAGCTAGGACTTTTTGGGGGCAAGACTGCGCGGTTCGATGGGAACATACGGCAGTGACACCTCGGTATGGCATGTCTCGCACGACTTCGTCATCACGGCTTGATACCGGTGAAACTCATTCCAACGATTCTGGATTTGTTGAGCGCGACCAGAGAGAGACGCTTCACACCCAGTTGGCGGTCGCCAATGGCAGGATGGGATCTGGCGTCAGCTGACATGACAGGAATGGAGACGACCAAACAACTGTGGCAGGAGTAACCTGGAAGCCGGCGAGAACCCGTTCCATTCGCATTTTCTCCCATGTTTGAGACGGCTGGCCTATGGAACAGCGCTTCGAGAATGTCGACTTTGAGACGCTGAATGCTTGGATGTGTAATTCCGCTTTGAGTGTTTTGTAGACGGTCAATTGACACCTCATCAGACAAGTTCAGACGGAAAGACGGTAATCAACCCGCTTCAAGGCCATTTTCAACCTACATCTGGACGGTCTCTAAAGGCGCGACAATCGAATCTATTCCATGGATCATGCGCGGCTTGGTTCGAAAACGTCTTACGCGGCCTTATCCCGGGTTCGCTGATAAATGGTGCCGGTGAATTGAATTGGCGTTACTACCTCAACATCTGATTTCCACTTTACAGTGTTACCCACGCGTCTACCCGCGCGAAGTGGTGTTGCGCGCCCTGCACCACCAGGCGGCTGCCGTCGTGCTGGCGCACAACCACCCGAGCGGCACGGTGCAGCCTTCGCGCGCCGACGAAGCGCTGACGCAAACCCTCAAGACAACGCTGGCGCTGATCGACGTGCGCGTGCTCGACCACGTGATCGTGGCACCGGGCGAAGCGCTGTCGATGGCGGAGCGGGGCCTGCTGTGAGCGCCAAGCAGGTCCGGATCGCGAGCCTGGCCGACCTGAAGAAGGTCAAGCGCGAGATCGAGGCCAAAGCCCTGCAGCAGGCGCAGCAAGCGGCGGAGCTGGCGCGCGCCAGACAACTGGCGGCGAGCGATGCCAATCTCTTCGTGCGCACAGCCGGCGAGGTCAAGCCCTTGCCGGAAAAACGCCGCGCCCACCTGCGCAAGGCGCTGCCGGTGCCCGAGGTCATGCAGTACCAGCGCGATCAAATCGCCGTGCTGGGCGAAGCGATCAGCGACGACTTCGACGTCGGCACGCTGCTCGACACCGATGAGCTGTTGAGCTTTCGCCGCCCCGGCATCGGTCCCGACATCACGCGCAAGCTGCGCCGCGGCAACTGGAGCATCCAGCGCCAGATCGACCTGCACGGCCTGCGCCGCGACGAGGCGCGCGAACACTTGAGCTTCTTCATCCGCGAGGCCTACCAGCAGGGCATCCGCTGCGTGCGCGTGGTGCACGGCAAGGGGCATGGCTCGCCCGGCAAGGCGCCGATTCTCAAGAGCCGCGTGCACAGCTGGCTGATGCAAAAGCAGGAGGTGCTGGCCTTCGTCCAGGCCAAGCCCGCCGACGGCGGCGCCGGCGCGTTGCTGGTGCTCCTGATGGCCTCGAAGGCTTGACGCGAGGCCTACTGCGCCGAGCGGCGCAGGGTCTCGACAACCGGTCGGCGCAGCACTTCGCGCAGGCCCCACCAGCCGGCGGCCAGCGCCAGCAGCGCGCCGCTGACGGCGCCAAACAAGGGCACCCAGAGCGAGACCGCCCACTCGAAATTGAACACGTAGTGCGCCAGCGCCCATCCGAGCGCCATCGCCAGAACGGACGCGAGCAGACCGGCCAGCAGACCGACGCCCATCAGTTCGGCGCGCTGCACCTGGCGCAGCAGGCTGCCAGTGGCACCGACGGCGCGCATCACGGCAAACTCGCGCGTGCGCTCCTCGCGCGTCGCCGTCACCGCCGCAAACAGCACGACCAGGCCGGAGGCCAACGTGAAGACGAACAGGAACTCGACGGCACCGATCACCTGATCGAGCACGTGCTGCACCTGGGCGATGGTGCTGGTCATGTCGACGCTCGTGATGTTCGGAAAGCGGCGCACCAGCGCGCTGTCGAAACCGGGCGACGGCGGCGCGCGAAACGCGCTCATGTAAGTGGCCGGTACCTTGGGCAGGCTACTCACCGGGTACATGGCGAAGAAGTTGGCGCGCATCGATCCCCAGTCCACCTTGCGCAGCGAGGTGATGCGCGACTCGGTCTGCATGCCGCCGACATCAAAGCGCAGCGCGTCGCCGAGCTTGAGGCCCAGCGTCTTGGCCAGCCCCTCCTCGACGCTAATGGCGCCCTGCTCTTCCTCGACCCAGCGCCCGGCCACGACCACGTTCTGTGCCGGTTGCTTCGCGCTCGTCGAGAGGTTGAATTCGCGCTCCACGAGGCGGCGCGCGCGCTCATCCGGGTAGTCCGGCGGCGAGACCGCCTTGCCGTTGATGGCAATGAGCCGGCCGCGGATCATCGGATACCAGTCGAAGTGCGCGACGCCGCCCGCGCGCAGGGCATCCCGGAAGGCATCGCCCTGCTCGGGCATGACGTTGATGACAAAGCGGTTCGGCGCATCGGCCGGCGTCGCCTGGCGCCAGCTCGCGATCAGGTCGGTGCGCAGCAGCACCAGCAGCACCAGCGCCAGCAGACCGACCGCCAGGGCGCTGACCTGCAGCACGGCAAAGGCGGGGCGCGCGGCGATCTGCCGCGTCGCCAGCACCAGCCAGCGCGGCGCGCTGCTCTCGTTGACGAGACGACGCAGCAGCGCCACCGCCGCCCAGCTCGTCAGCGCAAACACCAAGGCGGCGCCTGCAAAGCCGCCGACCGCGATCAGGCCCAGCGTCAGGTCGCTGCTGGCGGCCAGCAGCAAGGCTGAAAAACCGAGCACGCCCAGGCCCAGCACCGCGAGCGAAACGGCCTTGAGCGCGCCAACATCGCGCCGGATCACGCGCAGCGCGGGAACTTGCGCCAGTTGCAGCACCGGCGGCAGACCGAAGGCCAGCAGCAGGGTCAACCCCATGCCCATGCCGAAAAGCACCGGCCACAGGCTGGCCGCCGGCAAGGCGGCATCGACCAGACCTGCGAGCAGCAGCACGAAAACATAATGCACCGCAAAGCCACAGACCACGCCCAGCGCGCTGGCCAGGGCCCCGATCAGGATGAACTCTGAGGAGTAGGCCAGCGCGATCGTGCGCTGGCTCAGGCCCAGCACGCGCAGCATGGCGCAGTCGTCGAGGTGTCGGGCAGCAAAGCCGCGCGCCGCCAGCGCCACGGCCACCGCGCTCAGCAAGGCCGCGAGCAAGGCGATCAGGTTGAGAAACTTCTCCGCGCGTTCCAGCGTCTGGCCCATCTCCGGGCGCCCGCCCTGCAGCGACTCGACGCGCACGCCGCGCACCTCAGGCTTCTTGGCCTCCAGCTGCGCCCAGTCGACAAAGGTCTTGATGCGCGCATCGTCGCCGGCCAGCGCCAGGCGGTAGCTGATGCGGCTGGCCGGTTGCACCAGCGCCGTGGCATCGATGTCGGCGCGGTTGAGCATGGCGCGCGGCGCAAAGCTCATGAAGCCGGCGCCGCGATCGGGTTCATTGACGATGATCCGGTCGATGCGCAGACTGGCGTCACCTAGCAGCAGCGCGTCGCCCATCTGCAGGCCCAGCGCTTCGAGCAGCGGCGCATCGACCCAGACCGCGCCGGCCGCAGGAATCGCACGCGCCACGATGTGGGGCGCGCCGGGTGCGCCCGCGAGCGTGAGGCTGCCGCGCAAGGGGTAGCCGCCCTCCACCACCTTGAGCGCCACCAGCCGGGCCGCGCCGCCGCGCGCATCCGTGGCGCGCGCCATGGTCGGGAAGCTCAGGGTCTGCACCGATTCAAGCCCCAGCGCGCGCGCCTTCGCCGCGAAGCCCTTGGGCGTCGGGTTGTCGCTCACGATCACCGCATCGCCGCCCAGCAGTTGGCGCGCATCGCGCTGCAGGCCGCCCTTGAGCCGGTCGGCGAAGAACCCCACAGCCGTCAATGCCGCCACCGCCAGCGTCAGGGCCAGAATCAGCAGGCGCAACTCGCCCGAGCGCAGGTCGCGCCGCAGCGAACGGGCGCCCAGGCGCCAAAAGGAAATCATCATGGCCCTACCTTATCACCTCTGGACGCCCATGCGGTCCGCTGACTAGAATGCCCCATGGCAAGCGCTCGCCAAGTTTCCACACAAACAGCGGCCCGACCATGGACCGACCGCTGGCGCTTGCGCTCGCGGCGCGGGCTGCTGGCTGCTGCTGCCATCCTTGTTGCGCTCCATCAACCGGTGCAGGCCCGCATCAACGAGAGCCTGGACGAGGTGCTGCCCTATGGCATCTCCATGCTGCTGGTCTTTGTGCTCACCGCGGGCTACTTCGTCTACCGCCGGCGCGTCGAACGGCAACAGGTTGCAGCGGCCGTCGCCGCTTCGCACAATCTGCTGGTGTCCGTCGTGGACACGGCGCCGGTGCGGATCTTCTGGAAGGATCGCGAACTGCGCTACCTCGGCTGCAACGCCGGTTTCGCCAGGGAAGCCGGTTTCGAGAGTCCGATCGACGTGATCGGCAAGAACGACTACCAGATGAGCTGGGCAGCGCAGGCCGAGCGCTACCGCGCCGATGACCGCGCCGTGATGGACGCCGGCGTCGGGCGGCTCTTCTACGACGAACCGCTGACCAGGCCGGACGGCCAGATCATCTGGCTGCGCACGTCCAAGGTGCCGCTGCGAAACCACAAGCATGAAATCATCGGCCTGCTCGGCGTCTACGAGGACATCACGGCGCGGCGCAACGATGAGGCGCGGCTCAAGACCGAAAACGAGCGCGCGCAGGCCCTGCTGAGTCTGGCCGCGATGGCGGAGACACTCGACGAGCATGCCTTCATGCAGCACGGGCTGGCGCTGGCCGAGCAACTGACCGGCAGCCCGATCGCGTTCGCCCATTTCGTGCTGGACGACCAGGAAACGATCGAGCTCGTGACCTGGTCGCGCGACACGCTCGCGCATTACTGCCAGGCCGGCTCCGACGGGCACTACGCCATCAGCCAGGCCGGCATCTGGGCCGAGGCCGTGCGCCAGCGAGCGCCCGTTCTGGTCAACGACTACGCCAGCGCGCACGGCAAGCACGGCCTGCCCGAGGGACACGCCAACCTGCAGCGCATGATCGGCGTGCCGGTGGTCGAGGACGGCCTGGTGCGCATGATGATGGGCGTGGGCAACAAGCCCGAAACCTATTCCGAACTCGATGTGGAGACAACCCAGTTGATCGCCGGCGCCATGTGGCAGGTGGTGCGCCAGCGCCGCCTCGTGGCGGCCGTGCGCGAGAGCGAGCAAAGGCACCGGCTGCTGGCCGACAACGCCACCGACGTGATCTGGACCATGAACGTCCAGGGCCGCTTTACCTACATAAGCCCCTCGGTCGAGAAGCTGCGCGGCTACACGGCGGAAGAAGCGATGCAGCAATCGATCGAACAGGCCCTGTGCCCGGCATCGGTTCCACTGGCCGCGAGCAATCTGCGCGACACCATCGCGGCCGTGAACGCCGGTCGGCCGTTTGTCGAATTCCGGGGTGAACTCGAGCAGCCCTGCAAGAACGGCAGCACCGTCTGGACCGAGACCAGCACCAGCGCGCTGCGCGACAGCGACGGCCGCTTCGTCGCCATCCTGGGCGTGACGCGTGACATCACCGAGCGCAAGAAGACCGAGGCCCGCGCCGAACGCGCGCACCGCATCTATGCCGTGCTGAGCCGCTGCAACGAAGCCATCGTGCATTGCCGCAGCGAGATCGAGCTGTTCACGCGCATCTGCACCGATGCCGTGACGCTGGGCGGCCTCAAGATGGCGTGGATCGGGCTGGTCAGCTCCGACGGCCAGCACCTCGCGCCGGTGGCCATGTGCGGCGACGAGCATGACTATCTGCAGGGCCTGAAGGTTTCAGTCAGGGCGACCGATCCGCTCGGCCAGGGCCCGACCGGCGTCTCCGTTCGTGAAAACAGACCGGTCTGGTGCCAGGACTTCCAGCACGACCCGCGCACCGCGCCCTGGCATGAGCGCGGCGCGCGGGCCGGCTGGGCCGCCTCGGCCGCCCTGCCCTTGCAGCGCGAGGGCCGCACCGTCGGCGGCCTGACGATCTACAGCACCGAACTCAACTATTTCGACGAGGACGTGCGCAAGCTGCTGGTCGATATCGCCAAGGACATCAGCTTTGCGCTTGACGGCTTTGCTCGCGAAGCCGCACGCCGGACAGCCGAAGAACAGTTGCGCAAACTCTCGCTGGCGGTGGAGCAGAGCCCCGAGAGCATCGTCATCACCAACCTCGATGCCGAAATCGAATACGTCAACGAGGCCTTCCTGCAGACCACCGGCTACGCGCGAGAGGAACTGATCGGCCAGAACCCGCGCGTGCTGCATTCGCAGCGCACGCCCATTGCCACCTACAACACGATGTGGGCCACCCTGACCGAGGGCCAGACCTGGAAGGGCGAGTTCCGCAACCGCAGGAAAGACGGCAGCGAATACACCGAGTTCGCCATCATCACGCCGCTGCGCGACAGCAGCGGGCGCGTCAGCCACTATGTTGCGGTCAAGGAGGACATCACCGAGAAGAAGCGCATCGGCGAGGAACTCGACCAGCACCGACTGCACCTTGAGGAACTGGTGCAGAGTCGCACCATCGAACTCAGCGCCGCACGCCAGCAGGCCGAGACCGCGAACCAGGCCAAGAGCACCTTCCTGGCCAACATGAGCCACGAGATCCGCACACCGATGAACGCCATCATCGGCCTGACCCATTTGCTGCGGCGCTCCGGCGTCACGGCGCAGCAGGCCGAACGCCTGCAAAAGATCGACGGCGCGAGCCGGCATCTGCTGGCCATCATCAACGACATCCTAGTGTCCTGTCCCGCAAATAACTGGCATTAGTCTTGCATGCATTTGCGGTATCTTTGGAACGGAGATACCGCGATGAAAACAGGCAGACCGAAATCCGAATTGGTATTGAGTGACGACGAACGATCGCAATTGCAGTC
>CAIKMZ010000060.1 GCA_903828665.1 uncultured beta proteobacterium
AGCGTGCGCCACCCGAACAGATCTCCGCGACGGCGACCATGACGCCCAAGGTCGGATTCCAGATGGTGCGAAAGACATGGTTCAGCGAAGCACGACGCGGCATGATGCAACTCCAGAATGCGGTCGTACTCCCATAAGACCAAGGACTTCTTTTACTTTTTATTACAACACACGCCCCCCACGATGTATAGCCCTTGTTGCTGCCGAGCTTCAGCCCAGTAAAGCCTGCAAGGTTTGCCGGATAAATCCTTCCGCGTCCAAAGATTCAGGCGCCGGACATTGGGCCCGGACCTGTGCGGCGCACCGTCTGATCTGCGGGTCCGAATTCAGGAGTGCAATTTCCTTCATGAAGCCGTTCTGGTCCTGGTAGGCCATGACGGCGCCGCCCTGCGCCACCAGGTTCATCGCTGCAAACAAATGCTCCTGGTGCAGCGGTATCAACAACTGCGGAATGCCGGCGCGCACAAAGCAGGCCAGCGTGCTGTGGTTGCCATGGTTGACGACCCACGCCGCTTGAGCGGCCACTGCCGACAAGTCCAGCAACTGATCGGTGAAATGCAGATGCGCGCTGGTATAGGCGTCGCGCAGAGCCGGCGGCAAACCGCGCACATGGAGCAGTGCGCAGACCCCGGCTGACCGCAAGTCCTGCAACAGGCGCTCCAGCGAGGGGATCACGTTCAAATAGCCAAACACTTTCGGACCTGCCACTGCCGGCCACTGCGGCACCACTCGGCTCTTCAGCGGCTCGACGCCGAGGTAACGCTGCCCCGGGCGTTGGCCGAAGTGATCGAGCACGGGCAGGGTCATCAGGAACTGCGCGTCGGCCTGGGCATAGATCTCGCGCAAGGCTGAGAGCGGCGCTGCGCCGAGGCCCTCCAGTGAGCGGTTGATCACGGTCAGCAACACATCATCATCCGAATGCAGGCCGGCAAGGACCTCGGGTGTTCGGGGTGTGGTGGCAAACGGGGCGAACGGCGCTGACGCTTCGACGGGCAGCGGCGGAATGGCAAACCCGTTGCCGACCAGCACCTTCCTGAAACCATAGGAACGCGCGGCAATCAAGGCCGTCGGGCTGTGCTCGAACAGGACCAGATCCGGCTGAACCAGGTCGAACAGCGAACGCCAGGCGCGCAGATAGCTCCTCAGCTCGTCGACACCGGAGAAACACTGGCGCGCCATCAGGTGCGTGTAGCTCGGGACGGCCGACTGGTCTGCGGCTTGTGCATTCTGTTTGAACGGCGCCTGCAGACAGGTGATCGGCAGGTCGCCCAGCACCGATGCAATGCGGTCCAACTGGCGCGCAGCCAGGCAGACCTCGTGCCCGAGGGCGAGCGCCACCTCGATGGGCAGGCGCAAGTGGCTCAAATGCCCGAGGTCGGAGCCCAGTTCCCACACGCACAGGATGCGGGCCATGATCGTGAACTCAGTGCGCGCAGCGCATTTTTCAGCTACACCAGAACGCGCTCGATGCCGCCCGCGTTGGCGCGCTTGACGTAGTCGGGCAGCCACTGCTGACCCAGGATCTGGTTGGCCATCTCGACCACGATGTAATCGGCCTCCAGAAGGCCGTTCTGCAGGTCGTCACCGAAGCGGCTCAGGCCCTGCAGGCAGGCCGGGCACGAGGTCAGCATCTTGATGTTTTCCTTGGCACCCAGGCCGCCCATTTCCCGCAGTTGCAGTTCACCCTTGCGGATCTCTTCTTCCTTGCGAAAGCGCACCTGCGTCGAAACATCGGGACGATTCAAGGCCAGCGTGCCCGATTCACCGCAGCAGCGCTCGGACTGGATCACCTTGTCGCCGAGTAGCGCGCGCACGGTCTTGATCGGTTCCTGCAGCTTCATCGGGCTGTGGCAGGGGTCGTGGAACAGGAACGAGCCCGCGTTCGGCAGGGTAATACCCTTCTCCAGCAGGTACTCGTGGATGTCGATGATGCGGCTGCCGGGGAAGATCTGGTCAAACTCGTAACCCTGCAACTGGTCGTAGCAGGTACCGCAGCTCACCACCACGGTCTTGATGTCGAGGTAGTTCAGGGTGTTGGCGACGCGGTGGAACAGCACGCGGTTATCGGTGATGATCTTCTCGGCCTTGTCGAACAGGCCGCTGCCGCGCTGCGGGTAGCCGCAGCACAAGTAGCCCGGCGGCAGCACCGTCTGCACGCCGGCGTGCCACAGCATGGCCTGCGTCGCCAGACCGACCTGGCTGAACAATCGCTCCGAGCCGCAGCCGGGAAAGTAGAACACGGCCTCGGTCTCGGCGTTCGTGGTCTGCGGGTCGCGGATGATGGGGACGTAGTCCTTGTCTTCGATGTCAAGCAGCGCGCGCGCCGTCTTCTTGGGCAGGCCGCCGGGCATCTTCTTGTTGACAAAGTGGATGATCTGTTCCTTCAGCGGCGCGGTGCCGACCGTGGCCGGTGGCGCCTTGGTCTGCCGGCGCGAAATAACCTTGAACAGGTCGGCGGCAAAACGTTGCGCGCGGATCGCGACATTGACCATCACCGAGCGCGCCATCCGGATCGTCTCCGGGCTGGTGGCGCTCAGCATGAACATGGCGGCGACACCGGCCGGGCGGAAGCTCTTCTTGCCCATCTTGCGCAGCAGGTTGCGCATGTTCATCGTGACGTCGCCAAAGTCGATCTTCACCGGGCACGGTGACAGGCACTTGTGGCACACCGTGCAATGGTCGGCCACGTCCTCGAACTCCTGCCAGTGCCGGATGGAGATGCCGCGCCGGGTCTGCTCTTCGTAGAGAAAGGCCTCGACCAGCAAGGAGGTGGCCAGAATCTTGTTGCGCGGGCTGTAGAGCAGATTCGCGCGCGGCACGTGCGTGGAACAGACCGGCTTGCACTTGCCGCAGCGCAGGCAGTCCTTCACGCTGTCGGCGATGGCGCCGATGTCGCTCTGCTGCATGATCAGCGACTCGTGCCCCATCAGGCCGAAGCTCGGCGTGTAGGCATTGGTCAGGTCCGCGCGCAAGTCCGGCGCTGATGGCGACAGTGCGGCGACATGGCGCAGCAACTTGCCCTTGTTGAAACGCCCTTGCGGATCGATCCGGGCCTTGTATTCGGTGAAGGGGCGCAGTTCTTCATCGGACAGGAACTCGAGCTTGGTGATGCCGATGCCGTGTTCGCCCGAGATCACGCCGTCGAGCGAACGCGCCAGCGCCATGATGCGTTTGACCGCGCCGTGCGCTGCCTGCAGCATCTCGTAGTCGTCGCTGTTGACCGGGATGTTGGTATGCACATTGCCGTCGCCGGCATGCATGTGCAGCGCCGCCCAGACGCGCCCCTTGAGCACGCGCTGGTGCACGGCGTCGCATTCGGCCAGAATGGCCTCGAAGGCGCCGCCGCTGAAGAGGTTCTGCAAGGGCGCGCGCAATTGCGTCTTCCAGCTCGCGCGCAGGCTGTGGTCCTGCAACTGCACAAACAGCGTGTCAACGTCACGCAGCCAACCCTGCCACAGGCCGCGCACGTCCTGGATCAGTGCCAGTGCCTGGGCCACGCGGTCTTCGAGCAACTCGGCCGCCGGGATCTGGCTGGCGTCGTCGTTCTTGCCCAGCGGCAGATTGCCGCTGGCGAAGAATTCTTCCAGCGCATCGCACAGCGCAATCTTGTTGCGCAGGCTCAACTCGATGTTGATGCGCTCGATGCCATCGGTGTATTCGGCCATGCGCGGCAGCGGGATCACCACGTCTTCGTTGATCTTGAAGGCGTTGGTGTGGCGCGAGATCGCGGCCGTGCGCTTGCGGTCGGCCCAGAACTTCTTGCGCGCGTCGGCCGCGATGGCGATGAAGCCCTCGCCGCTGCGCGAATTGGCGATGCGCACCACCTCGGAGGTTGCGCGCGCCACGGCATCGGCGTCGTCGCCGGCGATGTCGCCCACCAGCACCATCTTGGGCAGTCCGCCGCGCCGCGACTTGGTGGCATAACCCACCGCCTTCAAGTAGCGGTCGTCAAGGTGCTCCAGGCCCGCGAGCAGGACACCGCTGCGCGCCGCTTCGGCGAACATGAAGTCCTTGATCTCGACGATGCTGGGCACGGCATCGCGCGCATTGCCGAAGAATTCCAGACAAACCGTGCGCGTGTGGCTTGGCATGCGGTGCACGACCCAGCGCGCACTCGTGATCAGGCCGTCGCAGCCTTCCTTCTGGATCCCCGGCAGGCCGCTGAGAAACTTGTCGGTCACGTCCTTGCCCAGGCCCGCCTTGCGAAACGCGCCGCCGGGAATGTCGAGACGCTCGGTGCGCAGCAGCGTATTGCCGTCAGCCTTGAAGTACTTGAGCTCGAAGCTGGCCAGCGCGGCATCGTGGATCTTGCCCAGGTTGTGCTGCAGCCGTGTCACCTCCAGCCACTCGGCCTGCGGTGTCACCATGCGCCAGCTCGCGAGGTTATCGAGCGCCGTGCCCCACAGCACGGCCTTCTTGCCGCCAGCGTTCATCGCGATGTTGCCGCCGATGCACGAGGCTTCGGCCGAAGTCGGGTCCACCGCAAAGACAAAGCCGCCGCGCTCGGCCGCGTCCGAGACGCGCTGCGTTACCACGCCGGCCTCTGTCCAGACCGTTGCCACGGGGCGATCAATACCGGGAAGCAGCACCATCTCGACTTCCGTCATGGCCTCGAGCTTCTCGGTGTTGATGACGACGCTGTTCCAGGTCAGCGGAATCGCCCCGCCCGTGTAGCCGGTTCCACCGCCGCGCGGGATGATGGTCAGCCCGAGCTCGATGCAGCCCTTGACCAGACCCGCCATCTCGGCCTCGCTGTCGGGCGTCAGCACGACAAACGGATACTCGACGCGCCAGTCGGTCGCGTCCGTCACATGGCTGACGCGTGACAGGCCGTCGAACTTGATGTTGTCCTTGGCCGTCAAGCGGCTCAGCACGCGCTGGGTCTTGCGCCGCAGCGCTGCGACTTCGACAAAGGCCGCGTCGAACGACAGCACTGCCTTGTCGGCCGCCAGCAGCAGGTCGCCCACCATGGCATCGCGTTCCGGATCGGTGTCGGGCGTGCGGCGCTTCTGCACTTCCGACAAGCGGTGCTGCAGCGCCTCGACCAGCAGCACGCGGCGCTTCGGGTTGTCGAGCAGGTCATCCTGCAGATAGGGGTTGCGCTGCACCACCCAGATATCGCCGAGAACTTCGTAGAGCATGCGCGCCGAGCGCCCTGTGCGGCGTTCCTCGCGCAGGCGATTGAGCAAATCCCAGGCGTTCGCGCCGAGCAGACGGATGACGATTTCGCGGTCGGAGAACGAGGTGTAGTTGTACGGAATTTCCCGAATGCGGGCGTGTTCGTGCGGCGGGTGCACTGGCGTGCCAGGCAGTGGATGGGGCTGAGTCGGGACGTTCATCGGGTTAGGGATATTACCGCAGTGCAGCATTCACCTGCGGCCCGGCTGGTAACTCGCGCCCGGCCACCGCAACGCCAGTGATCGGACATTTTCCGAGCCGCGCTCAAATCAGCCACAGCAAAGGCATCAACCCCAGAACCGACAGCCCGACCAACAAAAAGGCGCTTTGGATGCCGGCCGCGCGGCGCGAGAGGAAGTACGCATAGGCCCCTTTGGCCACATTGTTGCTGGCGGCCGCAACCAGTATCCCGATCGCCGCAACCGACGGCGGCGTCACCGTACCGGACGCCTGCGTCATGCCCATGATGAAGGGGTCGATATCGGCAACACCCATCATCGCCGACAGCGTATAGACGCCTGCGCGCCCGAGGTAGACGGCGGTGAGATGGGTCGCTATCAGCATGGCAAGAAACAGCAGGGTGAAGAGAAGCGCCGCGCGCAGCTCAAGCGGATTGCGCGGCGCAGCCGGTTCCTGGATCGCATCGCTGCCGGCATCGCGCCGCTGAGCCCAGACCCAGCCGATGCCAATCGCCAGAACACCCAATGCAAGAAACGAAGGCCCCAGCGCCATCATCAACTCCCGGTTGAACAAAGCCAGCAGCACAGCCAGCCGCAGGTACATCACGCCCGATGCAATCAGGATCCCGCCAGCGAACAAATGGGGCATGCTCTCCTTGGCCGAGCGCTTGGCCAGAACCACGGTGGTCACGGTCGACGAATAGGCGCCGCCCAGGACCGAGGCCAGGATCACGCCGCCCTGGCCTTTGGACAGCTTCTGAATGACATAGCTGCCATACGACACCGCGCTCACCGCGACAACCACCAGCCAGGTCTTGAACGGATTGATCTGAAACTGGCTGAAGCCCTCGTTTGGCAGGATCGGCAGGATCACCGCCGTCAACATCAAGAATTTGGTGAACGTGACAACATCTTCGGGCGCGATGCGCCGGGCCAGTCCTTCCAGGCCGCCCTTGAGCTCGAGCAGCAGCATGCTGACCACACCGAGCGTCGTGGCCATCCACAAATGCTGCTGGGACACCAGTGCGCCGATCAGGTAGGTGATGAGGCCGGCCAGTTCGGTCGTGAGCCCGACCAATTCGCCCGTGACCAGTTTGTGCCAGTACGACAGCAAGAGGAATCCTGCAACCGCGATGAATCCAAGTGCCAGCGGCAGGATCTGGTTCCCCGACACGGAAGCCATCGCGTAGCCGATCAGGCCGATCAGCGGAAAGGTGCGAACGCCACCGAACACATAGATTTCAGCGACCGCTTTCTTCCCCTCCCGCTCAAGTCCGATCAGAAACGAGAGAAACAGGACCAACAGGATGTTCTGCGCCTGCGGCGGCAGCCACTCACTCAGTGCCATGGACATGCTGAATTATCTCCCTCATTTCGCAGTCAGCGCGTGCACGCCCGGCCTAGACACCGGTGGCCTGCGCCATCAGCGCGCGCCAGCGCCGGTAGCGCGCCTGCAGCGCCGCATTGCTGTTCGCCGGAAAGATATCCTCGTGCGCGCCCTGGTTCCAGTCAGAGGGCCGTCCGCAAGCCAGATAGGCGATGCCGCGCGCGCTCGCTTCCGGATCGTCGCGCCGGTGGACCGGCAGGCCGCTGATGCAGGCCATGCGCTGACACAGACCGTCGAGCAGTGAGACGCCACCGCTGACACGGATGCGCCGCGCCGCCGGCACATGGCTGTTCATGTGATCGATGTTGGCCTGCAGCAGGAAGGCCATGCTCTCGACCACCGCCACGGCCTTGAGCCAGGGCTCGGCCTCGCCGACAAAGCGCGACTGGAATTCAGGCTGCCAGAACGGTCCGCCCAAGCCTGCGATGCCGTTGAGGAACAGCGGCGGCTCATCAGGCCGTGCCAACCACTGCGGCAGCTGGTTCGCGAGATGGTCGATGCCAAACTCCTTTCGGACCCACTCCAACGCCGTGCCGGCACCGTTCACATTGCCTTCGACCATGTAGACGCGGCTCGCGCCGTCGTCCAGGATGATGCCGGTCAACTGGCGTGGTACCTGGCCCGGGAAATCGGTGAGTGCGCGTTGCACAAAGGCGCTGGTGCCGATGTTGATATAGGCCGAATCGGCTTCGGGCCAGCCAAAGGCAAAGACCGCCGCCGACTGGTCGCCGTTGACCGCTGTCAGGGGAATGGCAGCGCCGCCCAGGTCCAGTGTTCCCCAGGCATGACAGGTCGGCACGCTGCGCGGCAGAAAGCCTGGTGGCAGACCGAACAGCGCGAGCAGGTCCGGGTCCCAGTCATGCGTGCGCAGGTTCCACAACTGGGTACGCGCGGCGCACTGTGGATCGGCCAGAAAGGGCCGCTCGGCGCACAGGCGAAACACGACAAAGCTCGCCATCGGTCCCCAGCACAGGGTCTGTTTCTCAAGCGCGGCACGCACGGCGGGCAGATGGTCGAGCGCCCAGCGCAATTTGCTGGCGCCATAGTGCGGCGAGAGAAAGAGCCCGGTCTTGCGATGCACGGCATCGGCGTGCGCTTGCAACTGGTCAATCCAGGCGTGGGCGCGCCGGTCCTGCCAACTGAAGATCGGCGACAGCGGCTCTCCCGTGACCCGGTCCCAGCAGATCGCGCTGGAGCGCTGGCTGGAGAGCCCCGCGGCCACCACGTCTTGGCGTCGCGACCCCAACGCCTGCAAGGCCTGCGTCGCGGCCATGCGCACCGACTCCACGATCTCGTCGCCATCCTGCTCGGCCCAGTCCGTCTGCGGGTAGGTGATGCTGATGTTGGCCACGCCGCTCGACAGTGTGCGCCCGTGTCGATCAAACACCAGTGCACGGCTCGCGTGCGTTCCCTGGTCAATGGCCAGAACCAGCGGGTTGCTCACGGCAGCGATTCGTTCGTCCACGGCATGCCTTTCGTTTCTAGAGTCCGAGGGATTTGGCCGGCAGTCCCAGTGCCAGTCCCAGGAGCTGTGTGTACAGCAAGGTGCGGATTGACGCATCGGCCGTATCCGACTGAACCCCGTCGAAGCGAAGGTGGCAATGCGGGCAGGCCGTGCACATCACTTCGGCGCCACTGGCCAGGGCGTCGGCGATCTTGGCGCGGGTCATCGTCTCGGACAGCGGCGCATTAGCATCGTGCAGCGGGTCGCCGCAGCAATCGAGCCGGCGCGGCCAGTCGATGGGGGTCGCGCCGGTCAGGCTGATCAGGTCTTCGAAAATCGTCGGCGCCAGCGGGTTGTCAAAGCGTGCCATGTTGCTCGGACGCAGCGTGTGGCAGCCGTACTGCGCGGCCACACGCAAACCGGTGCGCGGCGCGCGCACGCCCGCAGCCAGCGCGTCAACGCCGATCACGCGCGCGAGCACAGGCAAGACATGCTCGACCTCGATCGCGCCCGACCAGGCCAAGCCCTCAGCGGCCAGCGCCTGCGTGATGCGCGCGCGTAGCGCCGCGTCCTCATCAAGCAAAGCGATTGCATGGCGCAGCGTGCCGAAGCAGCAGGCGCAAGGCGTCAGCACGTTCAGTCCGGCTTGCCCGGCCAGAGCCAGATTGCGGGCTGCGGCCAGCACGAAGCCGTCGCGGCTGACGCTGCGGGCGGGATAGCCACAGCAGTTGAAATCCAGATCAAGCAACGTGACGCCGAGGTGCTGGAACACGGCACGCGTCGAAGCGGCGTAGGCCGGCAACCGGGATGGAATCTTGCAGCCCAGGAACAGCGCGTATTTCATGAAAATTCCTTCTGGCTGCGTACCGTTCCAAGGCGCTGCACGGCCAGCGTGCGCAACTCAAGCATGATGTCGGCCACGCGTATGCCTTGCGGGCAGTGCTCCTGACACTGGTAGCAGGTGGCGCAACTCCAGACCATGCTTGAGCCCATTGCCAGGTCGCGCAGACCGAGCCGCAGCAGGTTCATCACCTTCTGCGGCGTCAGGTCAACGCCGCTGCCCGGATCTGTGCTGTGCGCCACCACCGGACAGACGTTGGTGCAGGTCTGGCACTGCACGCAGCGCGAGAAACTGCTTCGATCCGCGGAGAGCGGCGCATCGCGTGCGTCTGGATCGAAGAAACTGCGCGGCCAGGAATCGCTCTGCAGCAACTCGGCCCACGCCAGTGCGGGACGTGCCCGCACCCACTGCGCCGGCGCCGTCAAGCCCGCTCGAGCGAGGTCGGCGCGCCCGGACTGCCACAGGTCGTCCAGATCCAGCCCCACCGGGCAGACGCTGGTGCAGCGTCCGCAGTCGGTGCAGCCGAAGGCGCCTTCGGCCGCCCTCCATGCCGCGTCCCGTGCGCCGTCAGTTGGGTGACCGGACGGCAGCAAGCGGCCGCGGGTCAGCTCGCCGGTGGCGATAAGCTTGTGCGATGGCAGCAGATAGCGGTTGTCCAGATGACGCGCCAGCGGAGCCACCGAGCAGTGTGCGTCGCAGATACCGCAGCCCACGCAAGCATCCAGGGCCAGTGCGCGCCGCACTGCGCGACCGGCGCTCGACAAGGCCCGGCCCGGCCCGGCGCCATTGACCAGCAGGCTGATCGGTGCCGCGAACGCGTGGTAAAAGCGCGTAAACGGCAGGGTCGCAAGGCCGATGAAGCAGGCGAATACGTGAAGATAGAGCAGCCAGGTTGGCGCCTGCCCCGCGTCGAGCACACGGGCCAGCGGCGCCAGCACGCGCGAGACCGGGTAGGAGACAAATGCGGAGGCTGCGCCGGCGTGGCAGGTTTCACAATCGGCCTCATGCATGGCACGCCCTTGTCGCAGCAAATCCGGTGCGATCGGCACCGTCAGATCATCAAACGCCACGCCGAACTCGCTGGCCCAGAATGCGCGCAGCGGTTTGAGCTCGGCCGGATCGGCGCTGCCGTTGAACTCCTTGGCCATGCGGTAGAAAACCTGCGGTGAGACGATCTTGTCGGCTTCGAGCAGAAAGCCTGTCGCCAGGACAAAGCCCAGCAGCACGACGAAGGCCGCGTCCCTGGGCCGACGTGCCGGCGCATGGCGCGTGTGCCGGCGCCGGTGCCGCAATCCGAAGAGGAAGAAGGCCAGTCCGACCACCACCATCGCCCCGAACAGATTGCGCAGAAAGAGATACGGATTTCGAGTGGACTCGTAGCCCGTGAACAGTTTCAGAGTCACAACAGCCGCGAGCGCATGCATCAACAGCAAGCCCATGAAACCGACGAAGATCAACAGGTGCGTCAACCAGCGCGACTTGTCGCTACGGTACAAGCGGCGCTGCAGCAAGACATCGAGCAACAGGGCAGCGCCGACGTGAAACGCACGCCGCGTAAAGAGTGCGGCAGCAAGACCCCGCAACAGCGCGCGCAAGCGATGGACCAGCGTCACGTCCTGCACATCCGGCCCGATGCGCAAGCGGTACCAGGTCGACATGCGCCAGAGCAGGCCCAGTGCGCACAGCAGCAACGATGCGTCCAGGGCGGCATGAAAGAGTGTGTGCGACATGATCCTAGGGCGCCTGTGTCTCACGCAACGGCTGCGCGACCTGCTCGATCGCCGCCCAGGCCGTCGCAATCGCGAGTCCCGAGCCGCACTTGGCGCGCATCCAGTCCTGGTCGGCCAGGATGGAGCCAATCGCGAAGAGGCTCTTCCACGCCGGCTTTCCGGTTGCGTCGAGCGGTCGCCAGACCTCGTCTGTCCGCAAGCCGGCGCGGTTGATGGCGTGACCCGCCGGATCGAGAAAGTCGTCTTGGTGCCAGGCGTCGCGCCCCCCGGGCTGCTGCACCGGCAAACCCAGAATGCTCTCGCGCACCGACTGCCGATCGGCCGTGAGTCCGTGGCCGCTGAAGCGCCCTGTGGCCAGTACCACCGCGCGGGCGCTGATGCGCTCGCCGCCGGGTGCGCCGTCGAGTTGCAGCAGCGCCGTGTCGCCTTCGAACGTCAGCGCGCGCACGCTGGAGAGTTGGCGCCGCCTCACGCCACGCGATGAGACAACGGACTCGAGGGCGCCCAGCAAACGCAGTCCGCTCACCGATGTCGGCATGGTCGGGATCTCGAACACCGGCACACCCAGGCCGGCTTCGAATGCCGCGTGAACTTCCTGCGATCGCGCAAGGCCCAGCAGCGCCGGCAGCCCGACCACACGCGCGTCGCCGAGCAGCGGTTTGATCAGCGCAATCGTGCGCTCGCGCGTTGCCCGTGTTTCCAGGGCGCGCGCCAGATGGACGGCGTAGACCTCGGGCACGGCTTCGAAGCCCGGAAAGTCAATGCGCTGATGACGCAGATCCGGCCAGTCATCGGCGAGCGTCGCGGCGATCTGGCGTGCGCTGAACTCGCGCAGGCCGCGAAAATCCACCAGCAGACAAGGCAGGCGGCGCTCCAGCGCGTCAACGCCCGCCGCCATCGTCATCGGCACGCCAAAGCTGGTCTTGACCGTTCCGATCGAGGTGAGCAGGTTGCTGTTGCGCTCACCGAGCGGCGCATACGCCAGTCCCGCAGAAGTCAGGGCGGCCACGAAGCTCTGGAAGGCCGCACGAATGGAGGTCGGATCGACCCGTGCGAGCGGATGCCCGGGTTGCTCGCCTGCGAGTGTTGCCAGAGCATCGTAGGGGGATTGCCACAGACGATGCTCTGCGACCGGATGCACGGCCAGAAGATCCAGCAGGCCACTGGCGAACAGGATGCCGCCGCCGCTGCCGACCTGAACGCATGACAGGCCCCGCTCGGCGGCAAACAGCGCCGCCGCCATACCCGCCATGCCGGCACCGATGACGGCGACGTCGTAGCGCGTGGCCGCTGCACCGCTCACGGTCTGACCTCGCGCACGACAGCGGCGAACAGCGCCGATTGCCGCAACTCTTCACCGAACAGGCCGCAGTGCAGGGCCTCAGCCAGCTCGGCCTGTGCCAGTTGCTCGCCCCACAGGACAGGACGCTGGCCGCGCCAGCGTTCACTGAAGAAATCGACGATCTCGGCCAGGCCCCGCTGCGCCTGGAAATCACCTGTTTGATAAAGATGCGCCACGGTGCGCAGGCCGCAGAAGGCGCCCTGGCAGGCGCCTTTGCCGACGCGGCTGCGCAAGCCGATGTCGGTCAGTGTCGCGGTGTCGCCGGCCGCACGCATCGCAGCGTAGATGGCATCGACGGCGCTGCCCTGCACCATTTCGCATTCGCACAGCAGCGTGTCATCCCCTTGATGGGCGCGCACCCATTCGCGCGCCGAGTGAGCCGGCTCCGTCCAGGCACTCTCGGTTGCGTGCGGCAAGAGCGTCGTGGCAGTGAGGCAGGGTCGCGTCACGCCCAGACGCCGGCAGACCAGATCGGCTGCGCGTTCGGCCATCAACCGGCAGGTGGTGAGCTTGCCGCCGGTCAGTGTCGCGAAATTGTCCAGACCGTGCATCTCATGGTCGATCAACGCGAAGCCACGCGAGACGACACGGCTGTCTGCGGTTCCGGCGGAGCCCAGCAGCGGGCGTACGCCGGCGTAAGCGCGGATGAAGCGGGCGCTCACCAGCCCCGGCAGCATCGGCGCCGCTTCGGCAATGATCAGATCGGCCTCGGCGGTCGTGGGGCGAATGTCTTCCAGCACGTCGACACGCGACGATGTCGTGCCGACGATGGAGACCGTGCCGCCGGGCATCATGATGTCGCCATTGCCGGGACGACGCAGGCGATTGATCACGCGACTTGCCAGACGGGTGTGCGTGACCAGCAGCGTGCCCTTGGCATACGTCATCGCGATCGACGCGCCGGCCAGCAGCGCAACGTCCCGCGCCCAGGCGCCAGCGGCATTGACCACCTGCTCGGCTTCGACCCGCACCTCATCGCCGCCTGTCAAGGACTGCAGGCGCACGGCGCGAATGCGCCGGCCCTCGCGCTCGAAGCCGACCACACGCGTGCGCCGCATCAGCCGCGCGCCCAGGCTGCGCGCTTGCGCCATGCTCTCCAGCGAAAGCCGAAACGGGTCGATCGCCGCATCGGGCACTTCGAACACCGCGATCGCGCGCTCCGAGAGCGCGGTTTCCTGCTCGCGTGCGGCGGCGACATCGACCGCGCGCGCCGTGATGCCCGAGCGCGCGCACTGCGCTGGGAAGTCGGCGATGTAGCGTTCGTCATCCCCTTGCACCGCAACGAAAAAGCCGCCCGTGTCCTGGATCGTCTGCGCGGCCACGCGCTTGAGAATGTCGCCCTCGGCGCGGCACTCCATGGCTGCATCGGCGTCGCCCGCGACGTAACGCGCGCCGCTGTGCAGCAGGCCATGGTTGCGCCCAGAGGCACCGGCGTTGATGTCGCTCTTCTCGACCAGAATGCAGTCGACACCGCGCAAGGCGAGGTCACGCGCCAGCGCGGTCCCGGTGACGCCGCCGCCGATGATCAGGACCTTGGTCTGCATGACAGATGGGAAATTCAATGCCATTGGCGTGAGTCCACGGGTGTCGCAGCACTGCGACGGCGCAAGCATCGTTGAAACACTTGCACGGCTAGAGCATAGACACGTATGCCGCGGCGGCATTGATGCACGTCAATCGTGGACGAATGCCTCCAGTCCTGTCAGGGCTGCTGTTTCCCGATCGGCAACATGCCGCGCACGATTGGCTGGATGATGCTTGCGGTTTGCGAGGCGCATTTCTTCAGCCCCGTCCTGATGAAAACCCGGATGCGCCGCCACGAACAATGTGTGCTTAATCAAGCTTTGCGCTTATTGGCATGCTTTTGACGCCTTGTCGTCACAATCTGGCGCTATGCTTGAGTTTTTCCACGAAGGAGATGATATGAATTTCAAGATTGCTGCCGTTGCCCTCGCAGCGGCTTTTACCGTATCGGCCCAGGCCCAGACCGAAATCCAGTGGTGGCATTCGATGACCGCTGTCAACGGCGAGTGGGTCAACGACTTGGCCAAGGAATTCAACGCCAGCCAAAAGGAATACAAGGTAATTCCCACGTACAAGGGTAGCTATGCTGAATCCATGACCGCGGCAGTTGCAGCGTTTCGCGCTGGCAATGCCCCCAACATCCTGCAGGTGTTCGAGGTCGGCACCGCCACCATGATGGCCAGCAAAGGCGCCATCGTGCCCGTCGGTCAGGTCATGAAGGATGCCGGGTACAAATTTGATCCGACCGTTTACGTTTCCGCGGTTGCGGGCTATTACACAGCACCGAACGGCCAGATGCTGAGCTTCCCGTTCAACAGCTCGACCACAATTTTCTACTTCAACAAGGATGCCTTCAAAGCCGCCGGCATTGACACCAACAAGCCACCGACCACATGGCCGGAAGTGGCGCTGGCAGCTGCCAAGCTCAAGGCCAGCGGCCATAAATGCCCGCTCACGATCGCTTGGCAAAGCTGGACCCAGTTGGAGAGTTTCTCGGCCTGGCACAACGTGGAGTTCGCCAGCAAGTCCAACGGTCTGGGCGGCATGGATGCGCGCCTGAAAGTGGACTCGCCGCTGCATGTGCGCCATATTGAAAATCTCGCCAACATGGCCAAGCAGGGCCTGTTCATCTACAAGGGCCGTGAAAACGTGCCTGAGGCGACTTTCATTTCTGGCGAATGCGCGATGATCACGACCTCGGCCGGCTTCTATGGCAACGTCGCCAAGAACGCCAAGTTCAATTACGCCCTGGCCACCCTGCCCTATTACCCGGACGTTCCCGGTGCACCGCAAAACACCGTGATCGGCGGCGCCAGCCTGTGGGTCATGGCCGGCAAGAAGCCTGTTGAATACAAGGGTGTAGCCGACTTCTTCAACTTCATCTCCAGGCCCGAAGTGCAGTCCGCCAGCCACAAGCGCACCGGCTATCTGCCCATCACCACGGCAGCCTACCAGTTGACTGAAAAATCCGGCTTCTACAAGGAAAAGCCCGGTACCGACATTGCGGTACAGCAAATGATCCGCAAGGTGACCGACAAGAGCCGTGGCATCCGTCTGGGCAACTATGTGCAGATCCGCCAGATCGAGGATGAAGAACTGGAACAGGTCTGGAGCGGCAAGAAGTCGGCCAAGGAAGCACTGCAGGCGATTGTGAAACGGGGCAACGAACAGTTGGAACGTTTCGAAAAAGCCAACAAGTAGGTCCTGAACACGTCTGGAAAGGTGGTCGGCTGGCCATGCCAGCCCCGTTATGGAAAAACGCGTCCAGTTCCGAGCCCCACTGCTGCCCTGGCTGCTGATCGCGCCACAGGTGCTGGTGATCAGCGTGTTCTTTTTCTGGCCGGCTGCACAGGCTTTGCTGCAGTCCTTTCAGATTGAGGACGCGTTCGGCATTTCAACACAGTGGGTTGGAATGGAAAATTTCAACCGCCTGTGGAATGATGCCAGCTACCTGACGTCTTTCAAGACCACCGCCATTTTCTCGCTGCTGGTCGCGGTACTGGGTATCGGCCTGTCCCTGATGCTCGCGATTTTTGCTGATCGCGTCATCAAGGGCGCCATGTTCTACAAGACCATGTTGATCGTGCCCTATGCCGTGGCACCGGCGGTCGCCGGCGTGTTGTGGATCTTCATGTTCTCGCCTTCGCTGGGCGTCGTTTCCTATGGCTTGGGGAAATTGGGCATCGACTGGAACCACCTGCTCAATGGCAGCCACGCCATGACGCTGATCGTGATGGCCGCCGTTTGGAAGCAGATTTCCTACAACTTTCTGTTCTTCCTGGCCGGTCTGCAGTCGATCCCGAAGTCCCTGATCGAAGCGGCGGCCATTGACGGGGCCAAGGCGTGGCGCCGCTTCTGGACGATTCAGTTTCCGCTGCTGTCGCCCACCACCTTCTTCCTGCTCGTCATCAACATGATTTATGCCTTCTTCGACACGTTTGCCATTGTCGATGCCACGACGCACGGCGGACCGGGGCAAGCGACGTCGATCCTGGTCTACAAGGTCTATTACGACGGTTTCAAGGCCATGGACCTGGGCGGCTCGGCGGCGCAGTCGGTTGTGCTGATGACGATCGTGATCGCCCTGACCGTGGTGCAGTTCCAGTTTATCGAGAAGAAAGTGAACTACTGATGAGGCCCCCACGCTTGGCACTTCACGAGCACTCGCGCCATGGTTGAGCGCAGTCCCTTTCTGACGTTCCTGGGTCATGCCATCATGATTTTGGGCGTCATCGTCGTCGCCTTTCCGATTTACCTGGCTTTTGTTGCGTCGACCCACACGGCGCAGGAAATCGTGCAAGCGCCAATGCCCATGCTGCCTGGCAGCAACATGTGGGAAACCTATCGCAAGGCGCTCGTCGGTGGCGGCTATGGTGCCGGCTCCACGGCGCCGGTTGCGCACATGATGTGGGTCAGTCTGGTGACGGCGCTGGTGATCACCTTCGGCAAGATTGCCATCTCCCTGCTGTCGGCCTTTGCCATCGTCTATTTCCGCTTCCCGTTCAAGAACTTCTTCTTCTGGGCCATTTTTGTCACGCTGATGCTGCCGGTCGAGGTACGCATCGGACCGACCTACAAGGTGGTGTCGGACCTCGGCATGCTCAACACCTACGCCGGGTTGACCATTCCACTGATCGCCTCGGCCACCGCAACCTTTTTGTTCCGGCAATTCTTCATGTCGGTGCCTGACGAGTTGGCAGAAGCCGCCCGCATGGACGGCGCCAGTCCGCTGCGCTTTTTCATCGACATCCTGATACCACTGTCCAAGACCTCGATCGCTGCGTTGTTCGTGATTCAGTTCATTTATGGCTGGAACCAGTACCTATGGCCGCTGCTGGCAACAACCTCGGAAAAAATGTACCCGGTGGTCGTCGGCATCAAGATGATGGTGGCCGGCGGCGATTCGCAGAACGAATGGAACGTGGTGATGGCAACCGCCCTGCTCGCGATGCTGCCGCCCGCCCTGGTTGTGATGCTGATGCAGAAATGGTTTGTCAAAGGGCTGGTGGACACGGAAAAGTAATATGTTTGCGGGACAGACCGAAGCGAAGCAGAGCTCTGTCACCAACTGAGTAAGACTATGGCATCAATCACACTCAAAGAAGTCGTCAAACGATACGGGTCCGGCAAGACCGCGAACCAAGTGATCAATGGCGTCACGGCCGAGATCCTGACCGGCGAGTTCGTCGTCATCGTCGGCCCATCGGGCTGCGGCAAATCCACGCTGTTGCGCATGGTGGCCGGGCTGGAGGAAATCAGCAGCGGCGAAATCTCCATTGGCGGACGCGTCGTCAACGATCTCGAACCATCGGAGCGCGACATCGCCATGGTGTTCCAGAACTACGCGCTGTACCCACACATGAGCGTGTTTGACAACATGGCCTATGGGCTCAAGATTGCCAAGGTGCCGCTGGAGGAAATCAAGGCCCGTGTCGACAAGGCGGCCAAGATACTCGAAATCGGTCCGTTCCTGAACCGCAAGCCGCGCGAACTCTCGGGCGGCCAGCGCCAGCGCGTCGCCATGGGCCGCGCCATCGTGCGCCATCCGAAAGTCTTCCTGTTCGATGAACCGCTGTCCAACCTCGACGCCAAACTGCGCGCGCAGACCCGTATCGAGATTCAGAAACTGCACCGCGAGCTGGGAATCACCTCGCTTTTTGTGACGCACGATCAGGTCGAGGCCATGACGCTAGCGCAGCGCATGATCGTCATCAATCTGGGCGCCATGGAGCAATTTGGCACGCCCGAGGAGGTCTACAACCGGCCTGCGACCACTTTTGTCGCCAGCTTCATCGGCTCGCCACCGATGAACCTGCTGAAGAACGCGCCCGATGCCCTGCCCGGCATCATCACCGGCGTGCGCCCCGAACACCTGGACATCACAGAGACGGGTTGGGCGCTGCATGTCGAAACAGTCGAAATGCTGGGCGCCGAACGCCTGGTCTATGGCCGCTGGACCCACGGCGCCGGCGATGAACTGGTCATCCTGCGAACCGAAGAAGGACATCCCGTCCCGGCGATTGGCAGCACCATTTGCGTCACACCGCGCGCCGACAAGATCCATTACTTTGACGCCAGCACGGGCAAGCGCAAAGAGGCACCGTGATGCCCGTGGTCACGTTCGATCACTGGCCTTACCCACGCTGGATCGCGCACCGCGGCGCGGGCAATCTGGCGCCCGAAAATACGCTGACGGCTTTTCGTCTGGGCGCAAGCCACGGCTACCGCATGTTCGAATGTGACGTCAAGCTCAGCGCCGATGGCGTCCCGTTCCTGATGCACGATGCCACGCTGCAACGCACCACCGACGGCCCGACGCGTCTGGGTAGCGAAGCCAGCATGGTCGGTGGCGATCATCCCTGGGGCACGCTCTCACAGCTTGATGCCGGCAGTTGGCACTCGCGCCACTACGCCGGTGAGCCGCTGCCAAGTTTTGAGAACATCGCTCGCTATTGCGTGCAAAACGGGCACTTCCTGGACATCGAAATCAAACCAACACCGGGCCTGTTACGTCAGACCGGCGAAGCCGTGGCACGCGAAGCAGCCCGGCTTTGGCAGAGTGCTGCCGTGCCGCCGCTGCTCACGTCATTCAAGCTCGACGCACTGGCAGCAGCGCGCGATGTTGCACCCCATCTGCCGCGCGGCCTGTTGCTCGCCACGCTGCCCAAAGACTGGCTGGAAACGGCCGCCGAACTGGGCTGCGTCGCCGTCATCTGCGATCATGCGCTATGGACTAAAGCCAGCGTTGCGCAAGCCAGAAGCGCCAGGTTGCGCACGCTGAGCTACACCGTCAACGACGAGTGGGCAGCCCAGCGCCTGCTCGACCTTGGGACCGACGCCATCATCACGGACCGGGTTGACCTGTTTACCCCAGTTTGACCCCTTCTTTGCTATGATTTTGTCCCCACCCTGGAGGATTGAACATCATGGCGCTGAATCTGAAACATCTTGGCCTGGCATGGGCCGCCTGCACCTTCATTTGCGTCGGCGCAGTCCATGCCGCCGAGCCCAAGGTGCTCAACATCTACAACTGGTCCGATTACATCGCCGACGACACGCTGCAGAACTTCGAAAAGGAAACCGGCATCAAGGTCCGCTACGACACCTACGACAACAACGAGATCCTTCACGCCAAACTGGTCGCCGGCAAGACCGGCTACGACATCGTGGTGCCGGGCTCGCACTTCGCCAAAACGCAGATTGAAGGCGGCTTGCTGCAAAAGCTCGACCGCAGCAAGCTGAGCAATTGGGGCAATCTGGACAAGGGCCTGCTGGCGCAACTGGCCAAGCTCGATCCCGGCAACGCCTATCTGGTCGACTGGCTGTGGGGCTACGTCACGGTCGGCATCAACGTCAACAAGGTCAAGGCCGCCTTGGGAAGCATGCCGATGCCCGAGAACGCCTGGAGTCTGCTGTTCGACCCGAAATACGTCAGCAAGCTCAAGAGCTGCGGCGTGAGCGTGCTCGATTCCGCATCCGAGGTGCTGCCTGCCGCGCTGATGTATGTCGGCAAGCCACCCTACAGCCGCAACGCGGCGGACTATGCCGTGGCAGCCCAGATGCTCAAGTCGATTCGTCCCTACGTCACCCGTTTTTCATCGTCGGGCTACATTGAGGAAATGGCCAGCGGCGCGACCTGCCTGGTGATGGGGTTCTCAGGTGATATCAACATTGCCCGCAGCCGCGCCCTCGAGGCCAAGGCCAAGCCGCCGGTGGTGATCGAAGCCTTTGTACCCAAGACCGGCGCCACCCTGTTCTTTGACACGATGGCGATCCCCAAGGACGCGCCGCACGTCGAGAACGCCCACTTGTTCATCAATTACATCCTGCGGCCGGAAGTTCATGCCTCGCTGACCAACAAGGTGTTCTATGCGAACCCGAACGCGGCATCGCTCAAATATGTGAAAAAGGACGTGGCCGAGAACAAGTCCATCTTTCTGGACGCCGCGGCCGCCAAGACCATGATCGCACCCGACGCCCTGCCGCAGGACCTGCGCCGGGTGCAGACCCGAACCTTCAGCAATTTCAAGGCCGACAAGTAAGGCTGTTTTGCGATCTGCTCAAGCGCGCCAGGCGCGCAAGAAGAACCACTGACTGCTGGCACAGGCCAGCAGCATGCCGATATAGGTCGCCATCTTGCCGTCATGGCCGAAGAACCACAGGCCCAGACCCAGCACCATCAGGTTCAGGGTGAAATTGGCCGTCATCTGCGTCCACAGCCTAGCGGCGGCACGTTGCCTGCGCATCGCCAACCGCGCGAGCAGCGGCATCAGCACGGCCAGCCACAAGGCCGGTGCCAGCCAATTGAGCAAGTGGTTCAGCAGATCGATCGGACCCATCTATTTCCAGAAAAAGAGTAATCGGCCGCAGGTCGGCGCAAGCTGATTTTATAATCGCGCCATGGCAGTCTGGGCTTTAGGTATTAATCACACGACCGCGCCGCTCGATTTGCGCGGTCGTTTTGCGTTCGCGGTCGATCAGGTCGAGCCAACTTTGCGCGCCTTGCGCGATTCGTTCACACGTGAACCTGAAGCAGCGTTGATTTCGACCTGCAATCGCACCGAGATCTACTGCGCCGGCGACAAACCCCAGCTCGAGCACACCTTGGACTGGCTGGCCCAGTCCGGCGGCGTCTCGTCGACGTTGCTGCGTTCGCACACCTACACCATGCAAGACGGATTGGCCGCACGGCACGCCTTTCGTGTCGCCAGCGGACTCGATTCAATGGTGCTGGGCGAACCGCAGATCCTGGGCCAGATCAAGGACGCGGTACGCGCCGCTGAAGCCGCAGGCGCCTTGGGCACGACGCTGAGCCAGTTGTTCCAGCGCTCGTTTGCGGTGGCCAAGGAAGTGCGCACCTCGACCGAAATTGGCGCGCACTCGATCAGCATGGCCGCCGCTGGTGTGCGACTGGCCGGGCAGTTGTTCGAGGACCTGGGCCAGGTCAAGGTCCTGTTTGTCGGCGCCGGCGAAATGATCGAACTCTGCGCGACGCACTTTGCCGCGAAGAATCCGAAAAGCATGTCGATTGCGAATCGCACGCTCGAGCGTGGCGAGAAGCTCGCAAGCCGCTTCGGTGCCGAGGTCATGCATCTGGCTGAGTTGCCGGACCGGCTGCACGAGTTTGACGCCGTCATCAGTTGCACCGCCAGCACGCTGCCCATCATTGGCCTGGGCGCGGTCGAGCGCGCCTTGAAGCGGCGCAAGCACCGTCCGATGTTCATGGTTGATCTGGCCGTGCCGCGCGACATCGAAGTCGAAGTCAAGGCGCTCGAGGACATCTACCTGTACACGGTGGACGACCTGGCCAGTGTCGTGCAAACGGCGCAGGCCAGCCGTCAGGCCGCCGTGGCGCAGGCCGAGGCGATTGTGGATGCGGGTGTGCAGAGCTTCATGCACTGGGTCGACCAGCGCGGCTCGGTGCCGCTGATCCAGCAGCTCAACGCCCAGGCCGACGAGTGGCGCGCACTGGAGCTCAACCGCGCTCGCAAACTGCTGGCCAAGGGCGAAGACGTGGAAGCGGTGCTCGAAGCGCTGTCCAAGGGATTGACGCAAAAGATGCTGCACGGCGCCATGGCCGAACTGCGTGCCGGGGACAACGAGGCGCGCGAACGCGCCAGCGCCGCGATCCAGCATTTCTTTCTGCGCAAAGAGCGCTAGCTGTCAGGGCGGGCCTGACCCGCGATCCATGGTTCCCGGATCCGATCCGGGATGACAGTGACCCACGCTTCCTTTGCCCGCCCCTTTTGCCCATGAAACCTTTCCTCCGCCAACAACTCGCACGCTACGCCGACCGCCTGGGCGAGCTTGAATTCCTGCTCTCGCGCGAGGACATCATGAAGGACATGAAGCAGTTCCTCGTGCTGTCGCGCGAACACACCGAGGTTGCTGCCGTAGCCACGCGATGGACGCGCTATCAGCAGCGCGAAGCCGATTTGGCCGCCGCACAGGATCTGCTGGACAGCGCCGCGGACGATGCCGACATGGCAACCATGGCGCAGGAGGAAATCGAGGGCGCCAGCGCCGAAATCGCGCAGCTCGAAAATGAACTGCAGCGCATGCTGCTGCCGAAAGACCCGGACGATGCGCGCAATGCTTTCATGGAAATCCGCGCCGGCACCGGCGGCGATGAGTCCGCCCTGTTCGCCGCCGATCTGCTGCGCATGTACACGCGCTACTGCGAACGGCGCGGCTGGAAGACCGAGATCATCAGCGAATCGGCCAGCGAACTCGGTGGCTATAAGGAAGTTGTGATCCGCATCGAAGGCGACAACGTCTATGGCGCGCTCAAGTTCGAGTCCGGCGGCCACCGCGTGCAGCGGGTGCCCGCCACCGAGACCCAGGGCCGCATCCATACCAGCGCCTGCACGGTGGCCGTGCTGGCCGAGCCCGACGAGACGGTGGCGATCCAGATCAATCCGGCCGACCTACGCATCGACACCTACCGCGCCAGCGGCGCCGGCGGCCAGCACATCAACAAGACCGATTCGGCCGTGCGCATCACGCACCTTCCGACTGGCATAGTGGCCGAGTGCCAGGACGGCCGCAGTCAGCACAGCAACAAGGCGCAAGCGCTCAAGGTGCTGACCGCACGCATCCAGGAAAAGGACCGGTCGGAGCGCGCGGCCAAGGATGCGGCCGAACGCAAGAGCCTGATTGGCAGTGGCGACCGCAGCGACCGCATCCGCACCTACAACTTTCCGCAAGGACGGTTGACCGACCACCGTATCAACCTCACGCTGTACAAACTGCTCAACATCATGGAAGGTGACCTGGACGACGTGGTGCAGGCCTTGCAGGCCTATGAGGCGGCAGAGCAACTGGCCGCGCTGGAACTCGGCGCCGGCGCCTGAGGATCGCGTGACGACGCTCGAACAAGCACTGCAGAAGGCCCAGGCTGCCGGCCTGGAGCGCTTGGATGCACAAATGCTGCTGCTGCACGTGCTGGGGCGATCGACCCACGACCGTGCCTGGCTGCTGGCCCATGACACCGACGCATTGGCAGCGCCGGTTCAAGCGGCGTTCGAGGCCGGCGTGCGACGGCGCCGCGGCGGCGAGCCGCTGGCCTACATCACGGGCCACAAGGAATTCTTCGGCCTGGACCTGCAGGTGGACGCACGCGTGCTGGTGCCGCGCCCCGATACAGAGGCACTGGTCGACTGGGCGCTCTCGCTGCTCGCTGACACGCCGACAGCAACGGTCCTCGACCTCGGCACCGGCAGCGGTGCCATCGCACTGGCGCTCAAAGCCAGCCGGCCCGAGCTATCCGTGCGCGCCACTGACTTCAGCGCCGAGGCGTTGGCGGTGGCACGGTCCAACGCGGCCCGACTGCATCTCGATATCACCTTCCAGCAGGGGTCCTGGCTGGAAAACGTCGACGGCCACTATCAGCTGATCGTTTCGAACCCGCCCTACATTGCGGCGCAGGACCGGCATCTGGCGGACCTGTTGCACGAGCCAGTCCAAGCCCTCACTGCCGGCGATGATGGGCTGGACGACCTGCGTCGCATCATCGCGCAGGCTCCCGCGCATCTGCATGCCGGCGGCTGGCTGCTGCTGGAGCATGGCTACGACCAGGCAGATGCGGTGCGCCGCCTACTGCTTGAATCTGGCTTTCAAACCGTTGGTTCCCGGCGCGATCTCGGCGATATCGAACGCTGCAGCAGCGGGCAGTTGCCCTGGCCAGCCCTGTCATAAGCGCTTCGGCCTGCGGCTATAACGTCCACTGCCGACTTCGCGTGTCGGCTTGACTACCGCCCATTCCGGGCCGACCAAATGAAAACAGACACCTTCAAGGTGCCTGTTCTATTGGTGCGCGCCACCAGCCTGGCGCTACAGCAGCCACCCGCGGCGGCGGCTTGTTTGGTCTTTACCCGACAGAGATTTCGTCCACACCTTGACGGCGCATCACGGCCTCCGGCGTACCCGAGAACCACAACTGGTACATGGACGTGACCCACATGAACGCAAAACACAGGCCCTGCAGCGCGCCTGCACCCATCGTGATGAAAGCAAACGGGTGATACAACTTGACGAGGTACCAGGAAATGACGTCAAGCGAAAGGCAAACAAATGGCAATGCGACCACCGTCGCCTTCAGCCAGACCGGCCGCCAATAGGCATGGCTGAAGATGCTGCCGACCAGGAAGAAGATGAAAGTCAGGCCAAACAGGTGGATATGCGATACCCGGACCAAAGTGAAGATATCAGTGCCGGTATCCTGCTCGGTCACCTTTTGCAGATTGTCCAATCCATTCAGGCTCACCAAGTGCGGATTGCTGCCGTCGTGACAACTCAGGCAGCGCTTTTCTATCGTTGGCTTGATTGTCGATTCATACTTGGTCTTGTCCGCACCCTGTTGCACCCAGGAAACCAGCACATTGAGTTCGTCCGGCGGGAGCATGCTCGACATCGGCCCACGCAGCGCAGATTCCAGACGCGATCCCTTGCCGCTACCCGTATATGCAATGACCAAATCGTCATAAGACAAATTGTTGGGATTCCCGTCGCGCCCAGAGTAAACGTGAAACAGATACAGCGCGGCGAACATGTAGGCAAGCCCCAGCACGAGCAAGACTGCCGTTTGCATAACGCGCATGCTGGTCGGCAACTCGGAAAAATGCAGGTAATGTCGATGCAGTGGCGTGTTACTCGTACTCATAATCTATCCGTTAATTGGTGGGCTGAAAGTTCAAAAAACGCAAACCGGGCACGTTACCAGTGCACGGACAAACGGTCACTTCGATGGTGGCAGGATGAGGTAAGCCATGCCGCGCGCCTTCTGACGCGCATAGTGGGCAGCGAGGCCGTCAACCAACGCGTCATCCAGGGCTTCGGTCATCACGACCATTTCCTTGCTCTTTCGCTCGCCCTTCTTGTAGGCGTACAACACCTTCTCGAGGTAGTCGGCGCGTTGCGCAGCCAAAGCCGGTGAGCGGGGGTCGGTACTGTTGCCGTTGACACCGTGGCAACGGTCGCACCGCTCGGCCCATTCCGCAACCGTCATCGGTTTGGCAACCTTGACAGCCTGTGGGGCCTGGCTCGCGTAATACGCGGAAAGATTCTTGACCGTCGCCTCATCAAGCGACCCGGCCGGGCCCTTCATCGTGGCATCGCTACGCGACCCATCCTTATAGGCGCGCATGGCGCTGACAAAATATTGCGACTCCTGCCCGGCAAGGCTTGGCGTCGTCGGACTACCGCTCACGCCGCCCTCGCCGTGGCATCCAACACAACCCGCGGCGGCCGTCTTGCCTGCAGCGGCATTGCCGGACGCTGGTGTCTGCGCCTTCTCCGGCTTTTGCAGCGCATAGTAAAGCGCGATATTGCTGATCTCTGCCTCCGTCAGTTCAGACACCAGAGCCTTCATCATGTCGTTCTTGCGCTGGCCGCCCTTGTAGGCGCTGATCGCTGAAATGAAATACTTGGGATCCATGCCAATCAGGCTGGGCATGCCGGCCAATTTACTGACCCCGGCCTCGCCGTGGCAGCCACCGCAGGCTGCGGCTGCTGCCTTGCCAGCCGCTACCGCGTCCGGCTTCGCTGGAGCGGCTTTGACACTGGCGCCACTGGGATCCGCCGGCTCACGGCTCGCGTAATAGGCCGCCACCTTCATAATGGCATCGTCGCTCAGGTACTTGACCGCATTGGCCATACCGCTTGCGCCACGCCCACCTGCCTGATAGACCTTCATCTCCAGATGAAGATAAACCGGCCGCTGTCCCGCGATGTTGGGAACACCCTTTTGACCACCGACGCCGTTGATACCATGGCAACTTGCGCATGTGGTTTGCGCCACGCGCTTGCCTTCGGCCACGTCCTGTGCTGTGGCATACACCACTTTGAAGTCCGCAATGTTGGCAGCACCCATATTGATGGTCTGAGCGACCGCGGTCGTCATCAACAAGCTGCCGAGAAAGCCGGCGAGCAGCCCCTTCAGGAAAACACTCTGCACATTTCGTTTCATCAACTATTCCTTGACCAATGATTTGTATCGGGAACAAATCTTGTTTGTGTATTCGCACCTGTTGCACCGCCAAGCAACAGGGGCGGGCCGAGCGGCACGCCCACATCACTTTTCTGTTTCAACGTATCAAAAAATTTTAACACGAAGCCTTTTCGCGCCCTTCCTTGCGCCGGCCCAGTGCCGCAAGGTGTCAACGAGGGACGAAATGCCTCTGCTCGTCATCCAAAAGCGCCTTCATCACTTCTTGGTAGGGGCCGTGCTTTCGTTGAACATGTAGATAACGGCAGCCCGCATTTCCGCGTCGCTCAGATCCGCCAGGCCGCCACGCGCAGGCATGGACCCGCGACCATGGACTCCCGAAGCAATCACGGCGTCAAGGCCTCGGCGAACACGGGCCACCCAGGCGTCACGGTCACCAATTTTGGGCGCGCCGTCTTTTCCGGTCAGATGGCATTCAACGCACTTGGCCTTGACCACTTGTTCGCCGCTGCGGACCTTTGGCGGAGCCTCCTTGTTGACAGGCTCGATCCAATTCCCGCCGGATTGATTCACCATATACGTAATAGCGCGTTCCAGATCAGCACTGCTCAAACCGGCACTGCCGCCATGTGCGGGCATGTTGCGGATTCCGTCCAGCGCATGTTGCGACAAGCTGGATAGCCCTTGCGCCCGGCGCTTTTCCCACGCGCTCTTGTTGCCTATGACTGGCGCGCCGTTTTCGCCGCGTTGGTGGCAGGAAGCGCAAACCTCCTTGACAATTTCTGCCCCGCTGCGCTCAGCACTGTGCGCAACTGGGATGCCCGTCGCAAATGGAATCACGAGCGCCAGCAAAGCGCCACGAAGCGACCGCCCGGGATTCGAACCGATGAAGAAAGAAGTAGGGAACTCGAGTGGTTTTCTGCACATTTTCAGATTCTCGCCTTTGTTAACAATCGCCCTGAGATCGCCTGTTTGAGAACACCAAGATTCACTTCGCCAAACCGGCAACACATCGCCCAAGCGCGACTGCATCCAGCGGATTTTCGGCAAAGGCCAAACGACTATAGCCCAAATCCGGCGACCCCTTCTTCGCGGCAAAAACCCGGGAATACCCTCTCCTTTGTTCGCCAAATACCTTGATCTATCACAAAGGTATCACAAATATGTTAAGCAAAATGGACCTCACACGATGACAGACAAAGCGTGTCAGGGAGATTGGGCGCAGGGAGGATTCGCCAGGCGCAAAGATCCCTTCTCATCAACGACCATTTGGCGCGAGAAAAACGAAAGGTGAGCATGCCCAAACATATATTTCGATTGGTATCCCTGATTGTTGGCTTGATGGTGGTTGCGGTCATCGCAAAACCATTTCTCACGGTTGATTCCTTTTACCGTTTTGGCCACTATCGAGCCAATGCGGTCCCTGAGATTGCCGCCAAAGCACCCGTCTTGCAAACTGCCCGTTATTGCCGTGACTGTCACACCGAGCGCCACGCGCTTTGGTCAGCCGGCAGTCACAAGTCCGTCACCTGCGAGATTTGCCACGGCGCAGCGCAAGGGCATACCGACAAGAACAAGTTGCCGATCCCGAAGGACAGTTTGAAACTTTGTACGCTGTGTCACGAAACCATGACGGGCCGACCCAGCACGCAACCTCAGATTCAGTTGTCCAAGCACAACCCCGGTCAACAGTGCATCGTCTGCCACAACCCACACTCACCCAAGATCGTCGCCAATGCCATCAAGGTCACAGGCGACGCGGCAACCGGCAAGAAACGCGCCGAAGACTGCGCGGGCTGCCATGGCGCCGAGGGGAACAGCCCGAACGACACCTGGCCCAACCTGGCTGGACAAAGCGCCGCCTATCTGGCCCGCATTCTCGGCGCCTACAAGTCAGGCGACCAGAAGAATGAGATTATGTCCCCGTTGGCGAACGACCTGAGCCCGGCCGATGTGCAAAATCTCGCCGCCTACTTCGCGAGCGTCCCCTGCAAGCCCATGCCGCCCACAGTCAAACCGGTCGGTAACAGCGCCGCAGGCAAGGTGCTGGCCGAGAACTGCATTGCCTGCCACGGCGAAGGCGGCCTGGGCGCGAACCCGGCCTGGCCCAAGCTTGCCGCGCAAAAGCCCGGCTACCTGGTCAACGTACTCAAGGCATTCAAGGCCGGTCTGCGCAAGGATCCCATGATGGCCGGTGTCGCCCGGGGCCTGAGCGACACCAACATGGCTGATCTGGCTGCCTACTACGCTGCTCAAAGCTGCCAGCCTGCTAAATAAGAAGAGAAGACCAAACCATGAACAAAGATGATTCAAAGCCAACTTTGACAGCGCGACGCGCCTTCCTGGGCAAGCTCGGCGGTGCAGCAACCTGCGCGGGCGCAGCCGTCGGGGCTGCGGCACTGGGCGTGATTCCGGCTATCGCGGCCAAACCCGAGGGTGCGCCAGCAGGCGCAGCGGCTTCGGGCGCCTCGTTCCCAACCAAGGACTACGACTGGTCGAAACACCAGTGGGGCTTTGGCGTCGACGCCACCAAGTGCATTGGCTGCCTGCGTTGCGTCGAGGCCTGCAAGAAGGAGAACAGTGTTCCCCAGAATGCACACCAGTTCCGTACCTGGGTTGAACGCTATGTGCACATCGAAGGTGATCCAGACGTGCACATCGACAGCCAGCAGGACCCCGTGAACATAGCAGCCTCGGGCTCCGAGAAGGAGTTCCGGTTCGCCAATCGCTACAAGGACGTGAAGGTTGAGAAAGCGTTCTTCGTGCCCAAACTGTGCAATCAGTGCAGTCATCCAGCCTGCGTTCAGGTCTGCCCGACCGGTGCAACCTTCCGAACTGAGGACGGGGTTGTACTGATCGATTCGACCTATTGCATCGGCTGCCGCTACTGCGTGCAGGCCTGCCCCTACGGTGCGCGTTACTTTGACGAGGACCGAGGCGTGGCCGACAAGTGCAACTGGTGCTATCACCGCATCACCAAAGGACTCAATCCGGCTTGCGTGGAGGTTTGTCCGGTCGGCGCCCGCGTCTTTGGCGACCAAAAGGACAAGCAAAGTCCGATCAGCCTGTTCATTCGCAACAACCGCGTGCAGGTCCTGCGACCCGAGACCGGCAACGCGCCGAATGTGTTTTACGTTGGCATCGACAAAGAGGTGAACTAGTGGAATCGATTATTCAATTCTCCCCTTATACGGGCTGGGTCTATCCGAACGAAACCGTCTTCGAATGGTCGGTGCTGATTGCCGTCTATCCCTACCTCACCGGGCTAGTCGCCGGCGCGTTCACGGTATCGAGCCTGTACCAGGTGTTCGGCTTTGAACGACTCAAACCGGTGGCGCACATGGCTTTGCTGACGTCGCTGAGCTTCATGTTTTTTGTTCCAGTTCCGCTGCTGATGCACCTCGGTCATCCGGAACGTGCATTCAACTCGACGATCACGCCACATCTCTCCTCGGCCATGGCCATGTTCGGTTTCTTTGCGAGCTTCTATGTCGCCCTGCTGCTGCTTGAAGGATGGTTTGCATACCGACCCTTCATTGTGCAGCAGGCCCAGGCGCGAACCGGGCTGCTGGGTCGCTTCTACCGCCTGTTGACACTTGGCTCCTACGACGTCTCCGAACATGCCATGGGCTACGACAAGAAGTGGATCTTCGCCTTGGCGGTGATCGGCATACCGGCTGCGCACGGCCTGCATGGATACGTCGGCTTCATGTATGGATCACTGAAGTCGCGCGAGTGGTGGTCATCCGACCTGATGCCGGTCATCTTCCTGTTCTCGGCGATCATTTCCGGCGTCTCGCTGCTATCCGTGCTCTATGTCGTATCGTGCAAGTTGCGCAAGATTCCGGTCGATCTGGCCTGCCTCAAAGGCCTGGCCTATACGATCTGGTCTTTCATCATGGTCGCGCTGGTGCTTGAAGCCCTGGAGTTCGCCAACATCGTTTACAAGGGCCGCGAGGGCGTTGACATGATCATGCAGTACGTGACCGGGCCCTTGCTATGGCCTTACTTCATTCTGCAGTTCGCCGTTGGCGCCATAACACCACTGCTGTGGCTGTCTTACATGATCTGGCGCGGCACTACGGGCCGTGCCCTCGTCGTGGGTGTCACGGTATGCGCCTGCCTGGTCCTGTTCTCCGTATTCATGATGCGATGGAACGTCGTGATTGGCGGACAGGAAATCTCCAAGACCGGCAAAGGGCTCCTGAGCTACAAGTTGCATCTGTTCGGCAAGGAAGGCGGGCTGGTCGCCGCCTTGTTGACGATGGCGCCCTTGGCTGTGCTCTATATATTGACACGGTTGTTTCCGCCGTGGACGGATCACGTGACCGACGCTCCCACGTGAATGGCCGGAAATTCCACGCGCCAGAACGCCTTCCTGCTTGGGCATTGAGCACATTTTGCCCCTACCGCAAAGGTAACGGACGCGTGACGGCTTCGCCAGTTGCGCGACCGGTCCATGAATACATTTCTCGGACGCAAAGCGCATCAACCATCAGCATCATTCATCTCTCAACAGACCAGTTTGGAAAACTCCCCATGAAAAACCTTGTCATCGCATTGATCACCGCCATCGCCGTATCAGCACCCGCCTTGGCGGACGAGGGGATCGCCAAGGCCAAGAAATGCAACACGTGCCACTCCATTGACAAGACCAAGGTTGGCCCCAGTTTCAAGGACTTGGCCAAGAAGTACGCCGATCAAAAGGACGCGGTTGGAAAACTGACCAACACGGTCATCAAAGGGAATGGTGGTGCAATGCCGGCCAATTCACAGATCAGTGAAGCGGATGCCAAGGCACTGGTGGAGTGGATCCTGTCTTTGAAGTAATCCACCCTTCAGATTCTTTCGCACCTGATGCGCCCGCAGTCGAAGCCATGCCGGGCCAGCGAAAGTCAGACCCGGCGTTTCGTGCCGAGCACCCAACACCATCAAGCGTCGATGCCGTGGCATGCCTCCCGTTCCTGAATCACCGAGCAATCGCGCTGAGACAGTCAATCAAAGGTCCGCCGACACCCGCATTTGATCCATGTCATACCGGAGCCAGTCTCCATCAAACTCTGAATTCTTGCAGTTAAACTCGCGAAACTCATCTTGGAAGGTATTGTCATGCGTCTTGAGCGTTCGGCCCTGTGGACCACTGCGGTCTGTCTTGCGAGTCTGTTTTTGGTCCTGCCCGCCAGCGCCGCTACTGCTGCTCCCACACCGACAGCACCTCCATCACTTGACAACGCCACCTGCTTGAGCTGCCATGACGGCAAGAAGAGCAAGCTGGAAGTACCCGGTGCGGAAAACAAGCCGCGCTTGCTGCGCAGCATCGCAAGCGACAAGTTCGCCCAGAGCGTTCATGCCAATATGCAATGCGTGGCATGCCATAGCGACATCGTGGACCTTGCCGACAAGGGCAACGCACACACCAAGGATCCGGCCGTCCCGCTGAAGAAGGTCGATTGCGCGGGCTGCCACGAAGAATTGTGGGAACAGACCGTGAAACGGGGTCGGGCCACCGAACAACCACGATTGGGCGTGGTGGCGAAGAATATCGAGGCCTATCGGAAGTCATTCCATGCACGCCCCAATGCTGACGACAAGACCCAGCCCAACGCCAAGTGCGACAACTGCCACGACACGCACAGCTTCAACGTTCCGCCAAAGAATACGCCGCAGCACACGCAGTGGCGCCTGAGCATTCCCGAAGTCTGCGGCAAAACCTGCCATACAGAACAACTCGAAGCCTATCTGGGCTCGGTCCACGGCCAGGAAAACAGCAAGAAGATGCTGGCGCAAGGCGCAGTCTGCTCGGACTGCCACACAGCCCATTCGATCAGCAGCACCTCGGGTGACGCCTTCAAGCTGACCGTCTCCAGCAACTGCGGCAACTGCCACGTGGACAAACTGGAGTCATACAAGGACACGTTCCACGGCCAGGTCAGTACGCTCGGCTACGCCTATACCGCCAAGTGCTACAACTGTCACGGCAGCCACGAGATCCTGCGCGTCAGCAACCCGAAGTCGATGGTTCACCCGGACAACCGGCTGAAGACTTGCCAGACCTGCCACAACGCGAAGAAGGGCCTGCCCGACGTGCCGGCCGGTTTCGCCAGCTACCAGCCACACGGCAATGCGCATGACTTCAACAAGTACCCGCAAATCTGGATCGCCTGGCAGATCATGGTGCAATTGCTAGTCGGTACCTTCGGCTTCTTCTGGCTGCACACCGCGCTCTGGTTCTACCGCGAATACAAGGAGCGCAAGGAACGCGCTGGTCAGCCGCACATCAAGCCTGACTCGGTGCCTGCGCAATACAAAGGGAAGCACGTTCAGCGGTTTACCCCTATCTGGCGCATTGCCCACATCACCTTTGCCCTGAGCCTGATGGTGCTGACGCTCACCGGCATGCCGCTGTTCTACTCCAGCGTCAGCTGGGCGCCAACCCTTATGAAGGCACTTGGCGGAGTGCACACCGCTGGCATCATCCACCGCGTGGCAGCCGTGATCTTTGCCGGCGTGTTCTTCTGGCACCTGATCTACATGGTCATCGGCATCGTGCGCAACCGCAAGACGTTCAAGATCATGGGCCCGACCTCGATGGTGCCCAATCTGCAAGATGGCAAGGACATGCTGGCGATGTTCCAGTGGTTCTTCGGCCAAGGCCCGCGTCCGAAATTCGACCGCTGGACCTATTGGGAGAAGTTCGACTATTGGGCTCCGTTCTGGGGGGTCACCATCATCGGCGGCAGCGGCCTGATCATGTGGTTGCCAGGCTTCTTCGGCGCCTTCCTGCCGGGCTGGATCTTTAACGTGGCAGCCATCTTCCACGGCGAGGAAGCGTTCCTGGCGGTGGTGTTCCTGTTCACCGTGCACTTCTTCAACAACCACTTCCGCCCGGACAAGTTCCCGCTTGAAGTGGTGATGTTCACCGGCACTTTCTCGCTGGAAGAGTTCAAGCATGACCACGGCGTCGAGTACCAGCGACTGGTGGACAGCGGCGAGTTGGAGAAATACCTGGTCGATGCGCCGTCGCCCGCCAAGCTGGCCGCCTCGAAGGTGCTGGGCTTTACCCTGATCACGATTGGCCTGACCTTGCTGACACTGGTCGCCATCGGGTTCTTCACAAGTCATTGAATGGAGCCGGCTTTGCCGGCTTGCCTGTTGTTGAGTTGAAATCACTGCGGTGATGGAAAGGAAAAAATGGAAATAGTCACAACCGATGTCGCCATCATTGGCGCCGGGGGCGCGGGATTACGCGCCGCCATCGCGCTGGCCGAGGCCGACCCGAAGTTGCGCATCGCACTGATCTCCAAGGTCTACCCGATGCGCAGCCACACCTGTGCCGCTGAAGGCGGCGCAGCTGGCGTCATCAAGAAGGACGACAGCTTTGACCTGCACTTCGACGACACGGTCGGAGGCGGCGATTGGCTGTCAGACCAGGACTGTGTCGAATACTTCGTCAAGGAAGCGCCCAAGGAACTGACGCAACTCGAGCACTGGGGTTGCCCCTGGAACCGCGAAGCCGATGGCTCGGTGGCCGTGCGCCCGTTCGGCGGCATGAAAAAGAAGCGCACCTGGTTTGCGGCCGACAAATCAGGCTTCCACATCCTGCACACGCTGTTCCAGACCACTCTGCAATTCCCATCGATCCAGCGCTTTGACGAGTATTACGCGCTCGATCTGCTGGTAGACGACGGCCGCTGCCAAGGCGTTACCGCCATGGAAATGCGCAGCGGCATGATCAAGCAATTCCACGCCAAGTCGGTCATCATTGCCGGCGGTGGCGCAGGGCGCATGTTCCCGTTCAGCACCAACGGCGCGATCAAGACGGGTGACGGCATGGCGCTGGCCTACCGCGCCGGCGTGCCGCTCAAGGACATGGAGTTTGTGCAATACCACCCGACCGGCTTGCCCAACACCGGCAGCCTGCTGACCGAGGCCTGCCGTGGTGAAGGCGGCGTTCTGCTCAACAAGAACGGCCGGCGCTACCTTCAGGATTACGGGATGGGCCCTGAGACGCCGCTGGGCAAACCGCAACTCAAGACCATGGAGCTCGGCCCGCGCGATCGCGTCAGCCAGGCCTACTGGCACGAACTGCAAAAGGGCAACACCGTCACCACGCCGTGGGGCGAATGCGTGATGCTCGACATGCGCCACCTCGGTGAGAAATACATCGACGAGCGCCTGCCGCTGGTGCGCGAACTGGGCATTGCCTACCTCGGCGTTGACATCGTCAAGGAGGCGATCCCCATCCGCCCGGTTGTTCACTACATGATGGGCGGCATTTCGACCAATACGAAGGCGGCGACCCAACTGCCAGGTCTGTTCGCAGCTGGCGAATGCGCCTGCGTCAGCTTGAACGGCGCGAATCGGCTCGGTTCCAACTCACTGGTTGAGTTGCTGGTGTTCGGCAAGAGCGCTGCGATGTCGGCCATTGAACACATGAAGGGCCTGCCGGCGCCGAACAAGGCAGCACTGGAAGCCAGGGCCGATGAATCCCAGGCCCGTGTGCGCGAGTTGTTCCAGCGCACCGATGGCACTGAGTCGATGTCCGGTCTGCGCAAGGAAATGATGGACACGATGGAGAAGAATGCCGGCCTGTATCGTGAAGAGAACGGCCTCAAGGAAGCGGTTGCAAAGATCGCCGAACTGCGCCAGCGTTACCACAAGATCGTCCTGCATGACAAGAGCAACGTCTTCAACACGGACCTGTTCCAGGTGCTCGAACTCGGCTCGATGCTGGATTGCGCAGAGGCGCTGACCGTCAGCGCCCTGGCCCGCAAGGAATCACGCGGCGCGCACCAGCGGCTGGACTACGTGGAGCGTGACGACAAGACATTCCTGCGCCACAGCATGGCCTATTACCAGGGCCAGAGCGCCCCGCGCCTGGACTATCTGGACGTCGTGATTACGAAGTCGCCACCCGGCGTGCGTGACTACTCGGGAGACCACAAATGACACAGCTAAAAAAGAGAATGGTTCAGCTCGAAGTGCTGCGCTATGACCCCGAAAAAGATACCGAGCCGCACTTTCAGAAGTACACGGTGGAGTGCAATGAAGAGTGGGTGGTGCTCGATGCACTCAACGCCGTCAAGGAAACCATCGATCCGACGCTGAATTTCCGCTGGTCCTGCCATATGGCGGTCTGCGGCAGCTGCGGCATGATGGTCAACGGCGAACCCAAGCTCTCATGCCACGCCTTCCTGCGCTCTTATGAAGGCGTGATCCGGGTCGAACCGCTGGCCAATTTTCCGATCGAGCGCGATTTGGTCACGGTGGCCGACGACTTCATCGAGAAGCTCAAACGCGTCAAGCCCTACATCATCCCGAAGGAAAAGAAGAGTATCGAGCAGGGCGAGTACAAGCAAACGCCAGCGCAATTGATGAAGTTCCGGCAGTTCTCGATGTGCATCAACTGCATGTTGTGCTATGCCGCCTGCCCCGAGTACGCGTTGCAGCCGAAGTTCATCGGCCCGGCGGCCATCGCTCTGGCACACCGTTACAACCTCGATTCACGCGATGGTGGTCGTGACGAACGCCAGGAAGTCATTGCCACCAACGAAGGCGTGTGGGAATGCTCATTTGTCGGCGCCTGCTCCGAAGTCTGCCCGAAAGCCGTGGATCCGGCCGGCGCACTGCAGCAGGTCAAGGTCGCCAGCACCATCGACTGGTTCAAGGAACATCTGTTACCGGGAGGCGCAAAATGAGCCGCAAACCCTACATCCGCCAGGTTTCGAAAACCAGCTGGTACCTGAAGCAACCGCGCTACATGCGCTACATGTCGCGCGAAGTGACATGCATCTTCATTGGCGCCTTTGCGCTGCTGATGGTTTGCGCTGTCGAGCGCCTGTCGCAGGGACAGGCCGCGTTCGAGTCCTTCATGGCCGCCATCACGGGCCCGTGGAGCTTCCTCGGGCTTTTCGTCATACTGGCCTTCGCTGTGCACAATGCCACCAACTGGTTCAATGTCACACCCAAGGCCATGCCGGTGCAGATCGGTGAAGAGTTCCTGAATGGCAAGTACATTGTTGGCGCTCACTACGCGATCTGGATAGTTGCCTCGCTGGTGGTCTTGTTTTTCGCGGGAGTGATGTAACCATGGCCAAATCGAATAAACCCATTTTCTGGAGCCTGTTCGCTGCGGGCGGTACCCTGGCCGCATTTCTGGCGCCGGTGCTGGTGCTGCTGTTCCTGCTGCTCTCACTGGGTCATGCACCCGCCGTGCTGAGCTATGCGGGGCTGCATGCGTTTGCTGCGCACTGGTTCGGCAAGCTCTTCCTGCTTGCCGTGATCACGCTGTTCCTGTGGCATGCGGCGCACCGACTGCGCGTGACCGTCTTTGACTTCGGCCTGCGCCAGGATTCGGTCGTCGCCGTTGTGGTGTACCTGATTGCAGCCGCCGGAACAATTACCACGGCCCTGTGCCTGTTACGCATCTGAGTGTTATCCTCTGGCCTTGAATCAACCCGTCACACTGCGCGGCGGGAGCCCCTTCGGGGGCTTTTTTTTAAGGTCAATTTGTGAGCTCGAAGAAACCTGTACGCCTGTCGAACGCTGAATCACCACTGTCCATCGTGAACACGGGCTCAGCCTTTGCACCGGTTCCGGTCCCGGAATATCTGCAGAAGACCTACTGGTGGGCCTACGTCCACCCGAATGCGGTTCGCGTTTTTGAACGCCAATGGCTGGTCAACCTGATCTTGTGGGGCAACTTTGCTCGCCTGCGCGACGCAGCCCTGGACGAACTGGGCACGGTCATCAACGGCAAGATCTTGCAGGTGGCATGCGTCTACGGCAACTTCACTGAACATGTCGTCAAGCGCTTGGGGCCGCAGGGGCATCTGGATGTGATCGACGTTGCGCCGGTCCAGATCACGAATCTGCACGCCAAACTCAAGGATGCGCGCCAGGTCACGGTGCAGCGCCAGGACTCCACCGACCTGCAGTTTGCGGACGCCAGCCGTGATGCCGTCGTGGTGTTCTTTCTGCTGCATGAGCAACCGGCGGATGTGCGGCAAAGGACGATCGCCGAAGCCCTGCGTGTCACGAAACCGGGCGGCAAAGTCATCTTCGTGGACTACCACCGTCCTGTGGCCGTCAATCCGTTTCGTTACATCATGGTGCCGATCCTGACCACGCTGGAACCGTTCGCCATGGACATCTGGCGCAACGAAATCACGGACTGGCTGCCGGCAGGTCTTGCAGTGGCCAAGGTGGAGAAGCAGACCTACTTCGGCGGCCTGTACCAGAAGGTCGTCATCACGCGGTGAGCGTGGGCCCGACTCAGGCGATGCGCTCCAGGATCAGCACGGCAAAGAATCCAAAGCCGGCAATCAGGACCCATTTGAGCGTGAGCAATCCGTAGCGCTTGAAGCGCGGTTGCCCGGTGGCGGTGTAGAAGACAAAGGACACCACGGCGCCCAGCAGCAGCAGCAGAATCAGCCAGCGAAACAGCAGCATCGTTTCCCTTCTATGGGCTACCAGGCCGGCGCCAGTTGCGCAAACCCGCGTGGCGCGAGTTTCTCGTTTTCAAAACTCACAATCTCCCACGCATCGGTGCGCAGCAGCAATTCGCGCAACAGCTTGTTGTTGAGCGCGTGGCCCGAGCGGAAGGCGCTGTAGCTGGCCAGCAGCGGTTTGCCGATCAGATAGAGGTCGCCCATCGCATCAAGAATCTTGTGCTTGACGAATTCGTCGTCGTAGCGCAAGCCGTCGGAATTGAGCACCTTGTAATCGTCCATCACGATCGCATTGTCCAGGCCGCCGCCGAGCGCCAGCCCGTTGGCGCGCATCATTTCCACATCCTTGGTGAAGCCAAAGGTGCGTGCACGGGCGATGTCTTTCGCATAGGAACCTGTGCTCATGTCGAAGCAGACGCGCTGCCCGGTGACATCGACCGCAGGATGGTCGAAGTCAATCTCGAAACTGAGCTTGTAGCCGTGATAAGGCTCGAGCCGAGCCCACTTTTCTTGGGCACCCTGGCCTTCACGCACCTCCACCGGCCGCGTCACGCGGATGAAGCGCCGCGGTGCATCCTGCATCACGATGCCGGCACTTTGCAGGAGGAAGACAAACGACGCGGCGGAGCCATCCAGAATCGGCATCTCCTCGCCGTTGATGTCCACGTACATGTTGTCCACACCGAGCCCGGCACAGGCCGACATCAGATGCTCGACCGTATGCACCTTGGCGTTCCCGCTGCACAAGGTGGACGCGAGCCGCGTATCCGACACCGCCTCGGCCGACACCACGATGTCCACCGGCTCGGGCAGATCAACGCGCCGAAACACGATGCCGGTATCGGGCTGGGCTGGCCGCAGCGTCAACTCGACGCGCTGGCCGCTGTGCAGCCCGACGCCAACGGCGTGGGTCAGGGATTTGAGAGTTCGTTGTTGCAGCACGCGCTTATTTTACTAATCAGCCTGCTTGCGCAGGAACGCCGGTATTTCGAAGTCATCCATCCCGCCGGAAGCCAGCGCGTCGACCTTGGCCGCGGCCTGCGTGCGGTCGCGCGTGCGCCATACGCTGGGCGTGGCCATCGATCCGTAGTCAGGCTGGGCGCGACCCATCGGCGCATTGGCCATCATGCTGGTTGGCTGCACCCCGCTCAACGGCGACTCCAGCGTCGGGATCTGGAACGACACATCGTGGGTTCCCGTGCGGACCTGCACCTGCGGCGCGCTTTGCGTCACGATCAGTTTGGGACGCGAACCCTGGCGGCTCAAGCCGGTGGCCACCACGGTGACACGGATCTGATCATTCAGGCTGTCGTCGTACGCGGTACCGTAAATCACGTGCGCATCGGGTGAAGCGTAAGCGCGGATCGTGTTCATCGCGAGTTTGGACTCGCTGAGCTTGAGCGATCCCTTGGCCGCCGTGATCAGGACCAGCACGCCTTTGGCGCCCGAGAGATCGATGCCTTCGAGCAGCGGGCAGGCCACGGCCTGTTCCGCCGCAATGCGCGCCCGGTCCGGTCCGGCTGCCACGGCCGTGCCCATCATGGCCTTGCCCGGCTCACCCATCACGGTGCGAACGTCTTCAAAGTCGACATTGACGTGACCGGGCACGTTGATGATTTCGGCGATGCCGCCAACCGCGTTCTTGAGCACGTCGTTGGCATGGGCAAAGGCCTGGTCCTGCGTCACATCATCACCGAGCACTTCGAGCAGCTTCTCGTTGAGAATCACGATCAGCGAGTCAACATTGGCCTCCAGTTCCGTCAGCCCGGCATCGGCATTGCTCATGCGCCGGTTGCCTTCAAACTCGAAGGGCTTGGTGACCACACCGACCGTCAGAATGCCCATCTCGCGCGCCACCCGTGCGATCACCGGCGCGGCGCCGGTCCCCGTGCCGCCACCCATGCCCGCCGTGATGAACAGCATGTGCGCCCCAGCGATCGCGCTGCGGATTTCCTCCTCCGCCATTTCCGCCGCTTCGCGGCCGCGCTCGGGCTTGCTGCCGGCACCCAGACCGCTGCTGCCGAGCTGGATCGTGCGATGGGCGGCACTGCGGCTCAAAGCCTGCGCATCGGTATTGGCACATACGAATTCAACGCCCTGCACCGCCGTGTCGATCATGTGCGTCACAGCGTTGCCGCCGCCGCCGCCAACACCGATCACCTTGATCTGCGTGCCCTGGTTGAACGCGATTTCTTCAATCATTTCGATGGCCATTTTTTTTCTCCTGGAGTTTCAATTAAGTTGACAGTTGCCGTATTGGTTCAAATTTGTTCTTTTGTCGCGCACTAGGAGGGCGGATCCGTGCATCGCCATCGCCAATGCAGGCAGCGCAGCAGACACGGCGATGAGCGTGCGGATTTCATGGGTCAGAAATTCCCTACCAGCCAGTCCTTGACCTGGCTGAAGGCCGTCTTCATGGAGCCGTTCTTCTGCGCCACCTTGAAGCCGCGCATGCGCGCCAGCCGCGCTTCTTCCAGCAGGCCCATGACGGTGGCGGCACGCGGTTGCGCCACCATGTCGGACAGGGCGCCGCTGTATTTTGGAAAGCCGCGCCGCACCGGCTTGAGAAAGATGTCTTCGCCCAGTTCCACCATGCCCGGCATGATGCAACTGCCGCCGGTGAGCACGATGCCGCTGGAGAGCATCTCCTCGAAGCCGGACTCGCGCATGACCTGGTGCACCAATGAAAAGATCTCCTCGACCCGCGGCTCGATGACGCCGGCCAGCGCCTGCCGGCTGAGCATGCGCGGACCGCGGTCACCCAGGCCCGGCACTTCGACCTGGGACTCGGGGTCGGCCAACAGCTGCTTGGCATAGCCGCTCTCGACCTTGATGTCCTCGGCGTCCTTGGTCGGCGTGCGCAGCGCCATCGCGATGTCGCTGGTGATCAGGTCGCCGGCGATCGGGATGACGGAGGTATGGCGAATGGCGCCGTTGGTGAAGATCGCCACGTCGGTGGTGCCGGCCCCGATGTCGACCAGGGCCACGCCGAGTTCGCGCTCGTCTTCGGTCAGCACCGACAGGCTGCTGGCCAGCGGGTTGAGCATCAGCTTTTCGACTTCCAGGCCGCAGCGGCGCACGCACTTGATGATGTTCTCAGCCGCGCTCTGGGCACCGGTCACGATGTGCACCTTGGCCTCGAGCCGGATGCCGCTCATGCCGATCGGCTCCTTCACATCCTGGCCGTCGATCACGAACTCCTGCGGCTCCACCAGCAGCAAGCGCTGGTCGGTCGAGATGTTGATGGCCTTGGCCGTTTCGACCACGCGCGCCACATCGGCGGCGCTGACTTCGCGGTCCTTGATGGCGACCATGCCGCTCGAATTGAAGCCCCGGATGTGGCTGCCGGTGATGCCGGTGTAAACCCGCGTGATCTTGCAGTCGGCCATCAGTTCGGCTTCCTTGAGCGCCTGCTGAATGCTCTGCACGGTGGTTTCGATGTTCACCACGACGCCGCGCTTGAGTCCATTGCTCGGCGCAATGCCCAGACCGGCCAGTTTGAGCTCTCCCCCGGGCAGCACTTCGGCCACGACCACCATCACCTTGGCGGTGCCAATGTCCAGCGCTACGACCAGATCTTTGTATTCTTTCGCCATATGTTCACCTGTTGCTTGTGTTGCCGCTAATACGCCTGTTACCGTTATTTCTTCTGTCCACTCACCGCGCCGGTCGTGACCCCGCGCAGGCGGATGGCATAGCCATCCTCATGACGCAGGTCCGCCGTCTCCAGCGCCTCGGGCGTCCTGCCGTAGCGCGATGTCACCTGCGTCAGCGTCTTGAGGAAGCGCTGCGTGCGCTCCAGCACCTCGGCCACCGAGCCGCCCCCGAGTTCCAGCGTGGCGCCGGTGTCGAGCTGAACCCGCCAACCGCCGCGCCCGCTCAGCTCGAGTTGCTCCAGGGCCATGTCCATGCCAGCGAACAAGGGCTGCAGCGTCTGATACATCGCCAGCACCGCTGCGCCCTGACCATCGGGTCCGTTCAATCGCGGCAGGTCTGCCTGTTCGACCTCGTCCACATTGGCTTCAAACACTTCGCCGAAGTTGTTGAGCAGGCGCGAATCGCCTTCCACCCCCCAATAGGCGAACGGCTTGTGCTCCTGCAACACGATCTTCAGACGATTCGGAAACTCGCGCCGCACGACGGCCTTGCGCACCCACGGCAAGGCCTCGAAAGCCTGTCGTGCGCGATCAAGGTCCATGGTGAAGAAGGTGCCGCTCAGTTGCGACGCCACATTGGCGCGCACGGTCACTGCATTGCTGTGCGTCACCTCACCCGTCACTGCGATCGCGCGCACCGCGAACACCGGCTGGCGCAAGACCCACAGCGCGAGCATGCCGACCAGCAACAACGCAAACAGCACGAACAGGGCGGACGCCGTCAGGTTCATGAGCTTCACGTCGACCGGTTGCGGCAGGCTCTTTGTCATCCGGTCACCTCGGCTTGATCAACGCCATAGTCCAGCGCCGCATGCTGCAACACCGCCAGGCACAGCGCCGGATAATCGATGCCCGCTGCCTTGGCCGCCATCGGCACCAGCGAGTGCCCGGTCATGCCGGGCGAGGTGTTGATCTCGAGCAGGTACGGTTGTCGCGTGGTCGCGTCGATCATCACGTCGGCACGGGCCCAGCCGCGGCAACCCAGCACACGGTAGGCATCAAGCACCAGCGCCTGGATGCGCGCTTCCTCGCCGGCGGGCAGACCGCAGGGCACCAGATACTGCGTGGTGTCGGTAAAGTACTTGTTCTGGTAGTCGTAATTGCCTTCCAGCGCCACGATGCGGATCACCGGCAGCGCGCGCGCCGCGGCACCCGTGCCCAGCACGGCAATCGTCACTTCGTCGCCCTGGATGAACTGTTCGCACAGCACCTCGGGGTCACATCCGCACGCCAGTTCATACGCGCCAGCACACTGCGCCAAGGCGGTCACCTTGCTCAGACCGATGGTGGAACCTTCACGCGCCGGCTTCACAATCATCGGGCTGCCTAGTTTCGCAAAGGCCTGTTCGGTCGCAACCGCGCTGTCAACCTGCTGCCAGGCCGGCGTTGCCAGACCCTCGGCGCGCCAGATGCGCTTGGTCATGACCTTGTCGATGGCAATGCTCGACGCCATGACACCGGAGCCGGTATAGGGCATGCCGAGCAACTCGAGCGCGCCCTGCACCGTGCCGTCTTCGCCAAAGCGGCCATGCAGCGCGATGAAGCAGCGCGCAAAGCCGTCGCGCTTGAGTTCCGCCAGGTCGCGCTGGGACGGATCAAAGGCATGGGCATCCACGCCCTTGGCGCGCAAGGCCTGCAGCACGCCCTGCCCCGACATTAGCGAGATTTCGCGCTCCGCCGACGCGCCGCCCATGAGGACCGCCACCTTTCCGAAACCAGTATCTGTTGCGCTCATAAACCCCGCACCTCCTGCTTCGATGGCGCCATGGTCTGCGCCAGTTCCAGCACCTTGGCCGGCACGGCGCCGATCGAACCGGCCCCCATGCACAGCACCACATCACCGGCACGCGCCGTCTCCAGGATCACCTGCGCCATCGTCTCGATGCGATCGACAAAGACCGGCTCGATGCGGCCCGCCACGCGCAAGGCACGCGCCAGGCTGCGGCCGTCGGCCGCGACGATCGGCGCCTCGCCAGCGGCGTAGACCTCGGACAACAGGACGCAATCGGCTTGCGCGATCACGTTGACAAAATCCTCGAAGCAATCGCGCGTGCGGGTGTAACGGTGCGGCTGGAAGGCCAGCACCAGACGCCGGCTAGCAAAGGCGCCGCGCGCGGCCGCCAGCGTCGCTGCCATCTCCACCGGGTGGTGGCCGTAGTCGTCGATCAGCGTGAAGGTGCCGCCCTCGCGCGCCATCACTTCGCCGTAACGCTGGAAGCGCCGTCCGACACCCTTGAAGCCGGCCAGCGCCCTTTGCACGGCGCCATCTTCCACGCCGAGTTCCACCGCCACCGTGATCGCCGCCAGGGCGTTGAGCACGTTGTGGCGTCCCGGCAGGTTCAGCACCACGTCCAGGTCCGGCAACACGACGCCGTTGCGGCGCTGAACGGTGAAGTGCATTTGCCCCTCCACCGCCCGCACATTCACCGCGCGCACCTGCGAATCCTCGTCGAAGCCGTAGCTCGTGATCGGGCAGGTCACCTGCGCCACGATATCGCGCACGGCAGCATCTTCCGTGCAAAGAATGGCCGTTCCATAGAAGGGCATGCGGTGCAGGAAATCGACAAAGGCCTGCTTGAGGCGGCCGAAGTCGTGACCGTAAGTCTCCATATGGTCGGCGTCGATATTCGTGACCACCGCCATCACCGGCAGCAGGTTCAGGAACGATGCATCCGACTCGTCTGCCTCGACCACGATGTAGTCGCCCTGACCGAGCCGGGCATTCGCACCCGCGCTGTTGAGGCGCCCGCCGATGACAAAAGTGGGATCGAGCCCGCCTTCGGCCAGCACGCTGGCGACCAGGCTGGTGGTCGTCGTCTTGCCGTGCGTGCCGGCGATCGCAATGCCCTGCTTGAGACGCATGAGCTCGGCCAGCATCAGGGCGCGCGGCACCACCGGAATGCGCTTCTCGCGTGCCGCCACGACCTCGGGGTTGTCGGCCTTGACCGCGGTCGAGGTCACAACGGCGTCGGCGTCGGCCACGTTGCTCGCAGCATGTCCGACAAAAGTCTGCAGACCCAGCGCCGCCAGCCGTTTCAGGGTCGCGCTGTCGCTCAGGTCCGAGCCGCTGATCGTGTAGCCCAGATTGAACAGGATTTCGGCAATGCCCGACATGCCGACACCACCGATGCCGACAAAATGGATGCGACGAATGGCGTGTTTCATGCGGTCAACTCCTCGCAGGCGCGCACGATTTCTCGGCTCGCCCCGGTTTTTTCAAGCGTTCGGGCCTGCTGCGCACACTGCAGCAGCGCGTCGCGCCCGGTCTTGCGCAGCCAGTCGGCCAGCCAGGCCGGGCTGAGCTGCGACTGCGGCACGAGCCAGCCAGCCCCATGTGCCAGCAGAAAGCGCGCGTTGCCGGTCTGATGGTCGTCGACTGCGAACGGGAACGGGACGAACAGGGCCGCCGCACCGACTGCGGCAATCTCGGTGACGGTACTGGCACCGGCGCGGCAGATCACCAGATCGGCATCGGCAAAGGCCTGCGCGGTATCGTCGATGAAGGGCGTCAGTTGCGCCGCCACACCGGCGGCGGCGTAGTTGGCACGCAGCGCATCGATCTGCGCCGCGCCGCTCTGGTGTGTCACGACGGGCCGCTCCTGTGCCGGCATCAGCGCCAGCGCCTGCGGCACGATGTCGTTGAGGGCGCGCGCGCCCAGACTGCCACCCACCACCAGCAGGCGCAGCGGCCCGCTGCGAGCGGCAAAACGCGTCGCCGGTTCGGGTACGCCGATGAAGGCGCTGCGCAGCGGATTGCCGACCCAGATACCGTTCTTGATCACATCCGGGAAGGCCGTAAAGATCCGCGTCGCTACCTTGGCCAGCAGTTTGTTGGCCATGCCGGCGACCGAATTTTGCTCGTGCAGGATCAGCGGCTTGCGCAGCAGCACCGTCATCAGGCCGGCCGGGAACGTGATGTAGCCGCCCAGTCCGAGCACCACATCGGGCCTGACCCGGCGCAGCACCTGCAGGCTTTGCCAGCACGCGTGCAACAAACGCCAGGGCAGCCCGAGAAGCGAGCGCATGCCTTTGCCGCGCACACCCGAGAAATCGACCGCCTCGAACGCAAAGCCCTGCGGCGGCACCAGACGGCTCTCCATGCTGGCATGCGCGGCGCTGCCCGCGCCACCGAGCCAGTGCACGCACCAGCCGCTGTCCCGCAGCGCCTGCGCCACTGCCAGCCCCGGGAAGATATGGCCGCCCGTGCCCCCTGCCATCACCAGTGCAACACGCTGGTTCATACGCGTCCTCCGCGCATCATCAGGCGGTTCTCGAAGTCGATGCGCAGCACGACGGCGACGGCGACCAGGTTCACGATGATTGCGGAACCGCCGTAGCTCATCAACGGCAGCGTCAAGCCCTTGGTCGGCAAGGCGCCGAGATTGACGCCCATGTTGATGAAGGCCTGAAAGCCCATCCAGATGCCGACCCCTTGCGACACCAGTCCGGCAAAGACCCGGTCCAGCGCGATCGACTGGCGCCCGATGTGCATCATGCGTCGCGTCAACCAGAGAAACAGGCCGATCACGCAGACGACGCCGACCAGTCCGAATTCCTCGCCGATCACCGCCAGCAGAAAATCGGTGTGTGCCTCGGGCAGCCAGTGCAGTTTCTCGACGCTGCCGCCCAGGCCGACACCGAAGATCTCGCCGCGCCCGATGGCGATCAACGAGTGCGTCAACTGATAACCCTTGGCCAGCGCGTTCTTCTCGCTCCAGGGATCGAGGTAGGAAAAGATGCGCTCGCGCCGCCAGTCGCTCAGAGCAATCATCAAGCCGAACGCCACCAGCAAGACCGCAATGAGCAGAGCAACCACGCGCACATTGACGCCACCCAGGAACAGGATGCCCATGGCGATCACGGCGATCACCATGAAGGCGCCCATGTCAGGCTCGGCCAGCAGCAGCACGCCAACCAGCGCCACGGCGATGCCCATCGGCGCGACGGCACGCAGAAAGCTCTCCTTGACCTCCATCTTGCGCACCATGTAATCGGCGGCGTACAGCAGCACCGAGAACTTGACCAGCTCGGACGGCTGAAAGCTCAGGGGCCCGAGTGAGATCCAGCGCCGCGCGCCATAGACCACCTTGCCCAGATGCGGAATCAACACGGCCGCCAGCAACACCAGCGACGCGATGAACAGCCACGGCGCCGCCTTTTCCCATCGCGCAACCGGAACCTGGAACGCGAGCAGCGCCGCGACAAAAGACATCGCCAGCCACATGATGTGGCGCGTCAGGAAATAGGTGTGCGTGTACTTGGCGAAACGCGGGTTTTCCGGCATCGCGATCGATGCCGAGTAGACCATCACCATGCCCCAGGCCAGCAAGGCCACGGTGACCCACAGCAGCGCCTGATCGAAACCGACAACCCGCGACGGGGCATTGCTGGAATTGGCAATCTGCGTGCTCACAGCGCGCCCTCCAGAGTCACACCAGCGGCATTGGCGAGATCACGGACGGCTTGGCAAAACATCTGCGCCCGATGCTCGTAGTTGTCGAACATATCAAAGCTCGCGCAGGCCGGCGACATCAGCACCGCATCACCGGCCTGCGCCAGTTCGTGCCCTGCCGCCACCGCCTGCGCCATCGTTGCCGCATCCACCAACGTGATGCCCGTGGACTGCAGCGCGGCGCGAATCGGCGGCGCATCGCGCCCGATCAGCACCACGGCGCGCGCGTGGCGCATCACCGGCGCCGCCAGTGGCGAGAAATCCTGGCCCTTGCCCTCGCCACCGAGGATCACAACGATCTTGCGCTCCAGCCCCAGCCCGATGAGCGCAGCCACGGTCGCGCCGACGTTGGTGCCCTTGCTGTCATCAAAGAATTCGACCCCGTTGAAGCTGCCGATCAGTTCAACCCGATGCGGCTCGCCGCGGTATTCGCGCAGGCCATACAGCATCGGGCCCAGCGCGCAGTCGGCGGCAGAGGCCAGCGCCAGCGCGGCCAGCGCATTGACGGCGTTGTGGCGGCCGCGGATGCGCAGCGCGTCGGCCGGCATCAGGCGCTGCAGGTGCAGTTCCTGATTATCGGTGTTGTTGCGCTTCTTGATCGTCTCGTCGGCCTCCAGCGCACGCACCAGCCAGACCATGCCATTGACCTCTTCGAGACCGAAGTCGCCGGGACGCGCCGGCAAGTCGGCGCCGAAGGTAAGGTGCGCGCGCAGCTTGGGTGGCAGCACCCTGGCCCGCGACGCGCGCTGCGCCACAGCCGGCGCAGCGGACACCGCCGGACGCAGCATGGCCATCACCAGCGGATCTTCGCGATTGAGCAGCATCAGGGCGTGCTGGCCGAAGACACGTGCCTTGGCGCCGATATAGGCCTGCATCGAGCCATGCCAGTCAAGGTGATCCTGCGTGATGTTGAGCACCACGGCGGCGCTGGGTTCGAAGCCGTTGTCGCCGTCGAGCTGGAAGCTCGAGAGTTCGATCACCCAGACCTCGGGTAGTACGCCGGCATCAAGGCAAGCCGACAGGGTGTCGAGCAGGGTGGGACCGATATTGCCGGCCACCATCACGCGCTTGCCGGCGCGGCTGACCAGTTGGCCGGTCAGCGCTGTCACGGTCGTCTTGCCATTGGTGCCGGTCACGGCCAGCACCTTGGGCGTGTACTCGCGCGCAGTGCGCAACTCGGCGAGCGCCTGCGAGAACAGCGCCAGTTCGCCGCCCATCGGGATGCCGGCCGATTGCGCTGCCGCGGCAACCGGGGCGAGGTCAGCCGGTGCCAGACCCGGGCTCTTGAATACGGCATGCGCTGCGGCGCCATCGATCAGGCTGGCGTCCAGCGGACCGCTGATGAAACGCGCAAGCGGCAACTCTTTCTGCAATGCGGCCAGCTGCGGCGGTGCGTTGCGCGTGTCGGCCACCGTGACCTGCGCGCCGCAACGCACGCACCAGCGCGCCATCGCCAGGCCGGACGCACCGAGGCCCAGAATCAGAACGTGTTGGTCTTTCAGATGTTCCACGGCTACCTGAGCTTCAGTGTTGACAGGCCGACCAGGCACAGCAGCATGGTGATGATCCAAAAGCGCACGACAACCTGCGTCTCCTGCCAGCCGCTCTTCTCGAAATGGTGGTGCAGCGGCGCCATCTTCAGCAGGCGCCGGCCTTCGCCGTATTTCTTCTTGCTGTACTTGAACCAGGTCACCTGAAGCATCACCGACAGCGCCTCGACGACGAAGATGCCGCCCATGATGGCCAGCACGATTTCCTGGCGCACGATCACCGCCACCGTTCCCAGCGCGGCACCGAGCGCCAAGGCGCCGACATCGCCCATGAAGACCTGGGCCGGGTGCGTGTTGAACCAGAGAAAGGCCAGGCCGGCGCCGGCCATGGCCGAGGTGAAGATCAACAACTCGCCCGAGCCCGTGATATGCGGGAAGAACAGGTACTTGGAATAGACCGCGCTGCCGGTCACGTAGGCAAAGACCCCGAGGCTGGAGCCGACCAGCACCACCGGCATGATGGCCAGTCCGTCCAGGCCGTCGGTCAGGTTGACTGCATTGCTGGAGCCGACGATCACGAGGTAGGTCAGGATGACAAAGCCAAGAACGCCCAGCGGGTAGCTCACTTCCTTGAAGAACGGCAGCAACAGCCCGGCCTTGGGCGGCAGGCTCAGGTCGAATCCCGACTGCACCCATTTGAAGAACAGTTCCAGCACCCGCATGTTGGAGTTCTCCGAGATGCTGAACACAAGGTACAGCGCGGCGACCAGGCCGATGACCGATTGCCACAGGTACTTCTCGCGCGAACGCATGCCCTCGGGGTTCTTGTCCACCACCTTGCGCCAGTCGTCCACCCAGCCGATGGCACCGAAACCCAGCGTGACCAGCAACACGATCCAGACGAAGCGGTTGCTCAGATCGGCCCACAGCAGGGTGGCAACCGCGATGCACAGCAGAATCAGGACACCGCCCATGGTCGGCGTGCCGCTCTTGCTCAGGTGCGAGGCCATGCCATAGCCGCGAATCGGCTGTCCGATCTTGAGTTCGGCCAGGCGCCGGATGACCCAGGGTCCGGCCAGCAAGCCCATCAGCAAAGCTGTCATGGCAGCCATCACGGCGCGCAGCGTCAGGTATTGGAAGACCCGCAGGAAGCCCCATTCAGGCGCCTGGGTTTGCAGCCACTGGGCCAGACTCATCAGCATGGTGGGCCCCCGGCTGGCGTTTCAAAATGCATGGTTTTTTCCTTGTCCTGTGCCGCGTATTCGGTGATCGCAGACACCACGCGCTCCATCTTCATGAAGCGCGAACCCTTGACCAGCACACTGCCGGTGTGCGCGAGCGCCGCGCGCACCGCATCCTGCAGGGAATCGATATCGGAAAAGTGCCGACCGGCGCCGAAACTGCCGGCCGCGACGGCGGACAGGTCACCCAGCGCGTACAGCGCTTCAATGCCTAGGCTGTGCGCCAGTTGCCCGGCTTCCGCATGAAATTGCGGACCTTGGTCACCCACCTCGCCCATGTCGCCCAGCACCAGCAGGCGCGGACCGGGCAGCGTCGCCAGCACCTCAATGGCGGCACGCACCGAGTCCGGGTTCGCGTTGTAGCTGTCGTCCACCAGCGTGATGCGGCGCTCGCCCAGCGAGACCACGAGCGCGCGTGAACGGCCCTTGACCGGCTCGAACGCCGCCAGACCCGCCGCAATCGCGCCCGGTGGCACACCGGCGGCCAACGCGCAGGCGGCGGCGGCCAGCGAATTCTTCACGTTGTGCCGACCGGCAATGTGCAAGGCGTATTGCAGCGACCCGGCCACGGTCTGCAGCGCCACTTGCCAGGCGTCACCGGCCCATGCGGCCTGCGTGCAATGCACGTCGGCCGCAGCATCCTGCGCAAGGCAGAAGCGCAACACGGCCCGCGGCCCGGCCAGCGCGGACCACAGCGCGCGGTATTCGTCATCCGCCGGGAACACCGCGACACCGTTGGCCGCCAGCGCAGCGATGACCTGTCCGTTTTCCTGCGCCACCGCTTCAACCGTCGCCATGAACTCGAGATGTTCGCGCTGCGCGTTGTTCACCAGCGCCACCGTCGGCTGGGCGATTGCCGCCAGGGTCGCAATTTCGCCCGGATGGTTCATGCCGAGTTCGATCACCGCGATTTCGTGCCCGGCGCGCAAGCGCAGGACCGTCAGCGGAACGCCGATGTCATTGTTGAGATTGCCCTGCGTCGCGAGAAAGGCCTGCGGCTTGTAGGCGCGCAGGATGGCCGCGATCATCTGCGTCACCGTGGTCTTGCCGTTGCTGCCGGTCACGGCAATCACGGGCAGCCTGAATTGCGCGCGCCAGCGCGTCGCCAGCGCACCGAGCGCCTGTTTGCTGTCGCTCACGACCAGCCCCGGCAAGCCGGCTGCGCGCAGCCGCGACTCGGCATCACCCTGGCACAGCGCGGCCACCGCGCCCCTGGCCTTGGCCTCGGACAGAAAATCATTGGCATCAAAGCGTTCGCCGCGCAGCGCCACGAACAAATCACCGGGCTCGATGCTGCGGGTGTCGGTATGGACGCGCTTGAAGGCCACTTCGCCGCTGCCAACGAGGCGCGCGTTGTCCAGCCATTGACCAGCCAGCTGCAGGCTCATCATGTCATTCATGGACAGCCCCCGATCTGGCGGCGAACTCGGATCGGACCTTGAGCGCGCGGCGCACATGATCGAGATCGGAAAATGCCAGGCGCTTGCCGGCCACTTCCTGGTAGTCTTCGTGCCCCTTGCCGGCCACCAGCAAAACATCGTTCGCGTGCGCCAATGCCAGCGACTCTCGAATAGCCTGCGACCGATCGACCTGGACAATGGGCGGCGCATGGCCGGCCATGCCGAGCAGAATCTGGCTGATGATGGTCTCCGGCTTTTCACTGCGCGGGTTGTCGCTGGTCACCACCACCCGATCGGCGTGGTTGGCCGCCATCGCGCCCATCAGCGGGCGCTTGGCGGCATCGCGGTCGCCGCCGCAGCCGAAAACACACCAGAGCCGGCCACCACGCTGATCAGCCAGCGAGCGCAGCGCCGCGAGCGCCTTGCCCAATGCGTCGGGCGTGTGGGCATAGTCGACCGCCACCAGCGGCTGACCCTCGGCTCCGACGCACTCCATGCGACCGGGCACCGGCGTCAACTGCGCGCAGGCATCGGCGGCAGCCGCCAGCGGCACGCCGATCGAGCGCATCGCCGCCAGAACGCCGAGCAAGTTCGACACGTTGTAGAGACCGATCAGCTGCGTTTGCAGACGATGGCTTTGCGCACCCTCGCGCACACTGAAACTCAAGCCCTGTGCGGCATAGCGGACGTCCTGCGCCCACAGTCGCGCCGCGCCGATGCAGGAGACCGTCCACAGGTCGAGGGCGCTCGAGCCCAGATCATCGGCCAGCACGCGGCCCTGCGGATCATCGATGTTGACGATGGCGGCTCGCAGGCCCGGCCAGGCGAACAACTGCGCCTTGGTCTGCCAGTACGTGTCCATGGTGCCGTGGTAATCGAGGTGATCCTGCGTCAGATTGGTGAAGATGGCGCTGCGGATGCGGCAGCCAGCCAGGCGCTGTTCCTCAATGCCGATGGAGGAGGCTTCGATGGCGCAGGCCTTGACGCCCTCGTTCACCAATTGCCGCAATACCTGCTGCAACAGCACCGGGTCTGGCGTGGTCAATCCGGTGGCGACTACATCGGGCACCCGCCCGATGCCCAGCGTGCCGACCATGGCGCAGGGGATCGGCGCCACCTGCTGCAGCCTGGAGAGCGCCTGCGCGAGCCACCAGACGGTCGACGTCTTGCCATTGGTGCCGGTCACCGCCAGCAGGTCGAGCTGTTCCGATGGCTGATCGAAAAAGGCAGCGGCTATCGGGCCGCTCGCAGCCTTGAGCCCGGCATAAGCGGCAACGCGGTCGCTCTGGAACGCGTACGCCTCGACGCCGCTGCGCTCGACCAGGCAGGCGCTTGCACCCTGGGCCAAGGCGCTGGCCACATAGCGGCGAGCGTCGCTCGCGGCACCCGGCCAGGCAATGAAACCGTCGCCAGCTTGCAGCTTGCGACTGTCGCTGCGCAGCGTGCCGTCGACACGGCTGCGCAACCACTGGGCGGCTTCGGCGAACGTATGGAGCTCCAGCATCAGAAACTCTCTTCCTCGGCCTTGGACACGATCTGCGGCTTGACCGCCATGTCCGGGCTGACACCCATCATGCGCAAAGTCTGTTGCACCACTTCGCTGAACACGGGCGCGGCCACGGCGCCGCCGTAATACTGGCCGGCGCTGGGCTCATCGATCATCACGCCCACGATGATGCGCGGCTGCTCGATCGGCGCCATGCCGACGAACCAGCCGCGGTATTTGCGGTTGCCGGCGCTGCCATAGCCCTTGCCGATTTGCTTGTAGGCGGTGCCGGATTTGCCGCCCACCGAGTAGCCGATGGTCTGTGCCTTCTGACCGGTGCCGCCAGGGCCGGCCGCGAGTTGCAGCATCTTGCGCACCTGACCGGCAGTTGTCTGGGACAACACCCGCACGCCAATCGCCGGCTCGCTGTTCTTGAGCATGGTGACCGGGATGATCTTGCCCTCGTTGGAGAACACGGTGTACGAGCGCGCCATCTGAAACAGTGAAGCCGACAGGCCGTAGCCGTAGGACATGGTGGCCTGTTCGATCGGGCGCCAGGTCTTGTAAGGGCGCAGCCGGCCCGAAACCGCGCCCGGAAAACTGATCTGCGGTTTCTGGCCAAAACCGGCGCTGGAAAACAGTTCCCACATTTCGCGCGGCTGCATGCGCAGCGCGATCTTGGCGGTGCCGATGTTGCTCGACTTCTGGATCACACCCTCGACCGTCAGCACGCCATTCGGATGCGAATCGGAAATCGTGGCCCCGGTGATCGTGAATTTTCCAGGCCCGGTATCGATGATCGTCTGCGGCGTGACACGCCCGGTTTCCAGCGCCAGGCCAATGGTGAAGGGCTTCATCACGGAGCCGGGCTCGAAGGTGTCAGTCAGCGCCCGGTTGCGCAGTTGTTCGCCGGTCAGATTGCGCCGCTTCGCCGGCACATAGCTCGGGTAATTGGCCAGCGCCAGCACTTCGCCGGTGACAACGTCGAGCACGACCACGCTGCCGGCCTTGGCCTTGAATTGCTGCACGGCGTCGTGCAATTTCTGGTAGGCGAAGAACTGCACCTTGCTGTCGATGCTCAGCTGCAGATCGGGCCCGTCGACCGGCGAGATCTGCTCGCCGACGTCCTCAACGACGCGCCCGAGCCGGTCCTTGATCACGCGGCGCGAACCGTTGTGCCCGGCCAGTTGCTTGTTGAAGGCCAGTTCGACGCCTTCCTGTCCGATGTCTTCAACGTTGGTGAAGCCAACCACATGCGCGGCAGCCTCGCCCTCCGGATATTGCCGCCGGTATTCCTTACGCTGGTAGACGCCCTTGATGCCCAGGGCCATGATTTCCTGCGCCACCGTGTCGTCGACCTGGCGCTTGAGCCAGACGAAGGTCTTGTCTTCGTCCTCAAGGCGTTTTTCAAGCTCGGCCAGCGGCATTTCAAGCAGTCTGGCGAGTTCGGTCAGTTGCGCCGGGTCGCGCTCGATATCTTCGGGAATGGCCCATATGCTGGGTGCCGGCACGCTCGAGGCCAGGATCAGACCGTTGCGGTCCAGGATGCGGCCACGATTGGCCGGCAACTCCAGCGTGCGCGCAAAGCGCACTTCACCCTGCTTCTGAAAGAACGCATTCGCGATCACCTGAATGTAGGTCGCACGCCCGGCAAGACCGGCAAAACCCAGGGCGATCGCCGCCACAATGAACTTGCTGCGCCAGACCGGCGTGCGGCTGGCCAGCAGCGGACTCGTCGTGTAGTTGATGCTGCGGCTGCTCATTGGATGCGTCCGGCAATGGCCGGGCCGACGCCCTGCGCGAGGGCGGCGCTGGCAGGCGCACGGGCCACGCTGCCATACGTCACATAGTGCGTGATGGCCGGCGTCGTCGAGCGCATCTGCAATTGCTCCTTGGCCAGCTTCTCCACGCGCAGCGGTGTGGCCTGCGCCCGGCGCTCGACCTGCAGGCGTTCGTTGTCTGCCTCGATCCGGTGCGCCTGCGAACGTGCCTTGTCCAGTTCCGAGAACAGCCGGCGCGACTCGTACTGCACGCTCACCAAGTACAGGGCGCTGGCCAGCAGGGTCAGCAGCAAGAACAGGTTCACTCTGCTCACGCTGCCGTCCTTTGCGCCACGCGCATGATGGCGCTGCGCGCGCGCGGGTTGGCTGCGACCTCGTCCGCGCCGGGTTTGACGCGATCAATCGCCTTGAGCTTCATCACCTTGGGCGCTGCAAAGGGCGCACGCCGGTCGTACTCGTCACGCGAGTGCCGGGCGATGAACTGCTTGACGATGCGGTCTTCCAGCGAATGAAAGCTGATCACGACCAGCCGCCCGCCCGGCTGCAGTACATCAAGACTGGCCTCTAGCGCCTGTTGCAGCTCCTCAAGCTCGGCGTTGATGAAAATCCGAAAAGCCTGAAATGTGCGCGTTGCAGGGTTCTGGCCCGGCTCGCGGGTTTTGACCGTGTCAGCCACGAGCTGGGCCAGTTCAGTGGTGGTTGAAATGGCGCCCCGTTCCTGTCGGCGAGCAACAATCGCCTTTGCAATGGCCCCAGCAAACCGTTCTTCACCATAGTCACGTATCACCTCCGCTATTTTTTCTGCATCGGCTGTTGCCAGCCACTGCGCAACGCTGATTCCGCGCGTGGTATCCATGCGCATGTCGAGCGGACCTTCGAACCTGAAACTGAAGCCGCGTGCCGGGTTGTCGATTTGCGGCGAACTGATGCCCAGATCGAGCAGCACGCCGGCGACACTGGCTTTGGGCAATTCGCCGAGTTGCGCGAATCCCTGGTGCCTGATGGAAAACCGCGGATCATTCAGACTCGCGGCAGCGGCCAGCGCATCGGGATCCTTGTCGAAGGCAATCAGCCGCCCCTGCGGCGCCAGCCGGGAAAGAATCAGGCGCGCATGGCCGCCGCGGCCGAAGGTGGCATCCACATAGCAGGGCGCAGCCGCGCTGACAACGCCGGGTTCGGCCTGGGGATCATTGAAGAGAGCGTCAACTGCTTCATTCAACAAAACGGTGGTATGCGTCCATGAGGTGTTCACCGCCGGCCTTCAGAAAGAAAAATCCTTGAATACATCAGGCATGTCGCCGGCCATGGCCTTCGCTTCCTGTGCTTCATAGGTCGCCTTGTCCCACAACTCGAAATGCTGACCCATGCCAAGCAGCATCGCATCCTTGGCAATGCCAGCGGCCGCGCGTAATTCGGGCGCCACCAGCACGCGGCCCGTGGCATCCATTTCGACGTCCATGGCATTGCCCAGGAAGATCCGCTTCCACCACTGGGCCGACATCGGCAGCGCCGCCAGGCGCTCGCGGAATTTCTCCCACTCCGGGCGCGGAAAGACCATCAGGCAACCATGTGGATGCTTGGTGATGGTGAGCTGACCGCTAGCTGTGGCGGTCAGGACGTCACGATGCCGGGTCGGCACCGACAGGCGACCCTTGGAATCGAGACTTAATGACGAGGCCCCTTGAAACACCGCAGCACATCCTTCGTTGGCAAAAACAGCAAAAAACAGAAGTGCAAAGGCACTTTTCACCACTTAATTGCACTTTTTTGCACTGTACCAGCAAAAGCAAGGAATGCAAGCAGGCTCGCAAGAATTTATTTCAATGAAATCAAGTACTTAGCCGTTGTTTTGGAAGAAAGAACAAAACAAACTCGTTCTAAATTAAGCACTTAGCGCATGTTATGAAAGTGATGCTTGAGGGTAGGCAGCATCGCAACCGAATCGTTGCGGCCCTCGCATGGAGGGCCCATCGTCACAGGCCCGATCAGCGAATCACAGAATGAAACGCGAAAGGTCCTCATCGCGACTCAATTCGCCGAGCCGCGCGTCGACATAGGCAGCGTCGACGCAAATCGTCTGGCCGCCAAGATTCGCAGCGTCAAAACTCACCTCATCAAGCAGGCGTTCCATCACCGTGGACAGCCGCCGGGCGCCGATGTTTTCGGTGCGTTCGTTGACGTCGAACGCAATGTGCGCAAGCCGTGCAATGCCTTCATCGAGGAACTCGATCTGCACGTTTTCAGTGGCGAGCAGGGCTTGGTACTGCTTGACCAGCGAGGCATGAGTCTGGGTCAGGATGGCGACAAAGTCCTGCACCGACAGCGACTGAAGTTCGACCCGGATCGGAAAGCGGCCCTGCAACTCCGGAATCAGGTCGCTGGGCTTGCTCAAGTGAAAAGCACCCGATGCGATGAACAGGATGTGATCGGTCTTGACCATGCCGTACTTGGTGGACACCGTGGTCCCTTCGACCAGCGGCAACAGGTCACGCTGCACGCCCTGGCGCGACACCTCGGCGCCGCTGCCTTCGGAGCGTGAAGTGACCTTGTCGATTTCGTCGATGAACACGATGCCGTTTTGTTCGAGCATGTGCAGCGCCTGTGTCTTGATTGCGTCCTCATTCACCAGCTTGGCCGCCTCTTCATCGGTAAGCAGCCGCAAGGCCTCCGGGATCTTGAGTTTGCGTGTCTGGCGCTTGGACTGCCCGATCTGACCGAACATGCCGCGCAATTGCTCGGTCATTTCTTCCATGCCGGCCGGGCCCATGATTTCTAGTTGTGGCGGCGTCTGCGCGAGATCGATCTCGATCTCGCGATCGGCCAGCTGGCCCTCGCGCAATTTCTTGCGGAATGTCTGGCGTGCCACGCTCGGCGTCTCGGTCTTTGGCTCAACACCGATCTCGGCGCGCGGTGGCGGAATCAGAATATCGAGCAGGCGTTCCTCGGCCGTGTCCTCGGCTCGCGCGCGCACCTTCTTCATTTCGGCGACGCGGGTCTGCTTGACCGCAATATCGGCCAGATCTCGAATGATGGCATCCACATCTTTTCCGACGTAACCGACCTCGGTGAACTTGGTGGCCTCGACCTTGATGAAGGGCGCGTCGGCGAGCCGCGCCAGCCGGCGCGCGATCTCGGTCTTGCCGACCCCCGTGGGGCCGATCATCAGGATGTTCTTGGGCGTGATTTCCGCGCGCAGGCCCGGCTCCACCTGCTGGCGGCGCCAGCGATTACGCAAGGCAATGGCGACGGCACGCTTGGCCTGATGCTGGCCAACGATGTGCTTGTCGAGTTCGCAGACAATTTCCTGGGGCGTCACGGCGCGTCTCCCAGGGTTTCAATGGTGTGATTCATGTTGGTGTAGATGCACAACTCGCCAGCGATCTCGAGCGAGCGCTTGACGATATCGTGCGCCGACAGCTCGGTATGGTTCAACAGGGCGATGGCGGCGGCCTGCGCATAAGGGCCGCCCGAGCCGATCGTCACGATGCCGTTCTCGGGTTCCAGAACGTCGCCATTGCCGGTGATGATGAGAGAGGCCTCGCTGTCGGCGACCGCCAGCATGGCTTCGAGCCGCCGCAACACGCGGTCGGTGCGCCAGTCCTTTGTCAGTTCGATGGCAGCGCGCACCAGATGCCCCTGGTGCTTTTCAAGCTTGGCTTCAAAGCGCTCAAACAGCGTGAAGGCATCGGCGGTGGCGCCGGCGAAGCCAGCCAACACCTTGCCGTGATAGAGCTTGCGCACCTTGCGCGCCGTACCCTTGACCACAATGTTCCCCAGGGTGACCTGCCCGTCTCCGCCAATGGCCACTGTCGTACCTGCAACCGTCTTGCGCCGCACGCTGATGATCGTCGTACCGTGAAATTGTTCCATGCCTGCTGTACCTTGGGGTTACCGGCCCGAAAACAAGTATGGGCCAGGAAAGGACTTGTTGACGAGCCCCGGATCAACTGTTGCGCAACAAGACCTTTGCATGCTCGTTGATGCCGATGACGTTGAAGAAAGCGGCCACCAGGCACGGCACGTCGCGAAACTGAACCGGACAGCCTTCAGCTTCGCGCGCCATCACCCAGTTGAGGATGCTTCCGGCGGCCGAGAAATCGACCCGGATCAAACGATCGCAGGAGATGATCAGACCTTGCGCCGGGGCTGCACCAGCCAGTAGCTTGCCCAGGGACTCGGACGCATCACCGATCACCTCGCCACTGAGCTCAATTGCATTGGCCGGCAAGGTCTCCAGACCCATAGGTTCGGTTGGTGCATTGCTCGAACGCGCCTGACTTGCGCTGGTTTCGTCGCCAACATAGCCGCAGCGTGCATCATCCCAAGGCGGAGGCGATAGTTCATGAATCACACAATAGTCCAGCGCAGCCAGTTCAAATTCATCCTGCAGCCGCATGACACGCAAGGCATCCAGGCGCAGTCGCCACCAGACCATCTCAACCTTCCGGTCGCCGGCCGGCGTGCATGTGCGCAGGACATTCACGAGCGCGTCGACCCCTGAAAAATGCAGCGTGACCGACTGGGCGCACCACTGCGCAAACAGCTCTGCCAGCGCCTGCGCGGCATCGGATGCGATCTTGCGCAGCGCATGCCAATCCAGATGCCATGGCCCCGGCGTCTGCGCCAGGATGACGCGCAATGCCTGCAACGCCGACTGGTCAAGCTCGGCCGGGCACGCCCAGGTGATCGCATCCGCCATGCGACCGTTTCGCTCCAACAGATCCGGTGTTGAAAACCACGAAGGCGCCGCCTGGCCGAAACGCTCGGCGCATTCCATGGCGATCTGCTCAAAGCGGTCCTGCTGTCCGGTTGCGCGATACAGATCGAACAAGGCTGCCGACCAGCCTTTGGCGGATTCCGGCCGCACCTTGTCGGAGCGCAGCGCGGCGAGCAGACCGGCCTCAGCGCCCGCATCGTCCCGATTGGCGAAGCGGATGGCCGCCTCCTCGGTGTCAGGATCAACAAGGCTGTCGCCCAGATCAATGGAGAACAAACCGGACAGGGAGAACTCCTTGGCTTCGGCCACCGGGGCATTGCCACCGAAATTCCCGAATTCCATCATCGGTTGCGTTACGACGCGGGACACCGTGTCCGGCTCGGACAATCCAGCCGGCTGTGTCGTCGCATAGGCCCGTCCCCGCCCCTGCTCAGCCCCGGCGTAGGCCTCGGGCGGCTGGGTCTGAGAGAACTCACTGGGCGCCCCACCCGGCGCCCGGGTGTCCGAGGCCTTTTCGTTGTCGGCTGGCGACGCGTTCGGAGCAGGCGTGGTGCGCGCAGCCGAATCACCCTGCTTGCCCTTCCACCACTGCTTGGACATCTGGGCTTCGATGTCATCAATCTTCTTGATCGTGCTGGCCCGCTCGTCCGGATTGTTGCCAGTGGTACTGGCCAGAAAGAACGATGGCCGGCCATTTGCGTCGGAGTTGACGACAGGAATGTTGCGGCGCAGTTTGCGCAGCTGGTCAAACTCGCGGTCGCGCACAAAATCGTTGCGCCGCTTGCGCTCGATCATTTCCTTGAGCGCCTGCTTGCTGTAGCCCTTATCCTGCTCCGAATCGGGCTCAGCGCCGATTTGATCAAGCTCGGACCAGTCCTTGGTCGGATGGCGAACAAACTTCACCACCTTGGACATGAAACCGGAGCTGTTATCTTTCGTCGCCATGGGGCTATGCAGACAGGCGGGAGGACGCGGGGCGTCGGTCGTCAATCCCCAAACATCTTCTGCTTGAGTTCACGACGTTGTTGCGCTTCGAGTGACAGGTTGGCTGTCGGCCGCGCCAACAAACGCCCGACACCGATGGGTTCACCGGTTTCATCGCAATAGCCATAGTCACCCGAGTCGATGCGCGCGATCGACTGCTCGATCTTCTTGAGCAACTTGCGTTCCCGGTCGCGCGTGCGCAACTCGAGCGCGTGCTCTTCCTCGATCGTGGCGCGGTCGGCCGGATCGGGCACGACGACCGTATCCTCGCGCAGATGCTCGGTGGTTTCACCCGCGTTGCTCAGGATGTCCTTCTTCAGCTGGATCAACTTGCCACGGAAGAACGCCAACTGGGTCTCGTTCATGTAATCGTCATCGTGCATGGCGATCACTTCTGCATCCGTCAACTGCTCAACCGGCTTTGTCTTCCAGTTATTCGCCAACTTCGGATCCTTCTTGATGGCCGAGGCCAAGGGCGGAACGATCAGCGGGGACGACACCGTTTGCGTGAAACTGGCTTTGGCGGCCGTCGAGGCCACCGATTGCGCCATGGACGGAACCGTCAACTGCGCCAGCCTTGAAGAAGGCCGACCCGCCCGCGCCGGCACCGAGGGGCTGACCACCGGGGCAGGCGTCGGCGCGACCTTGGCTTTGAGCGCCACCACGGCGGCCTGGGGAACTTTCGCGATCATTGCTTTCACTGAATCCTTTGTTTGAACTTTGACAACCGGTTTGGCGACCTTGGCGGCCTTCACCGGCGCAACCTTGACTGGCTTGACTGGCTTGACTGGCTTGGCCGCCACTTTGACAGCCGGTTTCTGTACTTTGCCCGCCACAGCCTTCTTGACCGGCGCTTTCGCTGGCACAGTCTTCTTCGCTGCCGGTTTGCCCGCAGCCTTGCTTGCAGTCTTGACCACCGGTTTGGCTTTCACCACCGTCTTCGCTTTGGACTTGACAGGCGCTTTCGCCGCAGACTTGGGCTTGGCAGCCGGCTTCGCTGCACTCTTGGCTTTGTTGCTTACCACTTTGCTTTTCCCTGTTTTTGCTTTCACGATTTGTCTCCTCGCAGCGTCTTCCTGCGCATGCGCAACGCCAACGGACCCCTTTTTGATACCCCCGGATGATTCCGACGAATGCGAGCTTACCCCTTCTGCAAGGGAATTGACGCCATGGTCTCGGAGATCTTCGCTGGCGCGCGAGTGTACAGGTTTACCCAGAGAGAAACCCATAAGTTGCAAAATCGAGACAAACATGGCGCGTTTCAGCTAGCGGTTTAATGCGCTCACACCAGGCATTGCAGCAGACCCTGCATGAAGATGTCCTTTGGCAGGTCAATGCCGATGAACACCATCTTGCTGGAGCGCGCTTCATCTTTGGCCCAGGCCGGCCCCAGATCACTGCCCATCAATTGGTGTACACCCTGAAAAATGACCTTGCGCTCGGTTCCCTTCATCGACAGAACGCCTTTGTAGCGCAACATGCGCGGACCGTAGATATTCACGATGGCCCCGAGGAAGTCCTCCAGTTTCGCCGGATCAAACGCGCGCTCGGACTTGAAGACAAAACTCTTGACATCGTCGTCCTGCGCGTGGTGATGGCCGGCGCCATGCTGATGCGAAGGATGATCACAGTGTTCGCCGCTCGCGTGATCGTGGTGTTCGTGCGCGTGCTCCTCTTCCTTGAGGAAGTCCGGATCGATATCAAGCTTCGCATTGAGGTTGAAGCCGCGCAGGTCAAATACCTCGCTCAAGGCCACCTCGCCAAAATGCACTGCCTTCTGCGCCGCACGCGGGTTCATGTGCGTCAGGCGATGCATCAGGGCAGCGACCTCCGCGGCAGGGACGAGATCGGTCTTGCTGATGAAAATCTGATCGGCAAACCCAACCTGGCGCCGTGCTTCCTGCCGCTCATCCAGCTGCGTCTGTGCGTGCTTGGCGTCCACCAGGGTCAGGATTGAATCGAGCAGGTAGCTCTCGGCGATTTCATCGTCCATGAAGAAGGTCTGCGCGACCGGACCCGGATCGGCCAGGCCGGTGGTCTCGATCACGACCCGGTCGAAATCGAGCTCGCCCTTGCGCTTCTTCTCGGCCAAGTCGCGCAGGGTCGCGCGCAGATCTTCGCGGATGGTGCAGCAGATGCAGCCGTTGCTCATCTGGATGATCTGCTCCTGGGTTTCGGACACCAGGATGTCGTTGTCGATGTTTTCTTCGCCGAACTCGTTCTCGATCACGGCGATCTTCTGGCCGTGCGCCTCTTGCAGCACGCGCTTGAGCAGCGTGGTTTTGCCCGAGCCCAGAAAGCCGGTCAGTATCGTTGCAGGTATGAGACTCATCGTTTTCCCGTTGAATGGGCGTTCACAAAGGTGGGGAGTTTAACGGTCAGGCGCTTGCGGCCTGTTTGCGCATCACCACAAGCCCCTTGAGGTATTCACCTTCCGGAAAATTGATCGTCATCGGATGATCCGGCGCTCCGCCCATGCGTTCCGCAATGTAACCGTCAACCCCGGCATCGATGCCGGCCGAGGCCACGATCTTGTGAAACAGGTCGGCGCTGATGCCGCCCGAGCAGGAATAGGTGAACATGACCCCGCCGGGCGCCAGAATCTTGAACGCCAAACGGTTGATGTCCTTGTAGGCGCGCGCCGCCCGCTCCGCATGCGCCGCCGTCGGCGCAAACTTGGGCGGATCCAGCACAATGGCATCAAAGGTCTGCCTCTGGGCGTCGAACTGGCGCAGTGTCGCGTTCACATCGGCGTCCATGAATGTTGCGCGGCTGGCGTCGAAACCATTCAGGGCCACATTGGCGGCGGCCTGTTCGAGGGCCGGACCGGAAGAGTCGATCGAAGTCACATGCGCGGCGCCCGCGCTCAGCGCCGCGACGGTAAAACCGCCGGTATAGCAATAGCAGTTGAGCACGCGCTCGAACTTCAGGCGGCGCGTGATGTCGGCGAACTTCTTGCGGCTGTCGCGCTGATCCAGGTAGAAACCGGTCTTGTGCCCGCTGGCGATGCTCAGGCCGAGTCGCCATTCGTGCTCGCGCAGCACCAGGTCGGTCGCGCCCTCGCCGCGCAGCCAGCCGCTGACCTCGGGCAAGCCCTCGCGCACCCGACCGCTCGCATCGGAGCGCTCGTAGAGCTTGTTCAGGCCGGTGGCGGCCAGCAGGGCGTCGGCCAGCGCCGCTTTCCAGCGCTCGGCGCCCGTGGAGAGAAACTGCGCCACCAGCGTATCGCCATAGCGGTCCACGATCAGGCCGGGCAGACCGTCCGATTCACCGTGCACCAGCCGCATGCCATCGCTCTGGATATCGAACCGGCTTCTGGCTTGAACCGCGCTGGCGCAGGCGGCGGCCAGAAAAGAGGCATCGATGCGCTGCGCCTCGTCAAAACTCCAGACCCGCGCCCGGATCTTGGAGACCGGACTGAAAGCGGCCCAGGCCAGAAATCCACCGTCGAAGGACTCGACGCGCACGGTCTCGCCCGCATCGGCCGAACCGCGGGCGATGGCAGACTCAAATATCCATGGGTGACGGCGCAGCAGCGAACGCTCTTTGCCAGCTCTTAATCGAATCGTTTTCATGGCCTGATTGTGGGGCCTGGCGCGCCCGTCCGCGAAGCAGCGGGGCCTTATTCCGTTTCCAAATCGTTCCTGTCCAGGCGCGAAGCCGCAGACAGTGCTCCAGCACGGCAAGGCGCCGCAACAACGACAGGGATGGTTTAGAAATGGAATCAGTAGGTGACAGCCATCGCGGGCACGTCAACCTTGATCATCGGCTTCTTCAGCGCGCCATGAACCGCCTTGACGTACTCTGCGGCCCACTTCTCGTTTTCGAACCAGCTGGCCCCGGCGGCCTGGGTTACGCACAGCACCTTGTCCGCCGTCAGGACCTTGCCGCTGGCGCGCAGCGGTTCGCAATCCAGCGCCGTGAACTGCGCGTCCAGCCAGGCACGCGCGAGATCAGGCGCCAGCGGTGGCGCGTCTTCGACGTGGAAATGGAATTCAACCCCTTTGTCCAGGAGGACCAGTATCTGGCTGCGCATAAATACACCCTTCTTGATGATGACTGACAGTTTCGCTGAATTGACCGCAAAAGAACATAGCAGCGGTGCTGAAATTATTTGATTTTGGCACGCGGATGCGCTGCATCATAGGCCTTGGCCAGATGCTGGAAGTCAAGCCGCGTATAGACCTGCGTCGTCGTGATGCTGGCGTGGCCCAGCAACTCCTGCACCCCGCGCAAATCGCTGCTTGACTGCAGCAGGTGGCTGGCAAAGGAATGGCGCAGCATGTGCGGATGGACCGGCGCATCAAGACCGGCCTGCAGACTGCGCAGACGCAGACGCTGCCAGATCGACTGGGACGTCAACCGCGTGCCATTGCGCCCGACGAACAAGGCGGTCGACGTGCCGCGCTGCGCTGCGCCTGGCACCTGATCGCGCAGCGCCAGCCAGCGCGCCAGCGCCTGCAGCGCCTTGCTGCCCACCGGCACACTGCGCCGCTTCGAACCCTTGCCCAGCACGTGGGCTTCACCGGCCTGCAAATCGATCCAGCCACGCGCGCCGGCACCGGCCACGGCATCGAGCCCGGTCAGTTCGCCCACGCGCAGACCGGCGCCGTAAAGCAACTCGACGATGGCCGCATCGCGCGCCTCCAGCCAGGGATTGTTGCTGTCGCTGCTGAAACCGGCCAGCTGCACCGACTGGTCCACGCTCAGCGCCTTGGGCAAGGGCTTGCCGGTCTTCGGTGCGCGCACGTCCTGCACCGGGTTGCTCGCGACCAGCCCCTGCCGACCGAGCCAGACGTAGAAGCCGCGCCAGCCCGACAGAATCAGCGCGATGCCGCGGCCGCTACGACCGCCGCTATGCATCTGCGCCACCCAACGCCGCACATGGCTGTTCTGCACCTGCAGCAGGTCCACCTTGGCCTGTGCCGCGTACCCCGACAGCTTTTGCAGATCGAGCGCATACAACTCGACCGTGCGCTGCGCCAGGCGTTTTTCGACGCGCACGTGCTCAAGGTACTTTTCAACAAGGTCACTGCCCCCCGCGCCTGCTGAGTCGCCTGGATGGGCAGAGGCTGACGGTGGCATGCTCAGCGAAGTCGTGACAAGGCAGCGCTCGCCAGTTCGGCGATGCGCGCAAGGAAGTCGGTGCCCATGCCGCTGTTGAAGCGCTGGCCGTCGGGTGAGGCCAGCACCAGCAGGCCGAACGCGGGCAGCGTGCTGCCGACCGGTCCGCTGCGCAGGGGCAGCAGCGCCAGCGATGTCGCCGACAGCGGGTCGGGCAGCCAGCGCGCCGCCTCGAAGCCGGTGTTCACGCCGCAGAAAGGCTCGGTCAGCGACGAAGCGAACAACTTCGCGTCCTCGCTGACACCGATGGCGAACTCGGCCTGCGCGAAGGGCGCGGCCACGTCCCAGACCTTGATGCCGACCTGGGGCACCGAAAACTGCTCGGTGATCTGGTCCGTGATCTGGCTCGGCAAATCCGCTGGCTCGGTCGTGAGAAACAGCGTGCCGGCCCAGCGCAGGAGTTTGTCGGACAGCATCACGTTGTCGTTGCCGTGGCGGATCATCTCCATGATGCGCAGCTCCAGGCCCTTGATCTTGTCGCGCAGCATGCCGGCCTGACGCTCCTGCAGACTGACGGCGCGCGTGCTGTGCGGGCTGCTGAGCTGCACGGCTGCCAGCAACTCGGCATGGCGTTCAAAGAAGTCGGGCGTATTGGCCAGGTAGTTGGCAATATCGTCCTCGGTGATGGGATTGGTGAAGGATGTGCTCATAGGGTGTCCGGTAGGTCGATCTCGCCATCAAAAACAGGGGTGGCCGGGCCTGTCATCATGACATTGCTGCCAGGGCCCGCCCAGGAAATGCTCAGTTCACCGCCGTGCGTCTGCACCGCCACGCCTGGCTCCAGCAAGCCGAGCCGGATGCCGGCGACAACGGCCGCGCACGCGCCGGAGCCGCAGGCCAGCGTTTCGCCAACGCCGCGCTCGAACACACGCAGGCGGATCTGGTTGCGGTTGACGATCTGCATGAAGCCGACGTTGACGCCGCGCGGGAACGCCTTGTGCGCCTGTATCCGGGGTCCCAACATGGCGACCGGTGCCGTCGCCACATCGGCCACCCGCAGCACAGCATGCGGATTGCCCATCGACACCACCGCGACCAGGGCGGTTTCACTTTGCGCGCCATCGGCAAGAAGCAAAGGCCATTGCTCCCAGGCGCCACTGGGCTGCGGCCGCAGGCCGGCCGATTCGAACGGAATCTCGGCCGGGGCAAACACGGGCGCACCCATGTCCACCGTCACGCGGCCGTCGGGCAGCAATTGCGGCTCGATCACGCCACCGCGCGTCTGGACCCGGATGCGGTCCTTGGCGCACAGGCCCTGGTCGCGCACAAAGCGCGCAAAGCAGCGCGCACCGTTGCCGCACTGCTCTACCTCGGCGCCGTCGGCGTTGTGGATCACATACTCGAAGTCGATGCCAGCGGACGGCGTCGCGCGCACCGTCAGGATCTGGTCGGCGCCGACACCGAAATGACGATCCGCCAGCAAGCGGTAATGGGCGGCCGTCAATCCGAGCAGGCCACGGGTCTCATCGAGCACCACAAAGTCGTTGCCCGCGCCCTGCATTTTTGTAAAACTGATTCGCATGCCGGAATTATCGGCTGATCGCCAGGCCATGCAATCCGATGCAAAATCAAGTCATGGCCCGCCCCAATCAACTCCTGCACCCGCCGCGCACACCGGCGCCCACCCGACCTGCTGCCACCGTGCTGCTGCTGCGCGATACGCCCGACGGCATCGAGGTGCTCATGACGCGTCGTTCCATGACGGCCAGCTTCGCGCCCGGCGCCTACGTCTTCCCCGGTGGCGGCGTCGACGCGCTCGACGCCGCCAGCCATGGCCAGGCGCGCCGGCGCGCCACGCAAAGCGACCTGCACCTGACGCAGGCGATCGCGGCCATCCGCGAGAGCTTCGAGGAACTCGGTGTGTTGCTGGCACGCCGGCGCGACGGCTCGGCCGCCGACCACAGCGATATCGCCGCGCTGGAGCGCAGCGAGCCGTTTGCTGCCCAATGCCAGGCCCTGGGTCTGACGCTCGCGGCCGATGAGGTCTTTGTGCTGGCCCACTGGATCACCGACCGCGACCTCGCGCGCCGTTTCGATGTGCCGTTTCTGGTGGCCCGCATGCCCGAGGGACAAGCCCCGGACGCCGATGAAACCGAGCAGTTCGAGCCGGTCTGGGTGCGTCCGGTCGACGCCCTGGCACGCCACAAGGCCGGCGAGTTCTTCATCATCTTCCCCACCATCCGCACGCTGGAGCGCCTGCTGGACTACGCCTCGGTCGATGCCGTGCTGCAGGCCTGCGCCGCCACCGAGCAGCCGCTGTGGACCAGTTGTCCGCGTGCCGGAATGCTGGCGGGTCGCGAGATGCGCTACATGGAGCATGAACTGCCGTTCGGTGAACTGGCACTCGTATGTCCCGACGGGCAGATCGCCCACGCGCTGGACTGGCAGACCGAGGCGCCGGTGGCACTGCTGAAGAACGTGCAGCGTCTGACGGCACCCAACCCCGGTGCGATGACCGGACCCGGCACCAACAGCTACCTGGTCGGCGATCCCAACACCGGCTACATCGTGATCGACCCGGGTCCGGCCGACCCGGATCACCTGGAAAAGCTCTGGCGTGCCGCAGCAGGCGACATCCGCATGATTGTCTGCACCCATTCGCATCCCGATCATTCCCCAGGTGCGCAGCCGCTGCAGGCGCTGTGCGCGCAGCGCCCGCTGATCCTCGGCCTGCCTTCGGCGCCGACGGCACGCAGCCACAGCCAGTTCATGCCCGAGCGCGCGCTGCGCGACGGCGAACGCCTGAGCCTCGCCGGCTCCGACGCCGGCAGCACGCACACCCTGCTGGTGATCCACACCCCCGGACACGCCGCCAACCACCTGTGTCTGGTCCTGCTCGAAGACCGTCTGCTGTTCAGCGGCGACCATGTGCTGTGCGGCAGCACGACCGTGATCGACCCGCCCGACGGCGACATGACGGCCTACCTGGATTCGCTCGACCTGCTGAGCGCGGCCTGCGCGCAGCACGCGCTCGAATTCATCCTGCCGGCCCATGGCTATGTCATCGGTGGCTACGCCGGCGAGGCCACCGCCGCTATTGCGCGCCTGAAGGCGCACCGGCTGCAACGCGAGGCGAGAATTCTTGAAGCGATGCAGATGCAGCCACAGGGCACGCCGGACGACTGGTTGGTCCACGCCTATGCCGATGTGCCCGAGCGCATGTGGCCGGTCGCGAAGCGCTCGCTGATCGCCCATGTGGCCCGCATCGAATCAGCCCTGTCCTGAGCCGTTCCATCCTTGCCCGCACTGATTGTTTCCAGCCTGGCCTTGCTGCTGGTGATCTGGCTGCTGGGGCAACCCTGGCTGACCGAGCGCAGGCGCGAGCGCGTGCGCAAGCAGCCGTTCCCCGAAGCCTGGCGCGCCATCCTCAAGCGCCGCGTGCCGATCGTGCGCACGCTGCCGGCTGACCTGCAACTGGAGCTCAAACGCCATATTCAGGTCTTCCTGGCGGAGAAGGCTTTCATCGGCTGCGACGGGCTGACCATCAGCGACGAGATCCGCTTGACCATCGCGGCACAAGCCTGCCTGCTGATCCTCAAACGTCCGCGCGGCTACTACCCGAAGCTGCGCGAAATTGTGGTCTATCCCCGCAGTTTCGTGGTCGAGCGCGAGCACACCGACGGCATCGGCGTCGCGCACCACGCGCGCCAGGTGCTCGCCGGCGAGTCCTGGGAGCGCGGGCAGGTCGTGCTGTCCTGGCATGACACGCTCGAGGGCGCGGCGACGCCCGACGATGGACAGAACGTCGTCATCCACGAGTTCGCGCATCAGCTCGATCAGGAAACCGGCCACGCCAATGGCGCGCCGATGCTGGTACGACGCGCCCACTATGCGCAGTGGTCACGGGTGCTGGCCGCCGAGTTCAGACACTTGAAAGGGATGATCGCTCTGCAGCAGGAGTCCTTGTTCAGCGACTACGGCGCCAGTGATCCGGCAGAATTCTTCGCCGTCATCTCGGAGGTCTTCTTCGAGCAGCCGGCGCGCATGGCCGATGAACACCCGGAGCTGTACCAGCAACTCGTTCTGTTCTATGACCTTGACCCGCGCGCTTGGGCCATTTAGGCCAGGGTTACCATCACGGTCATGATCGCGCCAACAAAACCCCTGCCCGACGCACGCAACGCCGGCGAACGCCTGGCCAAGCGCGTCGCCGCCCTGCTGACATGCTCGCGGCGCGAGGCCGAGCAATACATCGAAGGTGGCTGGGTGCGGGTCGACGGCCGTGTCGTGGAAGAACCCATGTTCCGGGTCTCGACCCAGAAAATCGAGATCGACCGCAACGCCAGCCTGATGGACCTCGCCGACGTGACGCTGCTGCTGCACAAGCCGCCGGGGGTTGACGCCGCGGCGCAGCAGTTGCTCGGCGCGGCCAGCCACGCGCCAGGCGACCCGGGCGGCGAGCACGTGCTCAAGCGCCACTTTGCCCGATTGACCGCCTGCGTGCCGCTGGAGCCGGCCGCCAGCGGCCTGGTGATCTTCACGCAGGACTGGCGCGTGCAGCGCAAACTCGAAGAAGACGCCGCCGTGATGGAACAGGAAGTGATTGTGGAGGTTGAGGGCGCCGTGGCGCCGGCGACGCTGCAGCGCCTGAACCAGGGCTTGGCCGTCGATGGCCATCCACTGCCGCCGGTCAAGGTCAGCCTCAACAGCACGGGCGATGCCTCCAGCAAGCTGCGCTTTGCGGTCAAGGGCGCGCACCCGGGCCTGCTGGCGTACTTGTGCGAGCGCGTCGGCCTGCGGATTCTGGGCATGAAGCGTCTGCGCATCGGGCGCGTCGCCATGGCGCAATTGCCGCTGGGCCAATGGCGCTATCTGCAGGCGCATGAGCGATTCTGACCCACCCCACGCTCACCCCTTGCCTTGCCGCACGGCTCCGACAGGGTGGCTTGCCGGCAAAATACTCGATAATGAAATCAGCTTTGCTTTGGACTTACCTATGTTTTTTCGCTCTATCCAGTTGTTCCTTGCCGGTCTGATGACCGCCTTGTTATTGACAGCCTGCGGCAACGGCGAGCCGGCGCCGGCGCCGACCGGGCTGCAGGTCACGGCCGGCGAATCATCCGCGACGCTGACCTGGGACATGGTCGGCGGCGTGGAATACTGGGTGTTCTTCGCGCCGACCAGCGTGGCGCCGCACGACGTGGGATCCATGCAGGCCTGGTTCGGCCTGCCCGGCGGCAACGTCCTGCTCAAGGTGACCTCACCTTACGTGGTGCAGGGCCTGACCAACGCGACCGATTACACGTTCTCCATCAACGGACGAATTGACGGCGGACCGGGTGGATCGGGCGCCACGCCCGTGACAGCGACGCCGCGCGTCGCCGGTTTCGCCTGGACCGCCGGGACCGCAGCGGGCAGCCAGGACTTGCGCGGCGCGGCCTACGGCTCCGTCACCAATTCCAGCACCGCCTTGCTGACACCCACCTATCTGGCTGTTGGCGCCGCCGGCACCTTGTTTTCCAGCCTCGATGGTGCAAGCTGGAGCGCGATCAATTACGCGACCAGCAGCAACCTCAATGGCGCGAGCTACCTGGGCAACTACAAGGTCGTGGGTGATGGCGGCACGATCCTCACCAGTTCCGACGTAGTGACCTGGACCAAGCAGACCAGCGGCACGACACAGAACCTGTATGCGATTGCCAACAACGGCCTGAACCTGAACGTGGCCGTCGGCGCGGCTGGCACGATCCTCACCAGTTCGGACGGCGTCACCTGGACGGCGGCCAGCAATTCGGCCACGACGCGTGATCTGTACGCCGTGAATTACAGCAGCTACAACAGCGGCACCTGGGTTGCCGTCGGCGCCGGCGGCACCATCGTGACGAGCAGCGACGGCCTGACCTGGAAGAGTCTCAGCTCGGGCGCAGCGGCCGACCTGCGCGGCATCGCCAACCTGGCCACAGCCTCGACCACCACGGGCGTCATCAGCGCGACATTCGTCGCGGTCGGTGCCTCGGGCACCGTGCTCAGCAGCACCGATGCCGCGACCTGGACAGCGCAGGCGCTGCCCGGCGCCAGCGCCAATCTGAACGCAATCGTCTACGGCTCGCAGTTTGTCGCCGCCGGTTCGGGTGGCAAGATCCTATACAGCACCGATGGTCTGAGCTGGACCGCAGCAACAACAACAACACCGGCAAACAGCAGTGACCTCAACGCCTTGGCGCATGGCCCGGACCGCTACCTGGCTGTTGGCGTTGCAGGCACCAACCTGCTGTCGAAATAAAAGTGTGAAGCCCGCCGATAAGCCGGATTCTGTGCAACTGCCAGCCCTTGCGGGCCGGCAGAAGTGACTGCCATTACTCTGGGCCGCTGGTCGCCCAGCGACTCGATGCTACCTACCCGCACACTCCGGGGGCCCCGTCAACGTGTGCCTACTTGGTATTGCTGCGCGTAGAGATTGCCCGTTTCACCCGAACCCGGTTGCCCGGATCCGACTCGTCTCTGTTGCTCTGATCCTCACCTTATACCTTGCGGCTTTCAGTGGACAGCTGTTAGCTGCTACGCTGCCCTATGCAGTCCGGACGTTCCTCCAGTGCCCTGTTTCCAGGATTGCACCAGCGGCAGTCTGGCGGGCTTCACCCCCCGATTATCACGGCTATCCATAACCATATGTCGAATCCTGTCGATCAAGTAGATCAAAATGGCGGTCGATTCACCACCTGAAGGAGCCATCCATGAAAGCCGACACCATCCTGCAAACGATTGGCAACACGCCCCATGTGCGCATCAACCGCCTGTTTGGCCCGGGCCGGAATGTCTGGATCAAGTCCGAGCGCAGCAACCCGGGCGGCTCGATCAAGGACCGCATTGCACTGGCGATGGTGGAAGCGGCCGAGCAGAGCGGCGAGCTCAAGCCCGGCGCCACCATCATCGAGCCAACTTCCGGCAACACCGGTGTCGGTCTGGCCATGGTAGCCGCCGTCAAGGGCTACAAGCTGATCCTGGTGATGCCCGACAGCATGTCGGTGGAGCGCCGGCGCCTGATGCTCGCCTATGGCGCCTCGTTCGACCTGACGCCGCGCGAAAAGGGCATGAAGGGCTCGATCGCCCGCGCCATGGAGCTGGTCGCCGCCACACCGAACAGCTGGATGCCGCAGCAGTTTGAAAACCCTGCCAACATCGAGGCCCATGTGCGCAGCACGGCGCTCGAGATCCTGGCCGATTTCCCGAACGGCATCGACGCCCTGATCACCGGCGTCGGCACCGGCGGCCACCTCACTGGCTGCGCCCAGGTCCTCAAGGCGAAGTGGCCCAAGCTCAAGGTCTACGCCGTGGAGCCGGTCGCGTCCCCCGTCATCTCCGGCGGCGCACCGTCGCCGCACCCGATCCAGGGCATTGGCGCGGGCTTCATCCCGAAGAACCTGAACATGGCGCTGCTCGATGGCGTGATCCAGGTGGATGCCGAGCCGGCGCGCGAAATGGCGCGCCGCTGCGCGCGCGAAGAAGGCATTCTGGTGGGCATCTCCAGCGGCGCCACGCTGGCGGCCATTGCGCAGAAGCTGCCGGACCTGCCAGCCGGCGCCACCGTGCTCGGTTTCAACTACGACACGGGCGAACGCTACCTGTCGATCGAAGGCTTCCTGCCGGCCTGATCCAGAACCATGACCCGCCCCGCATGCTGCGTCTGACCGAACTCAAACTGCCGCTGGATCATCCGGCTGATGCCCTGCCCGAGCTGATCTGCCGCACGCTGGGCATCGCGCCGGGTGAACTGATCGGTCACACGGTATTCAAACGCAGCATCGACGCGCGCAAGGCAGCGCTGGTGCAGGTCTACATCGTCGACCTGGAGATCACGCCAGCACTGCAGGCAGCCCTGCTGACACGCCATGTCGGCAATCCGCACATCCTGCCCACGCCCGACATGCGCTACCGACTGGTGGCGCTGGCATCCAGCTACACAGGTCCGCGCCCGGTCGTGGTCGGCTTCGGTCCGTGCGGCATCTTTGCCGCGCTGATCCTGGCGCAGATGGGCTTCAAGCCAATCGTGCTCGAGCGCGGCAAGACCGTGCGCGAACGCACGCAGGACACCTGGGGCCTGTGGCGCAAGCGCGAGCTCAATCCGGAATCGAACGTGCAATTCGGCGAGGGTGGCGCCGGCACGTTCTCCGACGGCAAGCTCTACAGCCAGATCAAGGACCCGCGCTACCTCGGGCGCAAGGTCATGCAGGAGTTCGTCAAGGCCGGTGCACCGCCCGAAATCCTGGTCGAGGCGCATCCGCACATCGGCACCTTCAAGCTCGTCAAGGTGGTGGAGAACCTGCGTCAGCAGATCATCGCGCTCGGTGGCGAGATCCGCTTCCAGCAGCGCGTCACCGATGTGCTGATCGAAGGCGGGCCACAGGGCCGGCAACTGCGCGGCCTTACCGTCCTGAACCAGGCCAGCGGCGCATCCTACGAACTGGCGGCCGATCAAGTGGTCATGGCGCTGGGCCACAGCTCGCGCGACACCTGCGCCATGCTGTACGAGCGCGGTGTCGCGATGGAAGCCAAGCCGTTCTCGATCGGTTTTCGCATCGAGCACCCGCAAAGCGTGATCGACAAGGCGCGCTGGGGCCGCCACGCCGGCCATCCGAATCTGGGCGCGGCCGACTACAAGCTCGTACACCACGCCGGAAACGGCCGCTCCGTCTACAGCTTTTGCATGTGCCCGGGCGGCACCGTGGTGGCAGCGACCTCCGAGGCGGGCCGCGTCGTGACCAACGGCATGAGCCAGTATTCGCGCAATGAGCGCAACGCCAACGCCGGCATCGTGGTCGGCATCGACCCGAACGACTACCCGAGCGACGAGACGAGCTTTCACGCGGCACTGGGTGATCACGTGCCATCCCGCATCACAACGGGTCTGGCGCAACATCCGCTCGCCGGCATCGTGCTGCAACGCCAGCTGGAATCGAACGCTTACGTGCTGGGCGGCGCCAACTACGACGCGCCGGGACAACTGGTGGGCGACTTCATCGCGGGCAAGGCCTCCACGCAATGGGGCGGCGTCGAGCCGTCCTACAAGCCCGGCGTGCATCTGGTGGATCTGCGCGCCGCCCTGCCCGATTACGCGATTGCAGCCATGCGCGAAGCCTTGCCGGCCTTTGCCAAAAGGATCAAGGGCTTCGACATGCCCGATGCCGTGCTGACCGGCGTTGAAACACGCACATCGTCACCCCTCAAAATGCCGCGCGGAGACGATCTGCAAAGCACCAATACGCGCGGCCTCTACCCGGCCGGTGAAGGCGCGAGCTATGCCGGCGGCATCCTCTCAGCCGGTGTCGATGGCATCAAGGTGGCGGAGGCGCTGGCGAGGAATTCGGTGGGCTGACAACAAGAGCCTGGTGGTGATAGTGCCCCGGCGAAGGACGGGAATGCAACGTAAGCGGGTCTGCAGAAATTAAAATTCTTGGCCGAAAACCCGACATCAACATCAACAGGTCGTCCGTCAACCATGGCCGGCGATCTTGACCCAAGGAGCACCTGCAACCGATCTGGATCGATAGCAGCCTTTTGTTCCCCGTTGAGGTCACCCTGACCATCACGTCGTCAATCTACCCTTCGCACCAATCACAAACAGCCCCTATGTGCGTCAGCGAACTGACCGATCCTCGCTGGTGGCGTTTCAATGAGCCGGAGAGCATATCCTCTTGAGCTAGTGTCCTGTCCCGCAAATAACTGGCATTAGTCTTGCATGCATTTGCGGTATCTTTGGAACGGAGATACCGCGATGAAAACAGGCAGACCGAAATCCGAATTGGTATTGAGTGACGACGAACGATCGCAATTGCAGTC
>CAIKMZ010000061.1 GCA_903828665.1 uncultured beta proteobacterium
TCAGGGCCATCGGGCGAGTCTGGGCAACCAGGCAGACCACGAAATCAAGGCCGGATATAAGTAAGCAGCCGATTCTTTTACAGAACAACACAAATTCTTCTTGCTATCCGGGAGGCATCCATATAAGTCCGCAATGACAACTTCAGTGCCTTCCTAACGCCGGCGCAGCACCGTGCTGTACTCGGCGCCGACGGTCTGCTGCTCCAGCAGTTCATTGCCGGTCTGCTTGGCAAAAGCCTGAAAATCGCGCACCGAGCCGGCGTCGGTGGCGAGCACGCGCAGGGTCTGGCCGCTTTGCATGTCGGACAGCGCCTTCTTGGCTTTCAGGATGGGCAGCGGGCAGTTCAAGCCGCGGGCGTCAAGCTCTTTGTCGATGTGCATCTGGGTTCCTTGAAATTGGCGCGATTCTAAAGCGCGCAGTGATCAACGCCGCTTTGGAAACTCGACGAACTGCGGCTCGTGTCCGCGCGAGCGCAGCCAGTCCGCCAGCGCATAGCCGGTGCCGGCCGGCCAGCACTTGACGTCGGCGAGTTCCATCAACCGGTAGTCCACCAATTCGCTCGACAGGCTGACTTCGCCCTCGCACACCGCGTGGTAGGCGATGATGACCTGGTTCATGCGCTGGAAGTCATAAACGCCGATCAGATTGAGTTCGATCGTGTCAAGGCTGGTCTCTTCCTTGATCTCGCGGCTCATGCCGCCCTGCGGTGTCTCGCCGGCCTCCATGAAGCCGGTGATCAGCGCAAACATCTTGCCGGGCCAGGCGGCGTTCTGCGCCAGCAGAACCTTGCCCTGGTACTCGATCACCGCCGCCAGCACCGGCGTCGGGTTGTTCCAGTGCGTGTAGTCGCAGGCGGCGCAGCGCAGGCGCGCCTTGTCGCCACCGTCCTCGGCCTGCGTGATCAGGCTCAGCGGCGTGGCGCACTGCGGGCAGAAACGAAAGGATGACCCCATGGATGACTTTCTGAAAAGGGGCCTCAGGCCGGGAAAACGCCGGTGGACAAATAGCGGTCGCCGCGGTCGCAGACGATGAAGACGATGGTGGCATTACTTTCGCGCTTGGCAATCTCCTGCGCCACCCAGCACGCGCCAGCAGCGGAAATGCCGCCGAAGATGCCCTCCTCGCGCGCCATGCGCCGGCACATATCTTCCGCTGTTTCCTGGCTCACATAGAGCAGTTCATCGACATTGGCCGGGTTGTAGATCTTGGGCAGGTACTCCTGCGGCCACTTGCGGATGCCCGGGATGCGCGAACCATCCATCGGCTGCACCCCGATGATCTGCACCTTGGGATTCTTTTCCTTGAGGAACTGCGAGACGCCGGTGATGGTGCCGGTGGTGCCCATGGCGCTGACAAAGTGCGTGACCCGTCCTTTGGTGTCGGCCCAGATTTCCGGCCCCGTGGTCTCGTAATGAACGCGCGGGTTGTCGGCGTTGGCAAACTGGTCGAGCACCTTGCCTTTGCCGTCGCGCTGCATCTGCAGTGCGAGATCGCGCGCGTACTCGATGCCACCGCTCTTGGGCGTGAGGATCAGTTCGGCACCGAAGGCCTTCATAGTCTGGGCGCGCTCGATCGACAAGTCCTCGGGCATGATCAGGATCATGCGGTAGCCCTTGATGGCGGCCGCCATGGCCAGCGCAATGCCGGTATTGCCCGAAGTCGCCTCGATCAATGTGTCGCCGGGCTTGATTTCGCCGCGTTCCTGGGCCCGGCGGATCATCGACACGGCGGGCCGGTCTTTGACCGAGCCGGCCGGGTTGTTCCCTTCAAGTTTACCCAGTATGACGGTGCCGCGTTTGCTGTTCTCTTCCGCCCCGATGCGCTGCAATCTGACGAGAGGGGTTTTTCCAATGGAATCTTCGATGCTTGGGTAATTCATACCCCACACTGTGCCATAATTCGCGCCTGACCTCATGCCAGCCTCGGTGGTGGAATTGGTAGACGCGCTGGACTCAAAATCCTGTACCGAAAGGTGTGCCGGTTCGATTCCGGCCCGAGGCACCAGAACAAGACCCGCACGCTTCCCGCGTGGCGGGTTTTTTTCTTGCGTCAAGGGCCGTGATGCACGACGCAGCCGTGCCGAAAGTCA
>CAIKMZ010000062.1 GCA_903828665.1 uncultured beta proteobacterium
AAAGTTTACATGTCAGGCTCCCGTTCGTTGCTGGCGTCACCCTTTTGGCAAGGTTGCAGAACTTGTCAACATCGGCAACATCGTGAATAGCCCCGCAGTTAGCCTCTAACTTTGGTGACAAATGCGCCTAATTTTGGTGATGCCCACCGGGCAAGGTCTCGCTGGCGCACCACGGCGTGCTGTTCCTCGACGAGATGCCCGAGTTCCCGCGTGCCGCGATGGAAGCCCTGCGCGAGCCGCTGGAGTCGGGCACGATCGCGCGCGCGGCGCGGCGCTGCGAGTTCCCGGCACGCTTTCAGTTGATCGGCGCCATGAACGCCTGCCCTTGCGGCTACCTTGGCTCAGCGCAGCGGGCTTGCCGCTGCACACCGGACCAGATCGCGCGCTACCAGGGCAAGCTCAGCGGCCCGCTGCTCGACCGCATCGACCTGCATATCGATGTGCCGGCCGTGCCCGCGACCGACCTGCTGCAGGCCCGCAGCGGCGAGGCCAGCGCGCTCATCTAGGCACGCGAACGCGCCATCGCGCGTCAGGGCAAGCCGAACCAGGACTTGCACGGGCGCGAGATCGACACCCATGTGCTGCTCGACGACGCGGCGGCGAAGTTCCTCCATCTGGCCGCCGCTCGCCTGGGCTGGTCGGCCCGCAGCACGCACCGCGCGCTCAAGGTGGCCCGCAGCATCGCAGACCTGGCCGGCACACACAGAACGCAGTTGGCGCACGTGGCCGAAGCCATGCAGTACCGGCGCACCAATGGAGCGACGGGCTTGCCATAATCCGCGCATGGAAAACCATGTTCAGCACGACCGCAGCCTAGTCGGCTGGCTGTCGCTGGCGCAGTTGATCAGTTGGGGCAGCGTCTTCTACACCTTCGCTCTTCTGATGGCGCCGCTGGAACGCGAGCTCTGCCTGAGCCGCGCCGAGTCGTCGGTGGCCTTCAGCCTGGCCCTGCTGGTCGAGGGCCTGATGGCCTACCCGGTGGGGCGCTGGATCGATCGCGGCCATGAACGCATCGTGATGACAGCCGCCTCGCTGCTAGCCGGCGCCTGCCTGCTGCTGCACAGCCGGGTGACGGGCGTTGCCGGTTTCTATGCGGTCTGGGCCGGACTTGGCGCAGCGATGGCGGGGGTTTTGTATGCGCCGGCCTTTGCCGTCGTGACGCGCCGTTTTCCGAACGACTTCCGCCGCGCCATCATCACCATGACCTTTCTCGGGGGACTGGCCAGCACGGTCTTCATTCCACTGACGGCCTGGCTGATCGCGCAGTTCGGATGGCGCCAGGCGCTGGTGGCCCTGGCGCTTTTCCATCTGCTGCTGTGCGCGCCGCTCCACGCGCTCGCGCTGCGCGGCGCGCCGCGTCCGCTGCCACAGGTCGCGACCGACGACGCGCTGGTCTCCAAGGATGTGTTGCGCCTGATGCGCAGCGCACCGTTTCTGCTGATCGGCGTCTTTACCATGCTGCTGATGGCGGTCACGGTGGCGCTGCCGGCGCACATGGTGAACCTGCTGCGCGAAAGCGGCATGCGCGAGGCCTGGGTCATCGCGATACCCGCGAGCATCGGCGTCATCCAGGTGCTCGGTCGCCTGCTGCTGTTTTTCTTCGAGCACCACTTCGATCTGCATCTGGCCAATCGCCTCATCCCCTGTCTGCTGCCGCTGGGCCTGATCGCCCTGCTGGCGGCGCCGTTGTTCGGCGCGGCCCAGCTCGGCGTCGTGCTGCTGTTCGTGCTGTTGTACGGCATGGGCAACGGCATGCTCACCATCGTCAAGGGCACAGCCATCGCGCAGTACGTGAACCGCGACCATGTCGCCACGCTCAACGGCGCGTTGGGCCTGCCGCTGGCGCTGTCGCGCGCCGGTGCGCCGCTGCTGGTCGGCCTGCTGTGGAGCCCGGCGTCGGGTTATACGAGCGCCCTGTGGCTGCTGCTGGCCATGAGCGTGGCCGGCGTCGTGGCGCTGATGCTGGCGCAGCGCCACGCGCTGGCAACCAACTAACCGCGGTTCGCGTTCACGCGCCGTCTTCGCGCCGGAACTTCCACAGCGCCAGCGCGCCAAACAGCAGGGAGAAGCCCAACAGGACGGCCATCGGCGGCCACGCCGCCGCGAGCGGCAAACCGCGCCAGGTCATGGCGTCCAGTCCATCGACGGCCCAGCGCGTCGGCATCACGAGGCTCGCCGTTTGCAGCCATTGCGGAAAGATGAAGGCAGGCACCCAGGCGCCGCCCAGCATGACCATGATGAGCGTGGCAAAGGTCGCCAGCCGGCGCGTGGCCTCGGGCGTCGTGCCGATGGATGCAATGAACAGGCCAAAGGTGGCGGTGAAGAGGGCGAAGGACAGCGCGATGCCGATGAAACCCGGCACGCTGCCGGCGATCCTGATCTGGAAGAAGACACCGCCGACCACGTAGACGAAAGCCAGTAGACCCAGCGCGATGATGGCGCTCGACACGGCGCGCGCGCCAAGAATGGTGCCGATTGTGATCGGCGCTGCGCGAAAGCGGCTCCACAAGCCAAGGCGTCGCGCCAGTAGGATGCCGATGCCGGCGTCGAGCCCCATGAACAGAATGAATTGCACACCCATGCCCGCAAACGAATGCGCGTAGCCGTTGTACTTGGGCCCCGAACTCATGGCCTGCTCATGCGTGACGAACGGCACCGACAAACCACCGCCCTGCGCCGTCCCCGGCGCTGCGGCGTGGCCCGGCGCCTGGTTGCCGATCTGAAACTTCTTCACGCTCTGCAGGAAATCCCGCATCTCCTTGCGTGCCGGATCCGCCGCTGCCGCCTGGTCGAGTTGCGCGATGCTCTGGTCGATGAATTGAAAGCCTTGCTTGCCACTGAACATCTCGGCGCTCACGACCTGCATCACCTGCTGCGTCAGCAGGCCTTTGACCATGGCCAGAACGGCGCTTTGCGTCGGGTCGTAGAAAACAGCAATCTCGGGCTTGGCGGCTGCGCCGAAGAAGGCGGAACCCGAGGCCTGCCCGAAGCCGGCCGGTATCACGATCGCAGCCGTCAGCTTGCCCTTGCGCACCTGCTCCCGGGCTTCATCCGGCGTCAGGTCCACCGCGTGCAGCGAGCTGTCGGCCTTCAGACCGCTGATGATCTGGCGGCTGATGTTGCTGTCGTCCTGAGAAGCTACGCCGATCTCGATCTTGCTGTTGTCCGACCGCCCGGACCCGCCAAAGAGAAAGCCGAAGAAGGCGCCGAGCATGACGGGCATGAGCAAAGCCAGCACCAGGGCACGCCGGTCCGCCAGAAACAGGACCAGGTCTTTGCGCACAAGCGCGATCAGTGCAGTCATGGTGCGGGTGCTTCCATTCAGGTTCAATCGCGCAGCGTGCGGCCGGTCAGCGTCAGGAAGACTTCTTCGAGCCGGGTTTGCGTGGTGCTGAAATGAAGGGGGCGCAAGCCCTGCGCGCTGAGCCACTCCAGCACCGCCAGCGCGTCGGCGTTGCGGCGCAGGGCAATTTCCAGCCTGTGCACGGCGACCACGACATTGGCCACATCGGGCCGTGCTTCGAGCAGTTGCCGTGCCGGTTCGGGGATGGCGCGTTCCAGCTCGACATGCAGGGCGGCTGCCGTCGGCAGCCGCAGGTACAGCGCGGCCGGCGTCTCGTCGGCGATGACCTTGCCGTGGTCGATCACCACGATGTGGTCGGCCAGGCGTTCAACTTCCTCCATGTAGTGGCTGGTGTAGATCAGCGACAGGCCCTGGCGCTTGAGCGTCTCCAGGCTCTCAAAGATGGCGTTGCGGCTCTGCGGGTCGACGCCGACCGTCGGCTCGTCGAGGATCAGCAGTTGCGGATCGTGCAGCAGCGCCGCCGCAATGTTCAGGCGGCGCTTCATGCCGCCGGAAAAAGTGCTGACCAGATCTTTGGCGCGATCCGCCAGATTGACCCGGTCCAGTTCCTCATCGCAGCGGCGCTTGAGCGCGCTGCCATGCAGTCCATAGAGGGCGCCGAAGATCCTCAGGTTCTCGCGCGCTGACAAGTCGTCAAACAGGGCCAGCTCCTGCGGCACCAAACCCAGCAGGCGCTTGACTTCGCTGTTGCCCTGGCCGACGACGACGCCGCCCAGCACCACCGCGCCGGCATCGGGCCGCAGCAGACCGCAGATCATACTGACCGTGGTCGATTTGCCGGCGCCGTTCGGACCGATCAGGCCAAGCGTCTGGCCGCGCTGCAACTCAAACGAGACGGCATCGACCGCCTGACGCGCGCCAAAGGACTTGCTGAGTTGCTGTACCTGCAACAGGGTTTCGGTCATGCAGTCCCTTGCGGGTTCAAAGATTAGGTGCCAGCAGACGTTGCAAAGCCTGCGCGTCCATGTTACGCCGCTCTGCCAAATCCTGCAGCTGATCAGGGCCAATCCTGCCGACACTGAAGTAGCAGCTCTCGGGGTGGCCGATGTAGAAGCCGCTCACGCTCGCGGCCGGCGTCATGGCCAGGCTCTCGGTCACGCCCATGCCGATGTCCTGGCACTGCAGCAGTTCAAACATCTCCTGCTTGACGCTGTGATCAGGGCAGGCCGGGTAGCCCGGGGCCGGGCGGATGCCCTGGTATTTCTCGGCGATCAGTTGCGCCGGAGCGAGCGCCTCCTGCGCCGCATAGCCCCACAGGTCGGTGCGCACGCGGTGGTGCAGGTACTCGGCAAAGGCTTCGGCCAGGCGATCGGCCAGCGACTTGAACAGGATCGCCGAGTAGTCGTCGTGCGCGTCGAGAAAGACCTTCTCCTGCTTCTCGCTGCCCAGCCCGGCGGTGACGGCGAAGACGCCGGCGTAATCGGCGGCCACGCCTTTGGGCGCGACGAAATCGGCCAGGCAGCGGCTCGGCCGCTGCACGCCTTCGATCACGTGCTTCTCGGCCTGCTGGCGCAAGCCGTACCAGGTCAGCGCGACCTCGGTGCGCGACTCGTCGGTGTAGAACGCGATGTCGTCGTCGTTCACCGAATTGGCAGGGTAGAGGCCGATCACGCCGTTCGCGGTGAGCCAGCGGCCCTCGATCAGGCGCTTGAGCATGGCCTGGCCATCCTTGAAGACGCGCTTGGCCTCTTGGCCCACCACCGCGTCCTCGAGAATCGCCGGATAAGGACCAGCCAGATCCCAGGTCTGGAAGAACGGACCCCAATCGATGAAGCGGACCAACTCATTGAGATCGAAGTTCTTGAACACGCGACGGCCCAGAAACTTGGGCTTGGTCGGCGTGTAGCGCGTCCAGTCGATCACGGTCTTGTTGGCGCGCGCCCTGGCCAGCGGCCACAGCGGTGTCTGCTTCTTGTTGGCGTGCTGCTGGCGCACGCGCTCGTAGTCGGTCTGCAGTTCGGCAACATAATCCGCCGCCTGGTCCGAGAGCAGGCCCTGCGCGGCGTTGACGCTGCGCGAGGCGTCAGGCACGTAGACCACCGGCCCCTCGTAGTGCGGCGCGATCTTGACCGCCGTGTGCACGCGCGAGGTGGTGGCGCCTCCGATCATCAGCGGGATCTTGCGCAGCCGGAAGTAATCGTCCTTCTGCATCTCGGTGGCGACGTAGCTCATCTCCTCCAGGCTCGGCGTGATCAGGCCTGACAGGCCGACGATGTCGGCGCCCTCGACCTTGGCGCGCGCCAGGATCTCGTGGCAGGGCACCATGACGCCCATGTTGACGACGTCGAAGTTGTTGCATTGCAGGACCACGGTGACGATGTTCTTGCCGATGTCGTGCACGTCGCCCTTCACGGTGGCGATGATGATCTTGCCCTTGGTCTTGACGTCGCGCCCGGCCGCTTCGTCCAGGCGCTTTTCTTCCTCGATGTAGGGGATCAGGTGCGCCACCGCCTGCTTCATGACGCGCGCGCTCTTGACCACCTGCGGCAGGAACATCTTGCCCTGGCCGAACAGGTCGCCCACGATGTTCATGCCCGCCATCAGCGGGCCTTCGATGACGTGCAGCGGACGCCCGCCGCGCGCCAACACGGCCTGGTACGCCTCTTCCGTGTCCTCGGTGATGAAGTCGGTGACGCCATGCACCATGGCGTGGCTCAGTCGCTGCTCGACCGTGGCCGGGTGCTCGGGCGTGCCGCGCCAGGCCAACCGGGTGCCCTCGTCCTTGGCCGCGCCCTTGGCGCCTTCGGCGATCTCGACCAGACGCTCGCCGGCATCAGGACGGCGGTTGAGCACCACGTCCTCGACGCGCTCTCGCAGCACCGGCTCCAGGTCGTCGTAGACGCCGACCATGCCGGCGTTGACGATGCCCATGTCCATGCCGGCGGCAATCGCGTGGTACAGGAAGACGGTGTGGATCGCCTCGCGCACCGGGTCGTTGCCGCGAAACGAAAAGCTGACATTGGAGACGCCGCCCGACACCTTGGCGCCGGGCAGATGCTGCTTGATCCAGCGCGTGGCGTTGATGAAATCGACGGCGTAGTTGTTGTGTTCCTCGATGCCGGTGGCAATGGCGAAGATGTTGGGGTCGAAGATGATGTCTTCGGGCGGGAAGTCCACTTCATCGACCAGGATGCGGTAGGCCCGCTCGCAGATCTGGATCTTGCGCTCATAGGTGTCGGCCTGGCCCAGCTCGTCGAAGGCCATCACGACGGCGGCCGCGCCGTAGCGCCGCAGTAGCTTGGCCTGGCGCTTGAACTCCTCCACGCCCTCCTTCATGCTGATGGAGTTGACCACCGCCTTGCCTTGCACGCAGCGCAGGCCGGCCTCGATCACGCTCCACTTGCTCGAATCGATCATCACCGGCACGCGCGAGATGTCGGGCTCGCTGGCGATCAGGTTCAGGAAACGCACCATGGCGGCCTGGCTGTCGAGCATGGCCTCGTCCATGTTGATGTCGATGATCTGGGCGCCGTTCTCGACCTGCTGGCGCGCCACGCTCAGGGCCTTCTCGAACTCGCCGTTGAGGATCATGCGCGCGAAGACCTTGGAGCCGGTGACGTTGGTGCGCTCGCCGATGTTGACGAAGGTGGCGCGCGGCGCCGATGCGGCGTCATCCTCGCTGGCAGCGACGGCGCCAATGGTGACCGGCTCCAGGCCGGCCAGCTTCATCGGGGGAACAAGAATCTCGGACATGCAACTCACCTGTGGATTTGGAAAAAGCAGGTGAGCGTCGTTGGCAGCATCCAAGCCTGACGGGCTTGGGCCCGCTGCAACGCTCCTTGGATGGGTGTGATTTTAAGGGCTTATGCGTTGGCACATGGCGAGGCCACTGAAATCCCCACGGTCAAAGCCGCAATGACGCCCCGGACTTGTCATCCCGGACTTGATCCGGGATCCATGTCTTCTGACGGAGCCACGCGGACCTTGGATTGCGGGTCGGGGCCCGCAATGACAGCCCAAGCAGGCGCCACCGGCGGCGCAAGCCTATTTCGCCGCCAGCCCGAGATTGAGCGGCACCGGCTTGCCCACCGCCGAATCAACGGCCTGCGGCGGTGCCGCCAGCGTGCGCGCGGGGTCGACGCCGTCTTCCTTCAGGGCCTGCAGGACGACGGCGCTGCGCCGCTCGCCGAGCGCGCGCAGGGCGTCGGGTGCGAGCGCCTGCTGCTGCACGAGGCGCTGCTCGAGCTTGCGGTAGAAGGCGCGGGCGTCGGCCACCTGCGGCTCGCCCTGCACCATCTTGCCGGCACGCGCCCAGAGCGAGAGTTTCTCCGGCACCGCTGCGGTCGTGCCGTCCGGCGCGGCCGGCTCGGCGGGTGCCGTCTCGGCCGCCTTCTTTTCCTTGTCGAGTTCAGCCGCGCCGAAGCGTTCGGCATACAGGTCCCGCACCGCGCCACGCAGCTTGCGGTCACCGACATCGAGCGGCCCGGGCGCCTCGCCGGGCTCGAGCTGCAGGCCGGCACGCTTGACGATCTCGCTGCGCACATCGCGCCGCCGCAACGCCGCGCCATCGGCCGCCTCGCTGTAGTGTCCCGGCACCGAGAGCGTCAGTTGCGCGCGCTTGTCCAGCGCCTTCGCCACCTGCTTGAGTTTTTCGCGCTCGGGCGGCAGCAGCCGGTCGCTGCCGGGGTCGAATTCAATCGCTTCCATCTTCTCGCCACTCACGCCGAACAGCTTGCCGAGCGCGCGAAACGGCGCCGTGACGATACGGGTCAGCAGGTTGCCGATCGCCTTCCAGACGACCGCGCCGTAGCTGAACTGCGGATCGTCCATGTTGCCGCTGACCGGCATGCCGAGGTCGATGCGGCCATCGCTGTCCTTGAGGATGGCGATGGCGAGCTCCAGCGGCAGCTTGAGGGCATCGGGACTGTCGACGCGCTCGCCCAGCGTCAGCTTGTCGATGACAATCTGGTTGTCGCCCTCGAGCTGGCTGGCGCGCACCTTGTAGCGCAAGTCGAGCGAGATCTTGCCCTCGGCAATGCGGTAGCCGGCGAACTTCATGGCGTAGGGCGAGGCCGAGACCATGTCGATGTTCTTGAACACGACGTTGACATTGGTGTTGTCGCGCGGCGCAAACGGATTGAGCTCGCCGCGCACGCGCGCCAGGCCGAACTCGTCAACCCGGCCGTCGAGCTCGATCTGGCTGCGCGAATCGGGGTCCGACGACAGGCCGTTGACCAGCCCGTTGAGTTCATATACCTTGGCGCCAAACTGCGGGCGCAGGCTCAGGTCGGTGAAATCGAGCTTGGCGTTCTGCACGCGCAGGCGCTGGATGCGCACCGCCAACGGGTCCTTCGGGCTCGTCGCCGCGGGCGCGGGCGTGGCGCTTGCCGCAGCAGCGGCCGTGGGCTGCACCAGCAAGCGCGCGGCGTTGAAGCTGCGGTCGTTTTCGATGATCAGCGTGGCCACCGGGTCGATCAGGCGCAATTCCGGGATCACCAGCGAAGTCGGCTTGAGGCTGGCGCTCAGTCTGGCCGCGCTCAGGCTCTTCCACTGCGCGAAGAGTTCGCCGTCGTCCTCATTGAGCTTGAGCCGGTCGACGCTCAGCGCGCCGGCATAGCGCAAGGCGGCAGCGCGCTTGCCGCCGTCCCCCGCCGTCAGCCGCCCCTGGGCCGAGACGCTGCCGTCGGCCAGCTTGAGCTTGAGGTACCGCTCCAGCAAGGGCTGCAGGGGCGCGAGCGCAAGCTGCTTGAGCTGCACATCGGCCTTGAGCACGCCGGTCTTCGGCACCAGGGTGCCCTGCGCCGACAACTGGCCGCCGGCGCGCAGGGCCAGGGCGCCATTGAAGCGGACCGGCTGCGCCAGGTCGCTGCTGGCGTCATCGATCTTGAGCGCCAGATCCTGCACCTGCGTCTTGATGCCCGTGTCCTGGTCGGTCAGATCGGCGCCGAACTGGCGCAACTCGACGTGCTTGGCGACCACGTTCCAGGGCGCACCGGCCTTGGCGGGAGCGCCCTGGCTGGCGCCAGGGCCCGGCAGGCGGCGCAGGATGTCGAACTGGCCGTCGCGCGCGCGCGTGACCTGCAGTTGCCCACCCTCGGCATGGACGCGGCCGAAACTGGCGCGCCGCGCGGCGAGGTCCACCGTGCCCTCGTTGAAACCCAGTTGGGCGAGCTTGAACGGCGCATCGGCGCCGCTGGCGAGCGCCAGATTGGCGAGAGAAAACGCGGCGTCGGACAGCGCCAGTTTGAAATTGGCGCCGGTCTGCGCGGCGCTCAATTGCAAGTGCAACTTCAGCTTGTCGGCGCCCAGTTTGAACGACGGGCTGACCGTCTCGTCCACCGCGCTGAGCGCCAGCTGATCGAGGTCCACCGCCTTGACATCGAGCTTCCAGTCGCGGCTTCCTGCCACCGGGCTTGCGCCGGCCGCTGGCGCCGGAGTGCTGACCAGCAGCCGCGCCAGATCGATCTCGCCCCTGGCATTGCGCCGGACCGCCAGATGCCCGCTGCCGGCGCGCGCCGCGCCCAGCGTGACTTCGCGGCGCGCCAGGTCGGCGTCGACCGCGCTCACTTCGAAGTGCGACAGCCTGGCGAAGGGCTCGCGCTCACCGGCGCGCGTCAAGGCCAGGTCGCGCAGGTCGGCGCGCGCCTGCGCGAGGCTGAAATCGAACTTGCCCTGCGCATAGGCAAAACGGTAGGGCAGTGTGGCGCCGAGCCGGCCCGATGCGAGGGCGGCCTGGGTGTAGGACTGCAGGTACACGGTCAGTTCGCGCAAGGCGACATCTTCGAGCGTCAACTCGCCGCTGCCGCGCAGCGGACTCAGCGAGGCCTCGCCCTTCCAGCGCAGCTTGCCGCCTTGCGCCGATGCCGCGCTGAGGGTATAGGTGCTGGCCTGGTCCGCCACGGTGCTGAAATTGCCGAGCTCAAAGCCGATGGTCGAGAAGCTGTTGTCGTAACCCGCCTGGCGATCGTGCAGCGCCAGCGTGCCCTGCTCGAGCACGAAGCGCGCAATGCTCAGGGCGGGAAGATTGCTGTCGCTCTGCGGCTGCGGCGGGCGTTTGAAGGCGGCCAGCAGTTCGGCCACGTTGAACTTGCCGTCAGCGGCGATGCTCAGGTTCGCTCTCGGTGCCGCGATGCGGATCTCGGCAAACGTCCATGCGCGCCGCGCCAGCGATTGCCACTGCAGTTGCACATCGAGCTGACCGATGGCGAACAGCGGCGCGCCGTCGGCCTCGGCCAGCCGCAGGTCCTGCGCCTGCAGGTGCAGCGTAAAGGGATTGAAACGCAGCTCGCCAATGCTCGCCTGGCGCTTGAGCTCGGTCTGCGCGTACTTGGGAATCTCGCTGCGGACTGCCAGCGGCAACAGCCAGAAACCGGCCAGCGTGTAGAGCGCGAGCAAGGCCAGCAGAGCGACCAGCAAGCGCTTCCAGCGCAAATTCGTCAATTGCAAACCCAGCCTCCTGTTTCATCTATGCCCTGCCGCGCAGCGAGGGCGCTTGTGCATCATATTTCCAATTCACCGGCGCGCCAGCCCCGGCCGCTGCAAAACCCTTGGCCGCATCTGCCAAAGCGCTCATGCGCTATTGGAACGGAACCAGACGCGACGATGTTGCGTTCCATCAAACCGGCAGGGGCTTTGGGCACCGGACTGGCCCTGACCTGCGATGCTGTTTACACTGCACACCTGCGGCCAATTCGACCCCTACTCGAGCCCAACCGATGGCAGACCAATTCATCGCATTCACCACCGACAAGCGTTTCGTGCGCCGCGTACGCGAGCTCAAGACGATCGAGGTGATGATCCACATGTACTGCGCCGCCCACCATGGCGGCACGCCGCGCTGCGCCCAATGCGCGGACCTGTTCGACTACGCGCAGCGCCGCCTGCAGCGCTGCGTGTTCGGCGACGCCAAACCGAACTGCGCCAAGTGCGTCGTGCACTGCTACACCAAGGACATGCGCGAAGCCATCCGTGTCGTGATGCGCTGGGCCGGGCCGCGCATGCTGGTGCGCCATCCGGTGCTGGGCATACGTCACCTCATCGCCGACCACCGGCCGATTCCCGTGCTGCCCAAACAGGACCCCAACCAGCCGCCGAACGCCGATTGAGCCTGGTCTGCCGTCCGCAACGGATCAGGCCGCTTCCGGGTAGAAAAACGCGCGCTGCGTCGGGCGCGCCGGCACACCCTGCACCACGGCGCCGATGGCGGCGATGTGCTCGGGCGTCGTTCCGCAGCAGCCGCCCACGATGTTGACCAGGCCGTCGGCAGCGAACTCGCGCAGCAGCCGGCTGGTATCGGCCGGCGCCTCGTCAAAACCGGTATCGCTCATCGGATTGGGCAGGCCGGCGTTCGGGTAGCAGCTGATGAAGGTATCGGGCGCGACGCGGGCAAGTTCCTGCAGGTAGGGCCGCATCAGCGCGGCGCCGAGCGCGCAGTTCAAGCCGACCGCGAGCGGGCGCGCATGGCGCACGCTGTACCAGAAGGCGGTGACGGTCTGGCCCGACAGGATGCGCCCGGAGGCGTCGGTCACGGTGCCGCTGATGATCAGCGGCAGGCGTTCGCCGGAGGCGTCGAAATACTCGTCGATCGCAAACAGCGCCGCCTTGGCGTTGAGCGTGTCAAAGATCGTCTCCACCAGCAGCGCGTCAGCGCCGCCCTGCACCAGCGCCTGGACCTGCGCGTAGTAGGCGGCGCGCAGCTGCTCGAAATCGACGTTGCGCGCGCCCGGGTCGTTCACATCCGGGCTGATGCTCGCGGTCTTGGGCGTGGGACCGAGCGCGCCGAGCACGAAGCGCGGCTTGTCCGGTGTCGAGTACTTGTCGCAGGCGGCGCGCGCCAATCGGGCCGACGCCAGGTTCATCGCGACCGCGATATCGGCCATGTCGTAGTCGGCCTGCGCGATCGAGGTCGCGCCGAAGGTGTTGGTCTCGATCAGGTCGGCGCCGGCCGCCAGGTAGCTCTCGTGGATGCTGGAGATCACGTCCGGACGGGTCAGGGACAGCAGCTCGTTGTTGCCCTTGACGTCCTTGTGGAAGTCCTTGAAGCGCTCGCCCCGGTACTGCGCCTCGCTGAGCTTGAAGCGCTGGATCATGGTGCCCATGGCGCCGTCGAGCACCATGATGCGGTTCCGGAGGATCGCCGGCAGGGCCTGGCCACGGGTGTATTCGAGTGCTTTCATAGGGCGCTATTGTAGAAAGCCGCTCGCCAGGCGCGCGCGCAGTGGGACAATCCCCTCTTCGGCGCGCGAACTGCAGCGCCCCATCCACCGTCGCGAACCCAATCACCTTGAGCACCCTGCAAATTCTTCAGCAAGTCTTCGGCTATGGCGCGTTCCGCGGCCCGCAGCAGGCCATCATCGAGCATGTGGTGGGCGGCGGCGATGCGCTGGTGCTGATGCCCACGGGCGGCGGCAAGTCGCTGTGCTACCAGATTCCGGCGCTGGCGCGCCAGCAGGCCGGCCACGGCGTGACGGTCGTGATCTCGCCGCTGATCGCGCTCATGCACGACCAGGTCGGCGCGCTGCACGAGGCCGGCGTCAGCGCCGCGTTCCTGAACTCGACGCTGAGCGGCGAGGAGGCGCAGGGAATCGAGCGCCGCCTGCTGCGCGGCGACATGACCCTGCTCTATGCGGCGCCGGAACGCGTCACGACGCCGCGCTTTCTGGCGCAAATGGACTCGCTGCAGGAGCGCGGCCTGCTGAGCCTGTTCGCCATCGACGAGGCGCACTGCGTGAGCCAGTGGGGCCACGACTTCCGGCCCGAATACCGCGCGCTGACGGTGCTGCACGAGCGCTACGCCAGCGTACCGCGCATCGCGCTCACCGCCACCGCCGACACGCTGACGCGCGCCGACATCGTGGAGCGGCTGCAATTGCAGGACGCGCGCCAGTTCGTCAGCAGTTTCGACCGGCCCAACATCCGCTACACCATCGTGGAGAAGCGCGAGGCCACGCAGCAACTGCTGCGCTTCATCTCGCGCGAGCACATGGGCGACGCCGGCATCGTCTACTGCCAGTCGCGCAAGCGCGTGGAAGAGATCGCCAACCTGCTGTGCGACGAGGGCATCGCCGCCCTGCCCTACCACGCCGGACTCGACAGCAAGGTGCGCCAGGCCAATCAGGACCAGTTCCTGCGCAGCGAAGGCATCGTGATGGTGGCCACCATCGCCTTCGGCATGGGCATCGACAAGCCCGACGTGCGCTTTGTCGCGCACCTGGACATGCCGAAGAACATCGAGGGCTATTACCAGGAGACGGGCCGCGCCGGGCGTGACGGCGAGCCGGCCGACGCCTGGATGTGCTACGGCCTGCAGGACGTCGTGAACCAGCGCCGCATGATCGACGAGAGCCCGGCCGAGGAGGAATTCAAGCAGGGCCTGCGCGGCAAGCTCGACGCCCTGCTCGGTCTGGCCGAGGCCACCGACTGCCGCCGCGTCAGGCTGCTGGCCTACTTCGGCGAAGCCAGCACCCCCTGCGGAAATTGCGACAACTGCCTGGAGCCGCCTGACGTTTGGGATGGCACCGACGCCGCGCGCAAGCTGCTCAGCACGATCTACCGCGTGCAGCAGATGGGCGGCATCAGCTACGGCACGGGCCACATCATGGACATCCTGCGCGGCAAGCCGACCGAGAAGGTGCTGCAGCGCGGCCACGAGCGCCTGAGCACCTTCGGCATCGGCGCTGCCTTCAGCGAGACGCAGTTGCGCGGCGTGCTGCGCCAACTGATCGCGATCGGCGCGGTGGCGGTCGATGGCGGTGCTTTCAACACGCTGCAACTGACCGACGCCTCGCGCGCCGTGCTCAAGGGCGATGTGGCAGTGCAACTGCGCCAGTCGGTCTCGACGCCAGCCGAGCGCAAGGGCAAACGCACGCCGGCCAAAGCGACACCGAAGGTGCCGGCCTCGCTCGACGCACCGGGCGAACGCCGCTACCTCGCGCTCAAGGCCTGGCGCGCCGAGGTGGCGGGCGAGCACAACCTGCCGGCCTATGTGATCTTCCACGATGCGACCCTGGCCGCGATTGCCGAGCGCGCGCCGCAGTCGCTCGACGACCTGCAGGGCATCAGCGGCATCGGCGTCAAGAAGCTCGAAGCCTACGGCGAAGAAGTGCTGCGCGTCATCGCGGCAGGTTGATCGTGAAGCGGGTGCGCCCGGCGCCGGAAGTGACCGCGATGCTGCCGCCGTGCGCGAGCACGATCGAGCGCGTGATGGCCAGGCCCAGGCCCGTGCCTTCGCTGGCGCGCTGGCGCGAGGGGTCGACGCGGAAGAAGCGGTCGAAGACGCGCTCCAGATGCGCGGCGGGAATCGTCTCGCCGCTGTTTTCCAGGGCGATCGCGACCGAATCCGGGGACGCGCTGACGATGACGCGCACGCAACTGCCAGCGCTGGCGTGGCGCACGGCATTGGACAGCAGGTTGCCCAGCGCCCGGCGCAGCATCAGGCGGTCGGCGCTGAGTTGGGCGTCGCCCTCGAGCGCGAGCATGAGTCCTTTTTCTTCCGCCACGGCGTCGTAGTAATCGAACAGGGCACGCACTTCGGTGGCCAGTTGCAGCGTCTCGCGGTTCGGCACGACCAGGCCGTTCTCGGCCTTGGCCAGCAGCAGCATGTCGGAGATCATGCGCGTCATGTGCTCGAACTCCTCGGCGTTCGATTCGAGGATGGCGCGGTAGGCATCGGCATCGCGCTCGCGCGACAGCGCCACCTGGGTCTGCGTCATCAGGTTGCTGACCGGCGTGCGCAGCTCGTGCGCGATGTCCGATGAAAAATCCGACAGCCGCAGGAATGCGTCTTCGAGGCGCGCCAGCATGTCGTTGAGCGACTGCGCCAGTTCCGCCAGTTCCAGCGGCACCGAGTCGACCGGCAAACGCTGGCTCAGCTGCTGCGCCGTCACCACCTGCGCCTGGTCGCGCATGGCGCGCAGCGGCGCCAGGCCCCGGCGCGCGGCAATCCAGCCCAGCACGCCGGTCAGCGCCGCCGCACCGGCGACGAACAGCCACAGCGTGCGCAAGAACGAGCGCATGTAACTTTGATGGTGCCCAATGTCGGTGGCCACCGCCACCGTGACCCGGCTCTGACCGCTGATGCCGGTGGTGACCTCGGCCGCAATGCCGCGGTAGGTCTGCGCGCCCAGCGTCCAGAGCTGCGGCCGCAGCGCACGGTGCTGCGCGCTGGCCTGAATCAGGTCCGGCTCAAAGCCGGCGTTCGGCGTGGCGAACAGCACCGCCTGATTCGCGCCGATCACCAGCACTTCGAGGCCGTGGTGCCCGACCAGCGAGTGGTCCATCTGCTGTGCCAGCTGCGCCAGATCGGCGCTCGACTGGAGCATGCCCAGCGCATGGCGGGTGAGCTCCATCTTGCCCGTGAGCACCTCCATGTCGAGGTCCTCGAAATGCTGCTGCACCGAGGAGGCAATCACCAGGCCGAGCGCCAGCAGCACAGCCGAGGAGGCGATGACGAACAGCAGCGTCAGGCGCCGCGTGATGGAGGGCCGGCCGGTCAGGCGCAATCCGGGTTCTCCAGCACGTAGCCCATGCCACGCACGGTGCGGATCAGCTTGGGCTCGCTGTTGTCGTCGAGCTTGACGCGCAGTCGCCGCATCGCGACCTCGATGACATTGGTATCGCTGTCGAAATTCATGTCCCAAACCTGGGATGCGATCAGCGAGCGCGGCAGCACCTCGCCCTGGCGGCGCAGCAGCAATTCCAGCAGCGCGAACTCCTTGGCCGTGAGGTCGATGCGCTTGCCACCGCGCGTGACGCGCCGGCGCAGCAGATCGAGCTCCAGATCCGCGGCGCGCAGGGACTCGGCAGCGCTCGCCTTGCCGCCGCGGCGCAACAGCGTGCGCACGCGCGCCAGTAGTTCGGAAAAGGCAAAGGGCTTGACCAGGTAGTCGTCGGCGCCGAGCTCCAGGCCCTTGACGCGGTCATCGACGTGGTCGCGCGCAGTGAGGAACAGCACCGGCAGGTCCTTGCCGGCCTTGCGGATGCCGCGCAGCACGGACCAGCCGTCGAGCCCGGGCAGCATGACATCGAGGATCGCGAGGTCATAGGCCTCGCTCAAGGCCTGGTGCAGGCCCGTGCTGCCGTCGCGAACCAGGTCGACGACAAAGCCGGCCTCGACCAGCCCCTGCAACAGGTAGTCGCCGGTCTTGGGCTCATCTTCGACGATCAGGATTTTCACAAGGCTCATTGTGCCCCGGCGCCACCGGCAGCGCGCCAAGATAACAAATTTGTAATGTGGCCGACAGGTGTTTGTCGGGCCGTCGTGGTCACAATGCAGGCATTCCATTTACGAAAGGCCCGTTCATGACACGCCACACCTACTCCGTCCTGATGCTCGCGCTGGCCGCCGCCGGTTTTTCCGCCCAGGTCAGCGCCCAGATGGACCACAACGCCCACACCATGCCCGCCGCCGCCAAGCCGGCCGCCACTAGTGGACTGTAACTATTGAATCGGTAGTAATGCGCCGTGATAGATCGCAGTATTTCCACTTCACGGGTTTTGGTTGCTCGTTGTATCGACGGATGTACTTCATGAGTTTTCTCTTTAGGTCGGGCAGTGATGTGAAA
>CAIKMZ010000063.1 GCA_903828665.1 uncultured beta proteobacterium
GCGATGATCTTTGCAACCACGCCGGCGCCCACCGTCTTGCCACCTTCACGGATGGCGAAACGCAGACCTTCTTCCATCGCGATCGGGTTGATCAGCTTGACCGTGATCGACACGTTGTCACCCGGCATCACCATTTCCTTGCCTTCGGGCAACTCGATCGCACCGGTCACGTCCGTGGTGCGGAAGTAGAACTGGGGACGGTAGTTGTTGAAGAACGGGGTGTGGCGGCCGCCTTCGTCTTTCGACAGCACGTAGATTTCGCCGGTGAAATGGGTGTGCGGCTTGATCGAGCCGGGCTTGCACAGCACTTGGCCGCGCTGCACGTCTTCGCGCTTGGTGCCGCGCAGCAGGATGCCGACGTTGTCGCCAGCCTGGCCCTGGTCGAGCAGCTTGCGGAACATTTCAACGCCGGTGCAGGTGGTCTTCTGGGTGTCGGTGATGCCGACAATTTCGATTTCTTCACCAACCTTGATCACGCCGCGCTCGACACGGCCGGTCACCACGGTGCCGCGACCCGAGATCGAGAACACGTCTTCAACGGGCATCAGGAAGGCGCCGTCAATGGCACGCTCGGGCAGGGGAATGTAGGTGTCCAGCGCTTCTGCGAGCTTGATGATGGAGCCTTCGCCGAGTTCACCCTTGTCGCCTTCCATGGCGAGCTTGGCCGAGCCATGGATGATGGGGGTCTTGTCGCCGGGGAAGTCGTACTTGTCGAGCAGCTCGCGCACTTCCATTTCAACGAGTTCGAGCAGTTCGGCGTCGTCCACCATGTCGCACTTGTTGAGGTAAACAATGATGTAAGGCACGCCGACCTGACGCGCCAGCAGGATGTGCTCGCGGGTCTGGGGCATGGGGCCGTCAGCAGCCGAGCACACCAGAATGGCGCCGTCCATCTGGGCCGCGCCGGTGATCATGTTCTTCACATAGTCGGCGTGGCCGGGGCAGTCAACGTGAGCGTAGTGGCGGTTGGCCGTTTCGTACTCGACGTGGGCGGTGTTGATCGTGATGCCGCGGGCCTTTTCTTCCGGCGCCGCGTCGATCTGGTCGTAGGCCTTGGCCGTGCCGCCAAACTTGGCCGCCAGCACGCTGGTGATGGCCGCCGTCAACGTGGTCTTGCCGTGGTCAACGTGACCAATGGTGCCAACATTGACGTGTGGCTTGGTACGTGCAAATTTTTCTTTTCCCATTTTCAATTCTCCAAAAGAGCAGCGCCCGTGGATTGGTTTAATGTTTGCAGTTCGTCACGGTTTCCCTTGCCACGGGCAGCTCGGGGTGCGAAATCGCAGACAGTTGCTTCTGATCAATCGGAAGAAGATCAAGAATTGCGGCGCAATTTCTTGATCTCCCCCAAGGTCTTCTTACTTGGCCCGTGCCGCCATGATGGCCTCGGACACATTGCGCGGTGCTTCCGTGTAATGCTTGAATTCCATCGTGTAAGTGGCACGACCTTGCGACATCGAGCGCAGAGTGGTTGAGTAGCCGAACATTTCCGACAGCGGCACTTCCGCCTTGATGGCCTTGCCGCCACCAACCATGTCTTCCATGCCCTGCACCATGCCGCGACGTGAGGACAGATCGCCCATCACGTTGCCGGCGTAGTCTTCCGGTGTTTCGACTTCAACTGCCATCATCGGCTCAAGAATCACCGGGCCGGCCTTGCGGCAGCCTTCCTTGAAACCAAAGATGGCAGCCATCTTGAAAGCATTTTCATTCGAGTCCACATCGTGGTAGGAGCCGAAATGCAGCGTGACCTTGACGTCCACAACCGGATAACCGGCAAGCACGCCCGAGGTCACAGCCTCGTGAATGCCCTTTTCAACCGCCGGGATGTACTCGCGCGGAACCACGCCACCCTTGATGGCGTCTACAAATTCAACGCCCTTGCCAGGCGCATTGGGCTCGATCTTGAGCACGACGTGGCCGTACTGGCCCTTGCCGCCCGACTGGCGGACGAACTTGCCTTCGCTGTCTTCCACCGTCTTGCGAATGGTTTCGCGGTAAGCCACTTGCGGCTTGCCGACGTTGGCCTCAACGCCAAATTCGCGCTTCATGCGGTCGACAATGATTTCAAGGTGCAACTCACCCATGCCGGCAATCAGGGTCTGACCGGATTCTTCGTCGGTCTTGACGCGGAACGACGGATCTTCCTGCGCCAGACGCTGCAGGGCAATGCCCATCTTTTCCTGATCCGCCTTGGTCTTGGGCTCCACGGCCTGCGTGATCACAGGCTCAGGGAACACCATGCGCTCGAGCATGATGACCGCTGTCGGATCGCACAGGGTTTCACCCGTCGTGACGTCCTTCAAGCCGACGCAGGCGGCGATGTCGCCGGCACGAATTTCACTGACTTCTTCGCGGTTGTTGGCGTGCATTTGCACGATCCGGCCGATCCGCTCTTTCTTGCCGCGAATCGGATTGAAGACGCTGTCGCCCTTGGTCAAGACGCCCGAGTAGACACGGACGAAAGTCAACTGACCGACAAACGGGTCGGTCATCAGTTTGAAGGCCAGCGCCGAGAACTTTTCGCTGTCGTCGGCCTTGCGGGTGACGGGCGCTTCATCCTCATCCATGCCCTTCACGGGCGGAATGTCGACCGGCGACGGCATGAATTCGATCACGGCATCGAGCATGCGCTGCACGCCCTTGTTCTTGAACGCAGTGCCGCACAGCATGGGCTGGATTTCGCTGGCGATGGTCCGCGTGCGAATGCCCAGCTTGATTTCGTCTTCCGTCAAGTCACCTTCTTCGATGTACTTGTTCATGAACTCTTCGGAAGCTTCGGCCGCAGCTTCGACCATCTTTTCGCGCCATTCCTTGGCCAATTCCAGCAACTCGGCAGGAATTTCCTTGTAGACAAACTTCATGCCCTGGGACGCTTCGTCCCAGATGATGGCCTTCATCTTGATCAGGTCGACGACGCCGACGAAGTTTTCCTCGGCACCAATCGGAATCACGATTGGCACGGGGTGCGCCTTCAGACGCAACTTCATTTGCTCGACAACCTTGAAGAAGTTGGCGCCGGTGCGGTCCATCTTGTTCACAAAGGCCAGACGCGGCACCTTGTACTTGTTGGCCTGGCGCCAGACGGTTTCCGATTGCGGCTGAACACCACCCACGGCGCAATACACCATGCAGGCACCGTCGAGGACGCGCATCGAACGCTCCACCTCGATCGTGAAGTCGACGTGGCCGGGGGTATCGATGATGTTGATCCGGTGCTCGGCAAAGTTGTTTTCCATGCCTTTCCAGAAGCAGGTGGTCGCAGCGGACGTGATCGTGATGCCACGCTCCTGCTCCTGCTCCATCCAGTCCATGGTGGCTGCACCATCGTGCACTTCACCAATCTTGTGGTTCACACCGGTGTAAAACAGAATCCGCTCGGTAGCGGTTGTCTTGCCGGCGTCGATATGAGCGGAAATACCAATGTTGCGGTAGCGCTCAATGGGGGTATGGCGAGCCATGATGAATCCTTGGTTGACTTGTGTCTTCAAACCGCCCGCCGCGCGATGCGGCGTAGCGTGCGACCTTCAAATCGAATGCAATCCTGTGGGCGGTGCCAGCAGCACCGCGACGGACCGCAACAGCGAATGAAAGTCGCGCAGTGACCGCTTCTTAGAAGCGGAAGTGGGAAAAGGCCTTATTCGCCTCGGCCATGCGGTGAACTTCATCGCGCTTCTTCATGGCGCCGCCCCGACCTTCGGTGGCTTCCATCAGTTCATTTGCCAGGCGCAGGGCCATGGATTTTTCACCACGCTTGCGGGCTGCTTCCTTGATCCAGCGCATCGACAGCGCCAAACGGCGAACCGGACGCACTTCAACCGGAACCTGGTAGTTCGCGCCACCGACGCGGCGCGACTTCACTTCAACCATGGGCTTGACATTGTTGATCGCCATGGTGAAGGCTTCCACCGGGTCTTTGCCGGGGTTCTTCTTCTCGATCTGCTCCAGCGCGCCATAAATGATGCGTTCAGCGACCGCTTTCTTGCCGCCTTCCATGATCACGTTCATGAATTTGGACAACTCGACATTGCCGAACTTCGGATCCGGCAGGATTTCACGTTTAGGGACTTCGCGACGACGTGGCATTTTTTCACCTCTTTGCTTCAGTTGGCATCTTCATCAGATACCGCGAAAACCATCATGGCTTTCACTTACTCGACCCAACATCGGGTCACTACGCTGCATCACCGCGCCACGCGGCAAACAGCACCTTTTTTGACAGACAAAACCGCGCTTATTTGGCTTTCGGCTTCTTGGCACCGTACTTGGAGCGCGACTGCTTGCGGTCTTTCACGCCTTGCAGATCGAGCGAACCGCGCACGATGTGGTAACGCACACCCGGCAGATCCTTGACGCGACCACCGCGCACCAGCACAACCGAGTGCTCCTGCAGGTTGTGGCCTTCGCCGCCGATGTACGAAATGACTTCGAACCCGTTGGTCAGACGCACTTTGGCGACTTTACGCAGAGCAGAATTCGGTTTTTTGGGCGTTGTGGTGTACACACGGGTGCACACACCGCGACGCTGCGGAGAATTTTGCATCGCGGGGCTTTTGGACTTGATCGTTTCGACCTCTCGCCCCTGACGCACTAGCTGATTGATGGTTGGCATTGAAAAACGTCCCTAAACGTTTGGTAACTGAAAACTTGAATATTTCGAAAACGTGAAACCCTTCGGAAATTCCGAAAAGCCTTCAACTATATCAGGTCAAGGGTTTATCCGCAATCAAGTTTTGACCTCTGTGAGCAATAGTCTTGTTTGTATGCGCTTACTTGCATCCAGAATTCACTTGATCCAGAGCCGGACAGCGTCCCACGCCCGCCCCAGGATCCCCGCCTGCTCGACCGACTCCAGGGCCACCAGCGGAACGTCAACCAGCAACTGGTCGCCATTGCTGATTTTCAAGGTCGCCAATGACTGGCCCTTGGTGAAAGGCGCGACCAGCGGATCCGGGCGGGCAATCTGCGTCTTGAGTTTGCCAGCGCTGCCTGCTGGAACGGCGACCACGATGGCGTCGGGGCGGCCCAGTTTGACCGTGGCCGACTTGCCCTTCCATACGGCGGGCGTCACAACGGCCTGGTTTGCATCGAACAGTTTGACCGCCTCGAACGCCGTGTAACCCCAATTGAGCAGTTTTTGCGACTCGTTGGCACGCGAATTTTCATTGGCCGCCCCCAGAACCACGGATAGAAGACGACGGCTTCCGGTCGAGCCCGGTGCGCCGGCAGCGACACCCGGCGTGCCCAGACCCGGGAAATCCCGCTTTGCCGTGGCGATCAGGCAATAGCCCGCGGCATCGGTGTGCCCGGTGTTCAAACCATCGACGGTGGGGTCACGAAACAGCAGCAAATTATGGTTGCTGTCATTGGCCGCCGGCGCGCCCGGGTAACGGTATTTCCTGATCGCATAGTAGGCAACGTAATCCGGGAAGTCACGCATGAGGCGAGCGGCCAGGATGCTCAGATCCCGGGCCGTCGTGGTGTGGCCTGCCTCGGTCAGTCCTTCCGGGTTCTTGTAGCTGGTGGACTTCATGCCAAGCGCCTTGGCCTGCTCGTTCATGAGTTGCACGAAGCGCTCAGCGCTTCCACCGACGCCTTCAGCCAGCGCCATGGTGGCATCGTTGCCGCTTTGCACGATCATGCCTTTGAGAAGATCCTCCACCGGCACCGCCATCTTCGGATCGATGAACATGCGCGAACCCGGCATCTTCCAGGCGCGCTCACTGACCGGCAGCGTCTGCTTGAGATCGATCTTCTTGCTGCGCAGGGCATCAAAGACCAGATACGCCGTCATCAGTTTGGTCAGCGACGCCGGCTCGACCGGCATGTCGATGTCTTTTGCAACCAGCATCTGGTTTGCCGTCACGTCGAGCAGCAAGTAGGCGCGCGCAGCGATTTCAGGCGCTTGCGGCGTCTGCGCCGAAGCGGAAAAGCACAGGGCGGCCGCAATGGCCAGAAGAAAGCTTTTCATGGATATTGGGGCTGTTGCGCGCGGCAACCGAGAGGAAATGAACAGGTTTGAATCGGGAAAACCAGCGTGCGCCGGATTGCGCAGGGAGTGAGGGGTAAAGCCAAATCCGCTCAACGCCCCACGTCGCCGGGGATGAGCAAGCGCTCCACCACACGACCATTTTTCAGATGCGACTCCACGATTTCGTCAATGTCGTGATTGTCGTGATTGTCGACGAAGCTGTACCAGACCGCCTCCGGGTACACCACCGCGACCGGGCCGGCGGCACAGCGGTCGAGACAGCCGGCCTTGTTGACCCGGACCTTGCCGGGGCCGGACAAGCCTGCCGCCTTGACCTGCATCTTGCAGCGGTCGAAACCTTCGGCAGCGCCGTGGTGAGCGCAGCATTGCTCGCCGTTCTTGCGCTCGTTGAGACAAAAGAAGATGTGCCGCTCGTAATACGATGCCGGCTGGCGGACATCGGCGACAGCACCGGTTTTCGCGCCGTTTGGTGATTCAGTCATGAGAGGGATTCTAGTTTTTTTGAATCACCGCCTGCGACCCTGGTCACCACATACACCAATGCCGCATAAGGCCACAGCCACCCGAGCCACTGCGCCAGTCCGTTGAAGCGGATGAATCGCCCCTGCTCCCAGGTTGACAAGGTTTGCGCGAAATACGGACTGGCCGGCGCCTGGTTGAGCAGACTGAGATAAACACCCAGCGCCAGCAGGACCAGCGCGGCGCCGGCCCGCGGCGGCAACCACAACAGCAGCAGCACCAGAACCAGCGCAGCCAGCATGCCGACCTGGACCGGCAAGCCGAACCAGGCCCAGGCGTGATCCGGCCCGTAACTCAGCGCGGCCGACAGGGCGCTGACCGCGACCCCGGCAGCAAAGACGAGCAACACAAAAAGCGCGCGCTGCGACACCGAACGGATGATGCAATAGCCGAGCAGGCACGGAATCATCACCCCCAGCATCACGCACAGCAGTTCGGCGCCCGGCACCAGCGGCTGCAACTCGATGTCGCGCAGGGGCAACCAGTCGAGGAACGGCGTGTCCTGCAATGCATCCGCCAGCGCTGCCTCCAGGCGTTCAAGCACCTGCCCGAGGCCAAAGGGCACGGCCGCCGGAAACAACAAGGCCAGCGGCCACAGCGCCAGCAAGACCAGCCCACCGCGCGCATCCGGCACAAACCAGCGGCCTCTGAAGCGCACCCACCGACCGATCAGGCCGACTCGCTCCATGACCCAGGCGAGGATGGCACCGAGAAAGGCGCCCGACACGTTGAGCGCCAGATCGACATTGGATGGAACACGGACGGGCAAACAGCTTTGCAGCGACTCCATCAGAAATGAAAGGCAGCCCGCCGCCAGCGTCGCGAGAACCACCGCATGCCGGGCTCGGCCGCTGCGCTGCGCGCTGAGCACCAGCAGGAAACCGAGCGGCATATAACCAAGCACATTGATGGCAACATCGAAGCCGGTCCAGTACTTGGGCAAGGGGCTGGTCAGGAATCCCCAGGGCACGATGCCCTGGTAACGCCAGTCCGAAAACGGATACAGACTGGCATAGATGACAAGCCCGACGTAGATCACGGCCAGGGGCGAGGCCGAAGTCTTGTGCATAGGCGCAGTTTAGGGATCGAGTAGGGTGAGGGGTTGCCCCCTCAGCCCTCTCACACCACCGTACGTGCGGCTCCGCATACGGCGGTTCAAATGGGACGCTGGAGTTGCTGATGAGTTACCACCAGCGAGACCAGCCCGAGTTGTGTGAAGTACC
>CAIKMZ010000064.1 GCA_903828665.1 uncultured beta proteobacterium
GTATCCATCAGAGGATCCACCTCGATTGCTCGAAGTCTCTTCCTGAACAACGGCTGTTCATGCTCCTGGCGTTCAACGCTCTCCTGTTTATCCCCAGTGGGGAGGGAGGCATCCATAGCATCTTGATCCGCAATCCATGGTTCGCGTATCACTGGATGCCGGATCGAGTCCGGCCTGACAACCGCTCTCAGTCAGCCGAAATGCCTCTCAACCGAGACGCGCCAACTGGTCCTTGAGCTTGGCCAGAGTCGCAACAAAGTCAGCCACGCGCTTGCGCTCCTGTTCGATCACGGCGGGCGGCGCCTTGGCGACGAAGGCCTCGTTGCCGAGTTTGCCGTTGGCTTTGACGATCTCGCCTTCGAGGCGCGCGGTTTCCTTGCCCAGGCGAATCTTTTCAGCTGCAACGTCGATTTCCATGTGCAGGCAGATGCGCGCCTCGCCCACGACCGCCACGGGCGCTGCCTGGGCTGCCGCAGCCCAGCTGGCCTCGTCGTCGAAGATGCGAACTTCATTGAGCTTGGCCAGTGCCTGCAGCACCGCTGCCGATCGTTTCAGGAAGGCGGCCTCGCCGGCCTCGGTGGCGATCACGAACAGCGGCAAGCGGGTGGCCGGTGAGACGTTCATCTCGCCGCGCAGATTGCGGCAGGCATCGACCAGCAGCTTGAGCTTGTCGACCTGCGCCACGGCGTCAAGGTCGATGCGCTCGGGCTGGCTGATGGGGTAGGCGGCGATCGACACCGACTCGCCAGCGCGTCCGGCCACCGGCGCCACCTTCTGCCAGAGTTCCTCGGTCACGAACGGGATCACCGGATGCGCCAGGCGCAGGATGGTTTCCAGCGTGCGGATCAGCGTGCGACGCGTGGCGCGCTTTTGCGCCTCGTCGCCGCCCTGGATCTGGACCTTGGCGATCTCGAGGTACCAGTCGCAGAACTGGTTCCAGACAAAGTCGTAAATCGTGCCGGCGACGTTGTCCAGGCGGTATTCCTCGAAGCCTTTGGCCACCTCGGCTTCGATCTGCTGCAGCAGCGAGACGATCCAGCGGTCGGCGGTGCTGAAGTTCAGGTAGCCGCCCGCGCATTCCTGCGCCGCGTGCTCGCTCAGGCCGCAATCCTGGCCCTCGCAGTTCATCAGCACGAAGCGGCTGGCGTTCCAGAGCTTGTTGCAGAAATTGCGGTAGCCCTCGCAGCGCTTGGCGTCGAAGTTGATGTTGCGCCCGAGCGAGGCAAGCGAGGCAAAGGTGAAGCGCAGCGCATCGGCGCCGAAGGCCGGGATGCCGGCGGGGAATTCCTTCTCGGTGTTCTTGCGCACCTGCGGCGCGGTCTCGGGTTTGCGCAGGCCTTCCGAGCGCTTGACGAGCAGCTCGGGCAGGTCGATGCCGTCGATCAGGTCGACCGGGTCGAGCACGTTGCCCTCGGACTTGCTCATCTTCTTGCCCTGCGCATCGCGCACCAGGCCGTGGATGTAGACATGCCTGAACGGCACGCGACCCGTGAAGTGCGTCGTCATCATGATCATCCGGGCGACCCAGAAGAAGATGATGTCGTAGCCTGTCACCAGGACGCTGCTGGGGAGGTAAAGGTCGTAGTCATTCAGGCCTTTGTTGTCGGCCCCGCGCTGGGCCAAGCCGGGACCGGTCTTGCCCAGAGGCGCTTCGCTTGCCAAGTCGCTGCGTCCGGCCCCGGCTTGTCCCAGCGCTGCGTCGGTGGGGCCCACATTCGGCCATCCCATGGTGCTGAAGGGGACCAGGGCCGATGAGTACCAGGTGTCTAAGACATCCTCGTCGCGCCGCAGCGCTTTGCCGGCGGCCTGAGCCTGCGCGTCGGCCTCGTTGCGGGCCACGTAGACCTTGCCGTCTTCGTCGTACCAGGCGGGGATCTGATGGCCCCACCAGAGCTGGCGACTGATGCACCAGTCCTGGATGTTGTTCATCCACTGGTTGTAGGTGTTGACCCAGTTCTCCGGCACGAAGCGGACTTCGCCCGACTGGACGGCGTCGATGGCCTTTTGCGCAATCGACTTGCCTGTGGGGTCGGACGGGCTGACTTCGCGCATCGCCACGAACCACTGGTCGGTGAGCATGGGTTCGATGATCTGATTGGTGCGGGCGCAGCGCGGCACCATCAGCTTGTGCTTCTTGACCTCGACCAGCACTTGCAGCGCTTCGAGGTCCTTGACGATCTGCTTGCGCGCGACAAAGCGGTCCATGCCCTGGTAGGCGGCTGGCGCCTGCTCGTTGATCTTCGCGTCGAGTGTCAGCACGCCGATCATGGGCAGCTTGTGGCGCTGGCCCACCGCGTAGTCGTTGAGGTCGTGCGCCGGTGTCACCTTGACCACGCCGGTCCCGAAGGCGCGGTCAACGTAGTCGTCGGCAATGATTGGGATGGTGCGCTGGCACAGCGGCAGGTTGACCTCTTGCCCGATCAGGTGCTGGTAACGCTCGTCCTCGGGGTGCACCATCAGCGCCACGTCGCCGAGCATGGTTTCCGGGCGCGTCGTGGCCACCGTGAGGCCGGCCAGGCCGTCGCGCGATCCGCCGACGAAGGGGTAGAGGATGTGCCAGAGAAAACCGTCTTCCTCTTCGCTTTCCACTTCGAGGTCGCTCACGGCGCTTTGCAGGATCGGGTCCCAGTTGACCAGGCGCTTGCCGCGGTAGATCAGGCCTTGTTCATAGAGTCGGACAAAGGTTTCGGTCACCGTCCTGGACAGCTTGTCGTCCATCGTGAAGTACTCGCGGCTCCAGTCCACGCTGTCGCCCATGCGGCGCATCTGTGTCGTGATGGTGTTGCCCGATTTCTCCTTCCACTCCCAGACCTTGGAGACAAAATTCTTGCGGCCGAGTTCGTGGCGGCTGATGTTTTGCGCCTGCAACTGGCGCTCGACCACGATCTGCGTGGCGATGCCGGCGTGGTCCGTGCCCGGGATCCAGGCCGTGTTGGCGCCGCTCATGCGGTGGTAGCGCGTCAGCGAGTCCATGATGGTCTGGTTGAAGGCGTGCCCCATGTGCAGCGTGCCGGTCACGTTGGGTGGCGGCAACTGGATGGCGAAAGACGGCGCGCCGACTTTGGGCGCCTTCGTCCCGCGGTAACCCGCCTGCGCGTAGCCGCGGCGCTCCCACTCGGGGCCCCATTGCGCCTCAATGGCGGCAGGCTCAAAGGATTTGGAAAGGCTGTTGAGGCCGGGTTGTTGGACAGCGTCGGTCATGGCGGAGGGGGTAAATGACGAACGGCACCCGCAGGTGCCGTTCCATACAAAGGTGGAATCTGGTCCGATTTTACCGGGCCGCCAGTGGCGCCGGCTGCGCCGTCACGCGATAGGTGTGCGGATCAGGTAATCAAAGGCGCTCAGGGCGGCCTTGGCGCCCTCGCCGGTGGCGATGATGATCTGCTTGTAGGGCACGGTCGTCACGTCGCCGGCCGCGAAAACGCCGGGCAGCGAGGTCTGACCCCTGGCGTCGACCACGATCTCGCCGTGCTTGCTCAGTTCCAGCGTGCCCTTGAGCCACTCGGTGTTGGGCACGAGGCCGATCTGAACGAACACGCCTTCGAGCGCGAGGTGCTGGCTCTGGCCGGTGGCGCGCTCGGTGTAGCGCAGGCCGTTGACCTTGCCGTTCGCGCCCGTGATCTCGGTCGTCTGGGCATTGCTGAGGATCGTGACGTTGGGCAGACTCTTGAGCTTCTTCACCAGCACCGCGTCGGCGCGCAGTTGCGGCAGGAACTCCAGCAGCGTGACGTGGGCGACTACGCCGGCCAGGTCGATGGCCGCTTCGACGCCAGAGTTGCCGCCGCCGATCACTGCCACCTGCTTGCCCTTGAACAGCGGGCCGTCGCAGTGCGGGCAGTAGGCCACGCCGTGGTTTTTGTATTCCTGCTCGCCCGGCACATTGACGTTGCGCCAGCGTGCGCCGGTGCTGAGGATGACGCTGCGCGATTTCAGCGTGGCGCCATTGGCCAGTTGCACTTCGATCAGGCCGCCGGGGGTGGCGGCCGCAATCAGCTTGTCGGCGCGCTGCAGGTTCATGACGTCGACGTCGTAGGCCTTTACGTGCGCCTCGAGACCGGCGACAAATTTGGGGCCGTCGGTTTCGGGCACCGAGATGTAGTTCTCGATGGCCAGCGTGTCGTTGACCTGGCCGCCGAAGCGCTCGGCGGCAATGCCGGTGCGGATGCCCTTGCGTGCCGCATACACAGCGGCCGCTGCGCCGGCCGGGCCGCCGCCGACGATCAGCACGTCGTAAGGTGCCTTGGCCGAAAGTTTGGCGGCGTCGCGCGCGGCGGTGCCGGTGTCGAGCTTGGCCAGGATCTCGGCCACATCCATGCGGCCCGAACCGAAGTGCGCGCCGTTCAAATAGACGCTGGGCACGGCCATGATCTGGCGCTCATCCACTTCGGCCTGGAACAGGCCGCCGTCGATGACCACCGTCTTGATGCGCGGGTTCAGCACCGCCATCAGGCTCAGTGCCTGCACCACGTCCGGGCAGTTGTGGCAGGTCAGGGACATATAGACCTCAAAATTGAAGTCGCCGTCCAGGGCCTTGATTTGTTCGATGACGTCCGCTTCCACCTTGGGCGGGTGGCCGCCGGTCCACAGGAGGGCCAGCACGAGGGACGTGAATTCATGGCCGAGCGGAATCGCGGCAAAGCGCAGACTCATCTCGGTGCCGCTGCGGCGCAGACTGAAGGACGGCTTGCGGCTGTCCGTGCCGTCGGTGCGCAGCGTGATCTTGTCGGACAGCCCGGCAATGGTTTGCAGCAGGCTCCCCATCTCGCGGGAACTGTCCGAATCGTCCAGGGATGCCACCATCTCAAACGGCTGCGTCACCCGTTCCAGATAAGCCTGGAGCTGGGTCTTGAGGTCGTCGTCCAACATGGCGTGCATTCCTTTTTCGAGTTGAGATTCAGATCTTGCCGACGAGGTCGAGCGAAGGCTTCAGGGTGGCGGCGCCGGCGGTCCACTTGGCGGGGCAGACTTCACCCGGGTGGCTGGCAACGTACTGGGCTGCCTTGACCTTGCGCATCAGTTCCTTGGCGTCGCGGCCGATGCCGTTGTCATGGATCTCGCACAGCTTGATCTGACCTTCGGGGTTGATCACGAAGGTGCCGCGCAGGGCCAGGCCGGCTTCTTCGATCATCACGTCGAAGTTGCGCGTCAGCGTGCCGGTCGGGTCGCCGATCATCACGTAGTTGACCTTCTTGATGGCTGCCGAGGTGTCGTGCCAGGCCTTGTGGGCGAAATGGGTGTCGGTGGACACGCTGTAGACCTCGACGCCCATCTTCTGGAATTCGGCGTAGTTGTCGGCCATGTCTTCGAGCTCGGTCGGGCAGACGAAGGTGAAGTCAGCCGGGTAGAACATGACGACCGACCACTTGCCCTTGAGGCTGTCTTGGTTGACGGGAACGAACTTGCCGGCGTGGAAGGCGGTGGCGCTGAAAGGCTTGATTTCGGTGTTGATCAAAGACATGGAAGACTCCTGTGGACGGTTGAAAAAGGTCTCGGTGTTGAGCCGATGGAAGAAGTTTAGTTGAAAGCTATCGAGTTTGTGATTTATTAAACTAAAGCTATTCATAGGCAATCCCTATGCGGCGCTTGCCTCCCACCCCCAAGCAATGTCCTGCATACTCGCAGTTTCACGGCATTGGTTTGAAACCCGCTGCGACGTGCCGCAGTGGTCTTGGGTTGGATCATGATAGGCATGGCGCTGCGACCCGACAATCCGTTTGTGCTGACTGTTTGATATCGCTTGCTTTTTTCATCATGTTGTTTTTGCTTTCCCCCGCCAAATCGCTCGACTTCGACCCGCCGGCACCCGAAGTCGCGCACACCAAACCGCTATTCGTCCCGCAGTCGGCCGAACTGATCGACTTGCTGCGGCAAAAGTCGCCGCAGCAGATCGCGACGCTGATGAGCCTGAGCGACGCCCTCGCGCAGCAGAACGTGGCACGCTATGAAGCCTGGCGCCCCCGCTTCACCGCGCACAATTCCAAGCAGGCCGTGCTGGCCTTCAACGGCGATGTCTACCAGGGACTGGATGCCAAGCACCTTGCGGCGCCTGAGCTGGCCTGGCTGCAGGACCATGTATGCATCCTGAGCGGGCTTTACGGCGTGCTGCGACCGCTCGACTGGATGCAGCCGTACCGGCTGGAGATGGGCACGCCGCTGGAGAACGCGCGCGGGCGCAACCTATACCAGTTTTGGGGCAGCCGGATTTCCGAGTACCTGAACCAGCGTCTGCGCGCCGAGGTGACGCCGCTGGTGGTGAACCTGGCTTCGCAGGAATACTTCAAGGCGGTGGACGGCAAGGCCGTCAAGGCGCGCGTCATCGAGTGCGTGTTCCAGGAATACCGCGCCGGCAAGTACACGATCAACAGCTTTTACGCCAAGCGCGCGCGCGGCCTGATGGCGCGGCATGCGGCAACGCAGCGCGTCACCATGCCTGAACAGATCAAGGACTTCGACGCCGAGGGCTACGCTTTTGACGCTGCCGCGTCAGGCCTGGATCGTTTCGTATTTCGCCGTAAACAGCCATGAATCTTCCCGAGAATTCCCGGCTTGGCAAGGCGGCCAGCTACATCGACCAGTACGATGCCGCGCTTCTGTTCCCCATCCCGCGTGCCGTCAAGCGCGCCGAGATCGGCATCGCCGGCGCGCCGCCTTTTCTCGGCGCCGACATGTGGAGCGCGTTTGAGCTGAGCTGGCTCAACCTGCGCGGCAAGCCGCAGGTGGCGCTGGCGCATTTCACCGTGCCGTGCGAGACCCCCAACATCATCGAGAGCAAGTCCTTCAAGCTTTACCTCAACAGCTTCAACAACACGCGCTTTGACGACGTCGGCGCCGTGCGCGAGCGGCTGCGCCGCGACCTGAGCGAAGCAGTCTGGCGCACCGGCGCACCAGACCTGGCTGCCAGCGTGCCTTCGATCGGCGTGCGCATCCTGTTGCCGGACCTGTTCGACCGTGAACCGGTGCATGAACTCGACGGACTGAGCCTGGACCGGCTCGATGTGCAGTGCGACCGCTACACGCCGGCGCCCGAACTGCTCAAGGTGGAGGAGGGCGAAGCGCCGGTCAGCGAGGTGCTGGTGAGCAACCTGCTTAAGAGCAATTGCCTGGTGACCGGGCAGCCCGACTGGGGCAGCGTGCAGATCAGCTACACCGGCACGCCCATCGTGCAGGAAAGCCTGCTCCAGTACCTGGTGAGCTTTCGCAACCACAACGAATTTCACGAGCAGTGCGTCGAGCGCATCTTCATGGACATCTGGACGCGCTGCAAGCCCGTGCGCCTGGCGGTCTATGCACGCTACACGCGCCGCGGCGGCCTCGACATCAACCCGTTTCGCAGCAGCTACGCGCAGGGCTTGCCGCCCAACATCCGCACCGCGCGCCAGTAGACAAAAGCATGGATTGCGGGTCGTGGCCCGCCATGACGACTATGGCAGCAGCCGAGCCGCCTCGCGCGCCACGACCAGGCCTTCATCGGTCGGAATCACCCACACCTGCACGCTGGATTCGGCGCTGTGGATGGCCACTTCCTGATCGCCGGCTGCCTGCTCGTTGAGCTGCGGATCGATCACGACCCCGAGCCAGGCCAGGCGTTCGCAGATCTGGGCGCGCATGGCGCTGTCATGCTCGCCGATGCCGCCGCTGAAGCTCAGCACGTCGAGCCCGCCCATGCAGGCCACCATGCCACCGGACTCGCGCACCGCGCGGTGCGTGAACAGCTCGATGGCGCGCTGTGCCGCGGGGCTGCCGTCGGCGCGCAGCGTGCGCATGTCGGCCGAGATGCCGGAGACGCCGAGCAGGCCGCTTTGCTTGTAGAGCAGGGTCTGCAGCCGCGCATGGTCCCAACCCTGTTCCATCAGGTACAGCATGACGCCGATATCGAGCGTGCCGCTGCGCGTGCCCATGACGAGGCCGTCGAGCGTGGAGAAACCCATGGTGGTGGCGCAGCTGCGCCCTTCGCGCGCCGCGCACAGGCTTGCGCCATTGCCCAGATGCGCCATCAGGACCCGCCCGTTGGCGCGGGCGCTGCGCTCCTGCAGCGCGCTCATCACATACTGGTAGGACAGGCCATGAAAACCGTAGCGCCGCACGCCAAGATCGGTCAGTGCCTGCGGCAGCGCAAAGCTATAGTCGGCCTCGGCCAGCGTGGCGTGAAAGGCGGTGTCGAAGCAGGCCACCTGCGGCGTTGTCGGGAAGGCCTTTTGAAAGGCGCGGATGCCCTTGAGATTTTGCGGCTGGTGCAGCGGGGCCAGGGAATTGAGCGCGGTTAGCTGTTCCAGCACGGTGTCCGTGACGCGCACGCTGGCGCTGAACTTGCGCCCGCCGTGCACGACGCGGTGCGCGATGGCTTCCAGTGTGGTGGCGGCGCGGATGCCGGCCAGCAGTTCGCCCAGGCTTTGCAGAGCCTGTTCGAATGGATCACCGGTGGTCGCGGGCAACTGGCGGCTTCGCTTCTGGTCGTCGAAGGTCCAGCCGAGCACGGCGGCGCCGCCGGGCTCCAGGCCTTCAACGTTGCCGTTGAGCACGCTGCGCTGGACCTCGCCGTCATGCAGCGGATGAAGAGAAAATTTCAGGCTCGAAGAGCCGGCATTGACGGCAAGAATGGCCATGCTGGGTTCCGGTTAATTGGGTTGAAAGAAGGCGCGCGGCAACCGGACGCCTGGAGCCCTGGTGATTGCATCGAGGCCGGGCTTGTCGATCAGCGTGGTGTTCGATGCGGAATTCATGGGGTTTTGCGTACGGCCTTGAAGCCTGTGGTGAGCACAGACCCAAGTATCTACGGGAAAACCCTAGGATCCATTGAGGATCAGCGATCTTTTTTGACGCAGGTCACGAACCCAGATCGCGAAAACCTTGCAGCGCCTGCAGCGGTGCAAACTCGCCCGCCCGCTTGCCCTTGAGCGCCATCACGGCCTCGAGCACATGCTTGTTGCTCCAGATTGCGCCCTGCAGCCAGCCCATCTGCCTGAGCGCATCGTCCACCGCATGATCGCGCGCATAGTGGATCGCCTGCTTGGTGCCCCAGATCGCCACCGGCGGCTTGGCCGCGATCTCGCGCGCGCATTGCAGGGCGCCCGCGAGCAGGGCCTCGGGTGTGTCGAAGACCTCGTTGACCAGGCCGCAGGCCTGTGCCTTGGCCGCGCCCATGCGCCGTCCGGTGTAGGCCAGTTCCTTCACCAGCGCCAGCGGGATCAGCTTGGGCAGGCGTTGCAGCGTGCCGACATCGGCCACCATGCCGATGTTGATTTCCTGGATGCAGAAGAAGGCATCCTCCGTGGCGTAGCGAATGCAGCAGGCGCTGACCATGTCGACGGCGCCCCCAATGCAACCGCCCTGGATCGCGGCGATGACGGGCATGCGCAGGGTCTCCAGCTTCGTGAAGGTGGCCTGCATGTCGGTCAGCAGATCGAACATCGCGGCGCGTCCTTCCGGGCTCTGGTCATCCATCCGGATGGCGCCGGCAAATGTTTCGAGCGCCATGCCGGCGCTGAAGTGCTTGCCCGTGCTGCTGATCACCAGCACGCGCGCCGGAGCCTCCTTGTGCAAGCGGGTCAGTACCTCATCGAGCTCGCGCCAGAAGGTCGGGTGCATGGTGTTGAAGGCATCGGGCTGATTCAGCACCAGGTGCGCGATGTGTTGATCGATGGTCAGTGAAAAACAGTGCATGGTCAATCTCCTTGAGTCTGGTGCGAGGCTGATCGCTTGCCAATCAACGCGCGGAATTCTGCGGCCGGCATCGGGTGGCCAAAATAGTAGCCTTGGAAGGCGTCGCAGCCGATGTCGGCCAGGAACGCGTGCTGGGCTGCGGTTTCCACGCCTTCGGCGATGACCTTGAGCCCCAGGCTGTGGCCCAGTGCCACGATGGCGCGGGCGATCGCCGGATCGGTGTCGTTGTTCAACACGTCCTTCACAAACGACTGGTCCATCTTGAGCTGGTCGAGCGGCAGGCGTTTCAGATGGGACAGCGAGGAGTAGCCGGTGCCGAAGTCATCGAGCTCGAAGCGCACCCCGAGCGCCCGGATGGCATTCATCTTGCCAACCAGATCGGTCATCTTGCCCGAGAGCATGCTTTCGGTCACCTCGAGCTTGAACAATTTCGGGTTGGCGCCGCTCGTGGCCAGTGCGGACGTGATGGCCGCCACAAAGTCGGCGTTCGCAAACTGCAGCGTGTTGACGTTGATGGCCATGGCGCACAGCACGTCGCCGACGTGTCTGGACCACTCCACGAGCTGGGCGCAGGCGCTCTCCAGGACCCACTGGCTCAGGACCAGAACGAGCCCGGATTCTTCGGCCAGCGAGATGAAGCTGGCCGGCGCCAGCAGACCCTGGCGCGGGTGGTTCCAGCGCAGCAGCGCTTCCGCGCCGATCGGCTGTCCGGCCTTGTCCACCTGCAGCTGGTAATGCAGCACGAATTCGTGGCGCAGCAAGGCCTGGCGCATGTCCTGCTCGAGCTCGGCACGCGCGGCCACGGCGGCCTGCATGGCGGGGTCGTAGAAACGGGCCTGGTTGCGCCCGGCATTCTTGGCCTGGTACATGGCGGCGTCGGCGCTCTTGAGCAGCATTTCGGCGTCGCCCTGTTCATCGGTGAAGACCACGATGCCCAGGCTGGCGGTTCCGCTGTGGATCTGTTCCTGCAAATGGTAGGGTTGCGCCAGCGCCGTCAGGATCTTCTCGGCGATCACCTTGGCCTGATTGGCGGCCTCGGCGCCGTTGCTGCTGAGCGCGCCCAGCAGCAGCACGAACTCATCGCCACCCATGCGGGCGACGCTGTCGCCCTCGCGCAGGCAGCTCTTGAGCCGTTCACTCACCTGCTGCAGCAGCAGGTCGCCCATGTCGTGGCCCAGACGGTCGTTGACCAGCTTGAAATGGTCCAGGTCCATGAACATGAGGGCGCCATGCAGTCCGTTGCGGCTGCTCGCCAGCATGACCTGGTGCAGGCGGTCCAGCAGCAGGCGCCGGTTCGGCAGGCCGGTCAACGGGTCGTAATAGGCCAGACGGTAGATCTCTTCGGCGTTGCGGCGGTGCTCGGTGATGTCGCTCAGCAGCAGCATCACGAGGGGCACGCCAGTGACACTGCGTGTGGTGCTGACGATCAGATGCGCCCAGAACGCGGGATGGCCCGGCGGCGCGACGCGCAGCTCGCAGGACTGCGGCCCGCCGCCATCCCTGAGCATCTGACAGAGTTGCGCGAAGCGCGCCTGATCTTCCTGGCCGATGAAGTGCGCAAACGGTTTGGCCAGCAACGCGCGATGATCGCGTCCCAGCAGTCGGGCCGCGATCAGGTTGGCGTCTTCTATCAATCCGCTCGCGTCGAGCATGAAATAGCCGACCGGCGCAATGTTGCGCAAGTCCGGAACTTGGCTGGCAGCCGCGTCAGCCGTGCCGGCCTGCGCAAGGTCTGCCTGGTTCATGAAGCGCTTCCCTGAAGCGCGCGTTCCATCGTCGTGAAGGCGTAGACCGCGCCGGCCGCGTCGCGTAGGACGCCGACGACGATCGACACCGCCAGGACCTGCCCCTGGCGCGTCAGACGCTGCGCGCGCGCCGCCTCGAAGTCCTGACCCTGTGCCAGTCGCGCCAGCGCGGCCAGCGCGCCTTCACGCTGCGCCTGCGGGATGCGATCGAGCACGTTGAGCTTGAGCGCCTCGGCTTCGCTCCAGCCATAGAGCCGCTGCGCGCCCGGATTCCAGGCCAGCGTGCGCCCCTGCAGGTCGTGCGCCGTGATGGCGTCCTGCGCGTCGTGTGCGACGCGGCCGAGCGCGGCCAGTTCGCCAGCCTGGCGCAGGGCATCGCGATGGCGCACCGCATCGGTGGCGTCGACAAAGGAGATCACCGCACCCTCGATCACGTTGTCCAGTGTGCGGTAGGGGCGGATGCGCAGGTCGAACCATTTGCCCTGTTTCGTCTCCACCAGGACTTCCTTTGGTGCCAGCGTGCTGAGTACCGCCTTCACATCGTCGACCATGCTGTCGTAAGCCTTGAGATTGGACACGATGTGGCCGACCGGTCGCCCGACGTCGCTCATGATCAGGTTCAGGATCTCCGACGCCGTTGGCGTGAAGCGCAGGATGTGCAGCTGGTGGTCGACAAAGACCGTGGCGATGCCGGTGCCCGCCAGCAGGTTGTTCATGTCGTTGTTGAGGCGGGACAAATCGAGGACCTTGGTCTGCAGTTCGTTGTTGACGGTGGCCAGTTCCTCGTTGACCGACTGCAGCTCTTCCTTGGAGGTCTCCAGCTCCTCGTTGGTCGACTGCAACTCTTCGTTGACCGATTGCATTTCCTCGTTGGAGGACTTGAGCTCCTCGTTGGAGCTCTCGAGTTCCTCATGCGTGCTCTGGATGTATTCGTCCTTGGCCCGCAATTCCTCTTTCAGCGAAGCGATCTGCGCCGCGGCGCTGGCCTCGTCGCCGCTGGCCGGCGCTGCGGGTGTGGCTGCGGGCAGCTCGACTTCCGGCGCCGGCGCTTCCTCGATGATCAGCAGAAATAACGGGGTCTGTGGCTTGTCGGGCGATTCCAAGGCCGGTGTGGTGGGCACCGGGCGCACGGTCAGATTGACCAGCACCGCGTCGTTGTTGGTTCGCACGCGCAGGCCCGGCACATGCACCGGGGTGCGCGTCACGACCGCCTTGTGCAGTGCCGTGCTGACCGACGAGCGCAGCCCGTCGCGCGCCATCTTCAGCACGTTGTTGACGCTGGCCTCGCCCGGCACCAGTTCCAGGTATATGCCGAAGCGTCCGTGCAGATAGAGAATGTCGCCATGCTCGTTGACCAGCGCGCCGGTCGGTGCGATCTGCTGCAACAGCGCCTGCTCGGTCAGTTCACGCAAGGGCAGCCGGGCCGTGGTCGCCAGTTTGCCCGCCGTGCGCGTGGCGCCGGCCAGTGCGGTGATGGGCGGCAGGAAGGAAAAGCGTTCCGATGTCGTGCGCTGCATGCCCTGAAAATCCTGTTTGCGTTGGTAGAACTTGGTCTTGCGGTCCAGCACCGCGAACAGATCGCCAAAGTCTCCCACGCCCTCCGAAGTGCCAAGGAAAAGGACGCCACCGGGCTTGAGCGCGTAGTAAAAGAGCGGAATGAGCTTTCGTTGCAGCTCGCTGCCGAGGTAGATCAGCAGGTTGCGGCAGCTCAGCAGGTCCAGGCGGGAGAACGGCGGGTCCTTGATCACATCCTGTTCGGAAAAAACCAGCATGTCGCGAATGAGCTTGTGGACGCGGTAGGCGCTGGCGTTGGGCTCGGGGGTGAAGAAGCGCGCCAGACGCTCGGGCGAGATGTCGGCCGCGATGCTGACCGGATAGAGCCCGGCACGTGCCGTGGCGATGGCCAGGTTGTCGATGTCGGTGGCGAAGACCTGCACGGTGTAGCTTTGCTTGAGCGTCTCGATGCGTTCCTGCATCAGGATGGCGATCGAATACGCCTCCTCGCCGGTCGAGCAGCCCGCCACCCAGACCCGCAGCACGCCGCCGGCCGGCTTGTCGGCGAACAGCTTGGGCAGTATCTGATGCTCGAGCACGGCGAAGGCCTCGGGGTCGCGAAAGAAGTTGGTGACGCCTATCAGCAGGTCGCGAAACAGCGAATCCACTTCAGCCGACGTTTGCTGCAGGTACTTGACGTAGCTCTCCAGCGACTCGATCTGGTGCACGGCCATCCGGCGCTCGATGCGGCGATGGATGGTGCTGGGTTTGTACAGCGAAAAATCGTGGCTCGTCTGCGCCCGCAGCAGCACGAAGATGCGCTTGAGCGCGTTATCGGTCTGCGGCGCCATGATGCCGCTCAGGCGCGGCAGCTTGCCGAAGGCATGCGCGACGTAGGCGATCAGCTGGGCCGGCATTTCGATCGGCGGCAGCTCGAAATCGACCAGGCTGGTGGCCAGCGCGCTGCGCGGCATGCCGTCGAACTCGGTCGTATCCGGACGCTGCACCATCACCATGCCGGCTTCGCCCTTGATGGCGCGCACGCCCAGGGTGCCGTCGCTGCCGGTGCCCGAGAGCACGATGCCGATGGCGCGCTCGCGCTGGTCCTGCGCCAGCGAGCGGAAGAAGTAGTCGATCGGCAGGCGCTGCCCGCGCGGCGCTGACGGCTCGAGCAATTGCAGGTGGCCGTTCAGAAACGCCATGTCGCGGTTCGGCGGAATGATATAGGTGCAATTGACCTTGACCTCCATGCCGTCTTCCACCTCGAACACCTTCATGCGCGTGTAGCGCTGGATCAGGTCGCTGAGAATGCTCTTGTGGTCTGGCGCCAGGTGCTGCACCAGCACGAAGGCCATGCCCGGATCGACATCCTTGGGCATGCCGGAGAAGAAGGCTTCGAAGGCAGCCAGACCGCCGGCCGAGGCGCCGATGCCGACGATCGGGAAGGCAGCGGCGGCGGTCTCCGCTGCCGGTGTCAGCGCAAGCGCCGTGCCGCTGACGGTTTCGGGCGCGGTTTTGGGTTTTGTCGGTTTGCCAGCGCTCATGATGGGTTGCCTCTAATACGGCCCATTCTGGCACGTTGTGAGGCAGGCAATTTGTGATGATTCGCAAACAGCGACGGCCGGTGCGACCTTGCCGCGCCGGCAGCGCCGTGACGGATCGTCACGCGGCGCGTGCCAGTTCGGGGGGTTCGGTGCCGAGCAGCTTGCGGCGCTCTTCGTCGGCCGTCGCGGCTGAGGCCTCGCGCACATGGCCGTAGCCGCGGATCTTTTGCGGCAAGGCTGCCAGCGCAATGGTCGTATCCAGCGAGCGCGCGTGCGGCGCGGCCAGCAGGGCCGCGAGATCCTGTTCATACCGGGCCAGCAGGCGCGCGTCGAGCCGGCGCTCGGCGTTGTTGCGAAACGGATCGAGCCAGCTGCCGCGCAGGCCGCGCAGCGCGGCCATGACTTTGAAGGCGCGCATGATCCAGGGGCCGAGCTCGCGCTTTTTCACTTTGCCGCTGACCGGGTCGGCCTTGCCGAAAGGCCAGGCGCCGAGGTGAAAGTGCAGCGTGTAATCGCCTTCGAAGGTGGCTTCGAGTTGCTGGCGGAAGGCGTCCGAGCTGTACAGGCGCGCCACCTCCCATTCATTCTTGCTCGCCAGCAGCTTGAAGTAGCTCAGTGCAACGGCCTTGCTCAGACGGTCGCCCGCGCCGAGTTGCTGGTCAAGCCTGACAAACTTTTCCAGCATGGCGTGGTAGCGCGCGGCGTAGGCAGCGTCCTGGTAGTCGGTCAGGAAGCTTTCGTGGCGCTGCATCAGCTCGGAGACGGTTTCGCTGCTGCGCGGCACGAACCGGATCACCGTGGCCGGTGCTGCGGCCTTTTGCACTGCTGCCAGATCGGTGGCGGCGCGCCGGCCCCAGAGGAAGGCATTGCGGTTGAACTCAATCTGCACGCCGTTGAGTTCGATCGCCTTGTTCAGCGCCTCCAGCGAGACCGGAATCCAGCCCTTTTGCCAGGCGGCGCCGAGCATGAACATGTTGGCAGCGACGCTGTCGCCCATCAGGGCGCGCGCCATCTCGATGCCGTTGGCGGCAAAGAACTGATCGCCGCAGACCGCCTCGATGCTGCCGAGCATGGCGGCGGCGTCGACGCTCCAGTCGGCGTTGCGCGCGAAGTCGGCGGTGGGAATCACGTCGGTGCAGACCACGGTGCGCGTGTGCCCGGCGCGCATGCGCGACAGCGCCTCGTCGCCGGCGGTGACGATCAGGTCGCATCCGATCACGGTATCGGCCTGGCCGGGCGCAATGCGGGTTGCGTGCAACTGGGTTGCATTCGGGGCGATGTGCACATGCGAGAGCACGGCGCCGTATTTTTGCGACAGGCCGGTGACGTCGAGGATGGAGCAGGCCAGGCCGTCGATGTGCGCCGCCATGCCGAGCAACTGGCCGATCGTGACGACGCCGGTGCCGCCGATGCCGCCGACGAGCACGCTGATGCTTTGCACCGGGCGCTCGATCAGCGGCAGCGCCGGCGTCGGCAATGCCTGCGTTGTCGCCGGCGCCAATTGCGGTGGTTTGCGTAGCGCGCCGCCGTGCACGGTGACGAAGCTCGGGCAAAAGCCCTCGGTGCAGGTGAAGTCCTTGTTGCAGCTGTTTTGGTTGATCCGGCGCTTGCGGCCCAGTGGTGTCTCCAGCGGTTCGATCGAGAGGCAGTTCGACGCGGTGCTGCAGTCGCCGCAGCCTTCGCAGACGGCGGCGTTGATGAAGCTGCGCTTGGCCGGGTCCGCCCACTTGCCGCGCTTGCGCAGGCGCCGGCGCTCCGTGGCGCAGGGCTGTTCGTAGAGCAGCACGGTCACGGCCTTGACGGTGCGCAGGTAGGTCTGCACCGCTTCCAGATCGTCGCGGTGGTGCACCTTGACCTCGGGCGGCAGGCCGGCGCCGGCGTACTTCTCAGGTTCGTCGCTGACCAGCGCGATCTCGCGCACGCCCTCGGCCAGCAGTTCGCGGATCGTCTGCGGCACGGTCAGCTCGCCGTCGACCGGCTGACCGCCGGTCATCGAGACAAAGCCGTTGACCAGCAGCTTGTAGGTCATCGGCACTTTGGCTGCGACGGCTTGGCGGATGGCGAGAAAGCCGGAGTGGAAATAGGTGCCGTCGCCCATGTTGGCGAAGACATGCGCCTCGTCCGTGAACGGCTGCTGGCCAAGCCACATCGCGCCTTCACCGCCCATGTGCGAGACAGTGCCGGTGGTCTTCGGGTTCTGCAACATGGCAATGGTGTGGCAGCCGATGCCGGCCAGCGCGCGCGAGCCCGCGATCACCTTGGTGGATCGGTTGTGCGGGCAGCCCGAGCAGAAACTGGGGCTGCGCTGCGGCGCGCTCGGGGCCTTCGGCCCGGGCAGCGTGATCGGCCGCAGCCCGCAACCCGGGTTCAGCATCAGGATGACGTCGAGCAAGACCTTGGCCACGATCGCTGGCGAGATCTCGGCGTTGTTCGGGAACACGCGCGTGCCGCGCTCCAGGCCGTAGGTCGGCGCGCCGACCGCCTTGCCGATCACCTTGGGATGCTTGGCCAGCTTCAGGTCGTACAGGATGGACTTGATCTGCTCCTCGAGCAGCGGGCGCTTTTCTTCGACCACGAGGATGGCGTCGACGTCCTGCGCCAGGGCGCGCACGAACTCGGGGTCAAGCGGCCAGATCATTCCGACCTTGGCGATGCGGATGCCCAGCTCCTGCAATTTGGCGTCGGTCCAGCCCAGTTCCAGCGCGGCTTGGCGCACGTCCTGGTAGGCCTTGCCGGCCGACACGATGGCCAGCCTCGGCGCGGTTGCGTCGTGCGTGATCACATTGAGGTGATTGGCGCGGGCATAGGCCGCGGCGGCGTAGATCTTGTGGTTGTAGAGACGGTCTTCGGCGAGCAGCGGCATGTCGACCGGACGGATGCTCAGGCTCGGCGCGCCCAGCGGGTTGGCAGCGGGCAGGGAGGGCACTTCGGGCAGCACGATGGCGGGTGAATCGGGCGCAACGTAGATCGTGCCGCCGCCTTCGACCACGTCGGTCACCACCTTCATGCCGACCCAGCAGCCGGAAAAGCGCGACATGGCGATGCCGTGCAGGCCGAAGTCGAGCAGCTCCTGCGTGTTGGACGGGTACAGCACCGGCATGCCGGCCGCGATGAAGATCTGGTCCGAGAAATTGGTGATGGTGGAGGACTTGGCGCCGTGGTCGTCGCCGGCCAGCGCCAGCACGCCGCCCAGGGCGCTGGTGCCCGCGCTGTTGGCGTGGCGCAATACGTCGCCGCTGCGGTCCACGCCCGGGCCCTTGCCGTACCAGATGCCGAACACGCCGTCGACGCGCGCGCCCGCGAAACTGCCGACATGCTGCGCGCCCCAGATGGCCGTGGCGGCGAGGTCTTCGTTGACCGCTGCGCGGAAGAAGACGCGGTTTTCCTTGAGGATCTTTTCCGCCTGCCACAGGTCCATGTCGTAGCGCCCGAGCGGCGAACCACGGTAACCCGAGACGTAGCCGCCGGTGTTCTTGCCCTGCGCTTCGTCGCGCAGGCGCTGCTGGATCGGCAGGCGCACCAGCGCCTGGGTGCCGGCCATGAAGACCCAGCCTTGTTTGACGCGGTACTTGTCGTCAAGCGCCACGTCGGGGCGAACCAAATCAACGGAAGTAGTCATGTGTGTCCTCTGCTTGTCGCAAGCGTTTGCCGATTGTGCCGCTGCGTGCGTATTTGCGCTGTCGCTTAGTGTACGGGCGCGCCCGGGCGGCGCCGGCTTCAGAACAGCTGGTCCGACAAGACCGTCGCGGGCTCGGCCTGCTGCGCGCCCTCGTCGGCGCCGATCCTGGACAGCGAGCCCACGCGCACGCCGAGCAGGCGCAGGCGCTGGTGCAGCGGCACGCGCTTGAGGCACAGACCGGCCGCGTGGCGTATCGCCTGCGCGTCGCTGGTGCACGCCGCCAGTGTCAGGTCGCGCGTGACGCATTTGAAATCGTCATAGCGCAGCTTGATGCCGATGGTCTTGCCGACGTAGCCCTTGCGCTGCAAGTCGTCGGCCACCTGCTCGCACAACCGCGTGAAGATCGCGCCGAGCTCGGCCTTGTCGCGCACGGCATGCAGATCGCGCTCGAAGGTGGTCTCGCGGCTGATCGATACCGGCTCGCTTTCGGTTACGACGGGACGGTTGTCGCGTCCGTGCGCGGCCTCATGCATCCAGGCGCCGGTCTTTTGGCCAAAATGGTCGATCAGCCAGCCAAGCTCCTGTTGCGCCAACTCGCCGATCGTGTTGATGCCCAGCCGACGTAGTTTGTCGTCGGCCTTTGGTCCGATGCCGTTGATCTTGCGGCAGGCCAGCGGCCAGATTTTCTCCTGCAGGTCCTCCTCGAAGACGATGGAGATGCCCTTGGGTTTGTTGAACTCGCTGGCCATCTTGGCCAGCAGCTTGTTCGGTGCCACGCCGACCGAGCAGGTCAGGCCGGTCTGGTCGAAGATGCTCTTCTGGATCAGGCGCGCCAGCACGCGCCCGCCTTCGCGCTGGCCGCCCGGCACGTCGGTGAAGTCGATGTAGACCTCGTCGACGCCCCGGTCTTCCATCAGCGGCGCGATCTCGGTGACGATGGCCTTGAAGGCGCGCGAGTAACGGCGGATTTCGGGAAAGTCCACCGGCAGCAGGATGGCCTGCGGGCACAGGCGCGCCGCCTTCATCAGGCCCATGGCCGATCCGATGCCGAACTGGCGCGCGGCGTAGGTCGCGGTGGTGATGACGCCGCGCCCGACGTAGTCCTTCAGGCGTGGAAATTCGTCCAGCGGGATGCGCTGCAGGGCGCGTGCCTGCTGCTCCGGATCGATGACCGCGTCGACCGCGCGCCGACCGCCGCCGATCACCACCTGCAGGCCCTTGAGTTGGGGGTAGCGCAGCAGCTCGACGGAGGCGTAGAACGCGTCCATGTCCAAGTGGGCGATGCGGCGTATCTTTTCGGCCATGGCGCAAGCATAGCTTGCGCACTGTGTGAGCGGCTCCTGCGTCAGGTCAAAGTAAGCTCGTGTCAAAATCGCTATGCTGCGCTGCAGCAGTTACTAATTCGACGGGAATCCGCATGGACAAGCACTTTCTGACGCCTCTTTTTTCTCCCGGTTCGATCGTGGTCTTTGCCGGCGAGGCTGACAAGCCGGAGTCGCAGACGCTCCAGGCCCAGGCCTTGCACCAGGCGCTGCGGGCGCAACGCTTCACCGGGACACTGACCTTTCTCGACATCCACGCCAGCGGCACGCTGGCCGATCTGGCAGAAGCGCAGGCGGACCTGGCGCTGATCGCGCTGCCGCCGGCCGAAGTCGCTGCGGCGCTGCAACTGGCCGGGCGCATCAAATGCCGTGCCGCGCTCGTGATCTCGAGCGGCATCGATGCCACGCAGGCGGCCGAACTGCATCAGATCGCACGGCGCGACGGCATCCATCTGCTGGGCCCGAACTGCCTGGGCTTCCAGCGTCCCTTGCTCAACCTCAACGCCAGTGTGGCCGGACCGCTGGCGGCGCCGGGGCCGCTGGCGCTGATCTCGCAGTCGGGCGCGCTGACGGCCTCGATCCTGGACTGGGCGCAGAAGAACGCGGTCGGCTTCTCGACCGTCGTCTCGCTCGGACCGAATACCGCCGTCGACATGGCGCAGGTGCTTGATTTCCTGGCTGCCGATCCTTACACCCACAGCATCGTCGTCTACCTCGAAGGCATCAGCAACGCGCGGCGCTTCATGAGCGCGCTGCGCGCCGCGGCCAACGCCAAGCCGGTGGTCGTGCTCAAGGGCGGGCGCAAGCTCGAAGGCAACCGCGCCGCGCTGACGCACTCGGGCACGATCGTCGGCAGCGACGATGTCTTCGACGCCGCGCTGCGCCGCGCTGGCGCCGTGCGCGTGCGCTCCTTCGTTGCCCTGTTCTCGGCTGCCAAATGCTTGTCTTCGCGCTACCGGGCGGTAGGACGGCGCCTGGCGATCGTCACTAATGGCGGCGGGCCCGGCGTGCTGGCCGCCGACTGGATCAGCGAAATCAACCTGCAACTGGGCTGCCTGACCGAGGAGCAGGCCGCCGGGCTCAAGACCCAACTGCCGCCGCTGGCGTCGCTGTGCGACCTGATGGATATCTCGGAGGAGGCCGGTCCCGAGCACTTCAAGGCCGCGATCGAGGCGGCCGGCAAGGCGCGTCAGATCGATGGCGTGCTCGCGATCTATTCGCCCAAGATCGGCACCGACAGCACCAGCATTGCCAACGCGCTGGTGGAGTCGAACAAGCAGCTCGGCAAGCCCATGTTCACCTGCCTGATGGGCGACGCCACCGTGGGTGACGCGCGGCGCAGTCTCAACGACGCGGCGATCCCGACCTTTCGCACCCCCGAGGCGGCGGTGGGCGCCTTCGGCAACATCGCCTCCTACTACCGCAACCAGCAGTTGTTGCAGCAGACGCCGCCGCCGATGTCCGACCTGTCCAAGCCCGACGTCGAGGGCGCGCGCATGCTGGTGGAAAGCGTGCTGGCGGAACGGCGCAAGGTGCTGACCGAGATGGAATCGAAGGCGCTGCTGGCGGCATTTCACATCCCGGTGACCAAGACCATCCTGGCGCACAACGTCAACGAAGCCATCATGATCGCTTCGCAACTGGGTTTCCCGGTGGCGCTCAAGATCGACTCGCCGGACATCACCCACAAGTCAGACGTCATGGGCGTGGCGCTCAACGTGGTCAATGCGGTCGGCGTGCGCGACACCTTCCTCGAGATGACGCAGCGCGTGGCGCGGTTGCTGCCCGAGGCCCGCATCAACGGCGTCACGGTGCAGAACATGTCAAGCCAGAAGCGCGGCCGCGAGATCTACATCGGGCTGGTCACAGACGACCCGTTCGGCCCGGTGATTGCATTCGGGGCCGGCGGCACCATGATCGAACTGATGAACGACCGCGCCATGGAGTTGCCGCCGCTCAACCAGTTCCTGGCACGCCGCCTGATCGAGCGCTCCCGCGTCGCCGAGACGCTGGGCGAGTGGCGCGGCGCGGCGCCGGTCAACATGGAGGCGCTCGAGCAGGTGCTGCTGCGGGTGTCGGAGATGGTGTGCGAACTGCCGCAGCTGCGCGAGATGGACATAAATCCGATCATCGTCGACGACAGCGGCGCCGTGGCCGTGGACGCGCGCATCGTGGTCGAGAATGCTGCGCCGTCCGCGCGCAACTACAGCCACCTGGCGATCCTGCCCTATCCGGCGCAGTACGCGCAGGTCTGGCCCTTGCGCGGCGGTGGCGAGTACACGGTGCGGCCGGTGCATCCGGATGACGCCAGCATGCTGCAGGAATTCGTGCGCAATCTCTCGCCCGAGAGCCGCTACTTCCGGTTTGTCTCGAGCATGCAGGAATTGCCGGCCACCATGCTGGCGCGCTTCACGCTGATCGACTACGACCGCGAGATGGCGCTGATCGCCGTGCAGCGCGAGCGCACCGTCGGTGCCGACGGCGAGATCATCGAGACCTCGCGCATGCTCGGCGTGTCGCGCTACATCACGAATCCGGACCGCACCACCTGCGAGTTCTCGCTGGTGGTCGCGGACGACCTCAAGGGCAAGGGCCTGGGCTCGCGCCTGATGCTCTCGATCATGGAGTTCGCCCGTGAAAAGGGCCTGTCCGAGATCGAAGGACTGGTGCTGGCCAACAACCCGACCATGCTGCGCCTGATGAAGAGCCTGGGCTTTCACATCAAGCCGTTCCCGGAGGATGCGGACTTCAAGCTGGTGACGCAGGCGCTGTAGTTCTCTTGCGCGGCCGAATCGGCATGCGGCGACGAACCCCGGACTTGTCGTTGCGGGCACCGACCCGCAATCCATGTCGCGCTTGGTTGTCATCCCGGATCAGGTTCGGCATGACCGGCGCAATGGTGTGAAAATTGCGATGAAAATCCCATGAAATCAAACCAGACACCCATCCCCCGCGTGCGCATCCAGGTCGAGGATTTCGATCCGGGCGCTGAAGTGGCCGCGCTGCGCGCGCAGGACACCCGCGTCGGCGCGGTCTGCAGTTTCATTGGCACCGTCCGCGAAAGCACGGCGGGTGTCGCGGGCAGCATCAGCAGTATGGAACTCGAGCACTACCCCGGCATGACCGAGAGGGCGATCGAGGCCATGATCGACGAGGCGCAGCAGCGCTTTGACATCTATGGCGCACGGGTCATCCACCGTGTCGGCCTGCTGCAGCCGCTCGATCAGATCGTGCTGGTGGTGGTGACGTCGGCGCACCGCGGCATGAGTTTCCAGGCCTGCGAGTTCCTGATGGACTACCTCAAGACGCAGGCGCCGTTCTGGAAAAAGGAAACGACGCCACAGGGCGCGCGCTGGGTCGATGCCCGGGTCAGCGACGACGCAGCGCTCTCGCGCTGGGGAATTGCCGCGACCAACGCCTGAGGCCCCGGCCGGCGCGGTGGCCGCTCAGTTCAGGTACTTCGGCGGCTCCGCCGCCGCCAGCGCATCGACGACGGTGGCCTCGGGTGTTTCCTGTCCCGGGGCCAGCATGATGCCCCACTCGGCAGCCTTGAGCGCCTGTTCAAGCAAATGCATGAAGCCGTGCAACAGCGCGGGCTCGAGCATCACTTCGATCCGGCGATTGGCCGGGGTGCCCGGCGCATTCTCCTCAAAAGCCAGGCGCATGGCGCCGCTGTCCTGCGGCGTGATGTGCACGGTTGTGGCAAGCAGCGGCTCGCTGCCGATCGGCAGCACGGCGGCCCCATTGTCGAATGGCGTCTGAAAATCGGCCTGTTGCAGCACTTCCTGCTTTCTGAACTGTGTCAGGGCCCGGTCGTCCGCGCCGTCGTGGCTCGCCAGCTGCGGCAGCGCCGCGCCGGGCAGCGCCGATGCCTGGACCATGTGCGGGAACAGTCTGCAGATCATTCTGCGCGTCAGCCAGAGCCTGAGCTCCTCGCCGGAGTGCGTATTCAGGCGGACCAGAAGCCGGTCCTGCTCCACCTGATAACTGACCTGCAGTTGGTGAATGTTCATGGCTTGATTTTAGTCATACCGCCGTTCTTTCGCCGGCCTTGAAATGCTCAGGTGCAGCCCAAGCTGTAGGCCAACCAAGGGGATTGCCATGCGTATCGACAAACTCACCACCAAATTTCAGGAAGCTCTGGGCGATGCCCAGACACTGGCCTTGGGCCAGGACAACGCCTATATCGAGCCGGCCCATGTGCTGGTCGCCATGCTGCGCCAGCAGGATGGCCCGACGGCCTTGCTGCAGCGCGCCGGCGTCAACGTTCCGGGCTTGCTGGCCGGCGCCGAGGCAGCCATCAAGCGCCTGCCCGAGGTGCAGGGACAGGAGCAGGTCCAGATCGGGCGCGAGATGGTCAGCCTGTTGCAGGCCGCTGAGAAGGAATCGATCAAGCGCGGCGACCAGTTCGTTGCCAGCGAGCTCTTCCTGCTGGCCCTGACCGACAGCAAGCAGGACATCGGCAAGCTGGTGCGCGAGCACGGCCTGACGCGCAAGTCGCTTGAAGCCGCCATCGACGCCGTGCGCGGCGGCCAGAATGTGGACAGCGCCGATGCCGAGGACCAGCGCGAATCGCTCAAGAAGTACTGCCTGGACCTGACCGAGCGCGCGCGCCAGGGCAAGCTCGACCCGGTGATCGGGCGCGATGATGAAATCCGCCGCGCCATCCAGGTGCTGCAGCGCCGCACCAAGAACAACCCGGTGCTGATCGGCGAGCCCGGCGTCGGCAAGACCGCCATCGTCGAAGGCCTGGCCCAGCGCATCGTCGCCGGCGAGGTGCCCGATTCGCTCAAGGGCAAGCGCGTGTTGTCGCTCGACATGGCCTCGCTGCTGGCCGGCGCCAAATTCCGCGGCGAATTCGAGGAGCGCCTGAAGAACGTGCTCAAGGACCTGGCCAAGGACGAAGGCCAGACCATCGTCTTCATTGACGAGCTGCACACCATGGTCGGCGCCGGCAAGGCTGAAGGCGCCATGGATGCGGGCAACATGCTCAAGCCGGCGCTGGCGCGCGGCGAACTGCATTGCGTCGGCGCCACCACGCTCGATGAATACCGCAAGTACATCGAGAAGGACGCGGCGCTCGAGCGCCGTTTCCAGAAGATCCTGGTCGGCGAGCCTTCGGTCGAGGCGACGATTGCCATCCTGCGCGGATTGCAGGCGCGCTACGAAGCGCACCACGGCGTGCAGATCACGGACCCGGCCATTGTTGCCGCCGCCGAACTGAGCCACCGCTACATCACGGACCGCTTCCTGCCGGACAAGGCGATCGACCTGATCGACGAGGCGGCATCGAAGATCAAGATCGAGCTCGACTCCAAACCCGAGGTCATGGACAAGCTCGACCGCCGCCTGATCCAGTTGCAGATCGAGCGCGAAGCGGTGCGCCGCGAAAAGGACGAGGCCTCGAAGAAGCGCTTCGGCCTGATCGAGGAAGAGATCGGCAAGCTGCAGAAAGAGATTGCCGATCTGGACGAAATCTGGAAGGCCGAGAAGGCGCAGGCCCAAGGCTCCAAGACCATCATGCAGGAGATCGAGAAAGTCGATTTCGAGATCAAGGAACTCACGCGCAAGGGCGACTTCAACCGCGCCGGCGAACTGCAGTACGGCAAGTTGCCCGGCCTGCAAAAGCAGCTCAAGGATGCCCAGACCAAGGAGGCCGGCAAGGCCAAGAACGCCAAGGACGGCGGGCGCCCGCAGTTGCTGCGAACCATGGTCGGCGCCGAGGAAATTGCCGAGGTGGTGAGCCGCGCGACCGGCATTCCGGTCTCCAAGATGATGCAGGGCGAGCGCGACAAGCTGCTGCAGATGGAAGACAAGCTGCACCAGCGCGTGGTCGGGCAGGACGAGGCGATCAGCGCGGTGGCCAGCGCCATCCGGCGTTCACGCGCAGGCCTGTCCGATCCGAACCGCCCGACCGGCTCCTTCCTTTTCCTGGGCCCCACCGGTGTTGGCAAGACCGAGCTGTGCAAGGCGCTGGCCGGTTTTCTGTTTGACTCGGAAGACCATCTGGTGCGCATCGACATGAGCGAGTTCATGGAGAAGCATTCGGTGGCGCGCCTGATCGGTGCGCCGCCCGGCTACGTTGGCTACGAGGAGGGCGGTTATCTGACCGAAGCCGTGCGCCGCAAGCCCTATAGCGTGCTGCTGCTCGACGAGGTCGAGAAGGCGCATCCGGACGTCTTCAACGTGCTGCTGCAGGTGCTCGACGATGGCCGCCTGACCGATGGCCAGGGCCGCACCGTGGACTTCAAGAACACTGTGATCGTGATGACCAGCAACATCGGCTCGCACATGATCCAGAGCATGGTCGGGCAGGACAGCGAGGACATCAAGGAAGCCGTGACAGCCGAGCTCAAGAACCACTTCCGCCCCGAGTTCCTGAACCGCATCGACGAGACCGTGGTTTTCCATGCGTTGGATGCTTCGCACATCGCCAAGATCGCCGCGATCCAGATCCAGGTGCTGCAGGCGCGCCTGGCGAAGCTGGACCTGACGCTCGAAGTGTCGCCGGCCGCGCTGGCCGAGCTGGCCAAGGTCGGCTTCGACCCGGTGTTCGGTGCGCGACCCTTGAAGCGCGCAATCCAGCAGCGCATCGAGAACCCGCTGTCGAAGCTGCTACTCGAAGGCAAGTTCGCGCCGAAGGATGTGATTCCGGTTGACGTCGATCCGATTCGAGCGCCGGGGCAGTTCAGCTTCGAGCGCGTCGTGCACTGAGTTTCGACGCGCTGCGGGCAGGCCGGGTCGCGCCCCGGCGGGTGAGGTGCTTTTCTTTGCTTGTCCAAAGAAAAGTACCCAAAAGAAAAGACAGCCGACGTCAGGGCCGCTACGCGGTTCCTTGCGCTGCTCGCGTCAGGTGGGGTCTGGCTAAACTCGCTTCGCTCGGACAACGCCAGCCCTGATCCACCGGCCGCTGCGCTGCTCAGCCCTGCCTCAACGGCGGTGAAGCCAAACATCCCAAACATCCGAAAACCGCTGCAGCGCATGCGTTGCGGGCTTCCCCGCCGTTATGAGAAGGAGAGTAGCGCAGAGTCAGGCGGATCAGGGGCGCAGATGTTTGAGCCCGAAGGGCGAGTTTCTGCGCACCCCGCCCGAATCGAGCAACGCAGCGTACGGGCGCAGATCCCGACGAGCTATTCAGTCAGTCAGTTCTGCAACCGGAACACAAGAGCAGAACAGGTTCCGGTCACCCCACACATTGTCAACACGACCGACCGGCGGCCAGTACTTGACGTCCTTGAGCGTGGCCAGCGGGAAGCCGCCGACCTCGCGTGAATAGGGGCGGTCCCAGGCTTCGCCGAGCAGGGAGGCCGCGGTGTGCGGCGCGTGCTTGAGCGGGTTGTTGTCCTGCGGCCAGACGCCTTGCTCGACCTTGGCGATCTCGCCGCGGATGGCGATCATGGCGTCGATGAAGCGGTCGAGCTCTTCCAGCGTTTCGCTCTCGGTCGGCTCGACCATCAGCGTGCCGGGGACCGGGAAGCTCAGCGTCGGCGCGTGAAAGCCGTAGTCCATCAGGCGCTTGGCCACGTCCTCGGCCGAGACGCCGTGCACGCCGCCGCTGCTTTCCTTGAGCGGGCGCAGGTCCAGGATGCATTCGTGCGCGACGTGGCCGTTGGCGCTGGCGTACAGCGTCGGGTAGTGATCCTTCAGGCGCGTGCTGATGTAGTTGGCGGCCAGGATCGCCACTTCGGTGGCAGCCTGCAGGCCGTCCGGGCCCATCATGCGGCAGTACATCCAGCTGATCGGCAGCACGGCTGCATTGCCCAGCGGCGCCGCTGAGACTGCGCCGATGCCTTTGAGTCCACCGGTTGCATGGCCGGGAAGGTAGGGCACGAGGTCGGCCACCACGCAGACCGGTCCGACGCCAGGGCCGCCACCGCCGTGCGGGATGCAGAAGGTCTTGTGCAGGTTCAGGTGGCTCACATCGCCGCCGAATTCACCGGGCGCCGCGACGCCGACCAGCGCGTTCATGTTGGCGCCGTCGACATAGACCCGCCCGCCATGCGCGTGCACCAGCGCGCACAATTCCTTGACGCTGGTTTCGAACACGCCGTGCGTGCTCGGGTAGGTGATCATCACCGCCGCCAGGTTGGCGCTGTGCTGCTCGCATTTGGCCTTGAGGTCGGCCAGGTCCACATTGCCCTGCGCGTCGCAGGCCGTCACGACCACGCTCAGGCCCGCCATGTGCGCGCTGGCCGGATTGGTGCCATGCGCGCTCGACGGGATCAGGCAGATGTTGCGGTGGCCCTGGCCGTGCGCCGCGTGGTAGGCGCGGATCGTCAGCAGGCCGGCATATTCGCCTTGCGAGCCGGCGTTGGGCTGCAGGCTGATGCCGGCGTAACCCGTGGCCTGGCACAGCCAGGCGCGCAGCTGTTCGTCGAGTTCCTGGTAACCCAGGCTTTGCTCCTGCGGCGCAAACGGGTGCAGGGCGGCGAACTCGAGCCAGGTGATGGGCATCATCTCACTGGTGGCGTTGAGCTTCATGGTGCAGCTGCCCAGCGGGATCATGCTGCGGTCCAGCGCCAGGTCCTTGTCGCTCAGGCGCCGGATGTAGCGCAGCATGCCGGTCTCGGAGTGGTAGGTGTTGAACACCGGGTGCGTCAGGTAGGCGCTGCTGCGCTGCAGGGCGGCTGGCAGCAGCGACGCGACGCCGTTCTCGAACGCGGCGACGCGCGGCGCTGTTTGACCGGCTTGGGCAAAAAAGCTCCAGAGCTGTTCGACGTCCGCGCGTGTCGTCGTCTCGTCGAGCGAGACGCCGAGGCAGTCATCGGACACCAGACGCAGGTTGACGCGTGCCGCGCGCGCCTTGACCGCAATGGCCGCCGTCGCCGCTGCGGTCCTGATCGTCAGCGTGTCGAAGGCGCTGGTGTTGAGCAACTGGCAGCCCAACTCCTGCAGGCCGCGCGCCAGGATGGCGGTCAGCGTGGCCACGCGCTGCGCGATGCGCGAGAGGCCCTGCGGGCCGTGGTAGACCGCGTACATGCTGGCGATGACGGCGGGCAGGACCTGCGCCGTGCAGATGTTGGAGGTAGCCTTCTCGCGCCGGATGTGCTGCTCGCGCGTCTGCAGCGCCAGGCGGTAGGCTGGGTTGCCGTGCGTGTCGACGCTGACGCCGACTAGGCGGCCCGGCATCGAGCGCTTGAAATCGTCGCGGCAGGCCATGTAGGCGGCGTGCGGGCCGCCGTTGCCCATGGGCATGCCGAAGCGCTGCGTGTTGCCGATTGCGATGTCGGCGCCGAGTTCGCCCGGCGGCGTGAGCACGGTCAGCGCCAACAGGTCGGCTGCCATGATGACGACAGCGCCGCGCGCCTTGACGGCGGCGATCAGCGCGCGGTCGTCGCGCACGACACCGCTGACGCCAGGGTACTGAAGCAGCACGGCAAAGCAGTCCTGCGCTGCCATGTCGGCCGCGGCGCAGGTCTGCACCGTGATGCCGATCGGTTGCGCGCGTGTCTGCAACACCTCCAGCGTCTGCGGCAGCACCTCGCTGTCGACCAGCAGGGTGGTCGACTTCGACTTGCCCACGCGCAGCGCCAGCGTCATGGCCTCGGCCGCGGAGGTGGCTTCGTCGAGCATGGAGGCGTTGGCCATCGGCATGCCGGTGAGGTCGGTGATCATGGTCTGGAAGTTCACCAGCGCCTCCATGCGGCCCTGGCTGATCTCGGCCTGATACGGCGTGTAGGCGGTGTACCAGGCGGGGTTTTCCAGGATGTTGCGCAGGATCACGCCGGGCGTGTGCGTGTCGTAATAGCCCTGGCCGATGTAGCTGCGGAATATCTGGTTCTTCGACGCAATCGCCTTGAGCTCGGCCAGCGCGGCCGCTTCCGTCACGGCAGCCGGAATGGCCATCGCCGTGCTGCGCGCAATCGAGCGCGGCACGATGCCGGTGATCAGCTCGCGCCGCGAGCTTGCGCCCACGACCTTGAGCATCATGGCCTCTTCGGCCGCATCGACGCCGATGTGGCGGGCGATGAATTCACGGGCGTTCTCGAGCTCGCCCAAGGGTTTGGCGGATTGCATCAACATGAAGATGTCCTGATTTATGCGTTGGCGGAGTACGTGGTGTAGCTGGTCTCGTCCATCAGGGCGTCGAGTTCGGCCGGGTTGGCGAGCTTGACCTTGAAGAACCAGCCGGCGCCGAGCGGATCGGAGTTGGCCAGCGACGGGTCGGCGCGCAGCGCCTCGTTGACTTCCGTGATCTCGCCGCTCACGGGCATGTAGACGTCGGCGGCGGCCTTGACCGATTCGACGACACCGGCGATGTCCTTGGCGGCAAAGGTCTTGCCGACTTCGGGCAGGTCGACAAACACGACATCGCCGAGCGCGTCCTGCGCGTGGTGGGTGATGCCGACGGTGGCGCTGGCGCCTTCGACCTTGAGCCATTCGTGATCGGGGGTGTACTTGATGGACATGGAATTCTCCGGAATAAATGAAGTTGTTGAAATCGAAAATCAGCCGCGGTAGTAGCGTGTCGGCACGAAGGGCATGGCCACCACTTCCATCGGCACCGGCTTGCCGCGAACGATGGCGTTGATGCGCGTGCCCAGCGCGGTAAACGCGGGCGGCACATAGCCCATGGCAACGGGCTTGTCGATGGTGGGGCCGAGCAGGCCGCTGGTGACTTCACCGATGCGCTGGCCCGACAGGTCCTGCAGTTCGGTGTGCTCGCGCACCGGCACGCGCTCCAGCGCCATCAGGCCGACGCGCTTGCGCGGCACGGCAGCGCCCGCCGCGAGTTGCGCCAGAATCTTGGCAGCACCGGGGAAGCCGCCGGCACGGGCGCCGTCGGCGCGCCGCACCTTCTGCATGGCCCAGCCGAGCGCGGCCTCGACCGGCGTCGTGCTGTTGTCGATGTCGTTGCCGTACAGCGGCAGACCGGCTTCCAGGCGCAGCGAGTTGCGCGCGCCCAGGCCGATCGGTTTGACTTCGGGCTGCGCCAGCAGCACCTTGGCCAGCGCCTGCGCTTGCGATTCATGCACCGAGATCTCGAAGCCGTCTTCGCCGGTGTAGCCGCTGCGCGTCAGGAACACCTCGATGCGCTGTGCGCCGGCCTGCACCGTGAAGTTGCCGCCAGTCATGAAGACGAGCTTTTCCACGCCTGGCGCCAGGCGCGACAAGGCATTGACGGCCTGCGGCCCCTGCAGCGCGAGCAGCGCGCGCTCGGGCATCGGGATGACCTGGCAGCGTGTGCCGATCTTGGCCTGGATGTGGGCGATGTCGCCGACCTTGCAGGCGCCATTCACGATGACGAAGATGTCGCTCTCACGCTTGAAGAACATCAGGTCGTCGATGATGCCGCCGTCATCGTTGAGCAGCAGGCCGTAGCGCTGCTTGCCCACGGGCAGGTCGATCACGTCGACCGGGATCAGGCTCTCGAACGCGGCTGCGGCATCCGGCCCAACCAGGCGCAACTGGCCCATGTGCGAGACGTCGAACAGGCCCGCAGCATTGCGGGTGTGGTGGTGCTCGGCCATCAGGCCGGCCGGGTATTGCACCGGCATCGAGTAGCCGGCAAAGGGAACCATGCGCGCACCGAGTTCGATGTGCAGGTCGTTGAGCGGTGTGAGCAAGAGACTGTCGGGCGGGGTGGCCATGGGCGAACTCCAACAAGGGGCAAGTCAATATCCATGGCCGAAACCATGGGCTGCCCCCGCTGTCCGCTTTACCTGAGAGATTCGCCTGCGTTGCAGGGTTGCTCCTTCGGTGGATCAAGGGCTGCGTTGCGCGCGGCCTTGGCCTCTCTCCAGTGGGGAAACGCCTGGCGCTGCTGTACGCCGCCAGGGTCTGTCAGTCCTTTTGCCTGAGCGTTCAAACCGCTGCAATCAGCCGTTCTGCGCCTTCGGCGGCCACCTCAGGGGTGGCTCTCTCCTGACGGTGTCGATTCTACCCGCTTACATCCCGGCGTAATTCGGTCCGCCGCCGCCCTCTGGCGTGACCCAGACGATGTTTTGCGTAGGGTCCTTGATGTCGCAGGTCTTGCAGTGCACGCAGTTGGCCGCGTTGATCTGCAGTTGGTCGTTGTTGTCGGCGTCCTTGATGAACTCGTAGACGCCGGCGGGGCAGTAGCGCGCCTCGGGACCTGCGTATTTCGCGAGGTTGATCGACACCGGCACGCTCGCATCCCTGAGCGTCAGGTGCGCCGGCTGATTCTCTTCATGGTTGACGTTGCTGATGAAGACGCTCGAGAGGCGGTCGAATGTCAGCTTGCCGTCGGGTTTCGGGTACTCGATCGGTTCGCACTCTGCAGCCGGCTTCAGGTAGGCGTAGTCGGGCTTGTCACGGTGGATCGTCCACGGCATGTTGCCGCCCAGGCCGAACTGCTCGAAGCCGTTCATCACGGTGCCGATGCGCAGGCCGTACTTGAACCAGGCCTTGAAGTTGCGCGACTTGTTGAGCTCGGTGTAGACCCAGCTGGCCTCAAAGGCTTCCGGATAGGCGCTGAGTTCGTCATGCGCGCGTCCGGCGGTCACCGCATCGTAGGCGGCCTCGGCCGCCAGCATGCCGGTCTTGATCGCGGTGTGCGTGCCCTTGATGCGGCTCACGTTGAGGAAGCCCGCTTCGCAGCCGATCAGCGCGCCGCCCGGGAACACGGTCTTCGGCAGCGACATCAGGCCGCCGGCCGTGATGGCGCGCGCGCCGTAGGCCAGGCGCTTGGCCGGCTTGAGGCCCTTGTCCTCGCCTTCGAGGTAGTAGCGGATATTGGGATGCGTCTTCCAGCGCTGGAATTCCTCGAACGGGCTCAGATAGGCGTTGCTGTAGTTCAGGCCGGTGATGAAACCCAGGGCGATCTTGTTGTCTTCCATGTGGTACAGGAAGGAGCCGCCATAGGTGCTGTTGTCCATCGGCCAGCCCGCGGTGTGCACCACCAGGCCCGGCTCGTGCCGCGCCGGATCGACTTCCCACAGTTCCTTGATGCCGATGCCGTAGCTTTGCGGGTCGCAGCCTTCGTCAAGCTTGTATTTTTCGATGAGCTGGCGGCCCAGGTGGCCGCGCGAGCCTTCTGCAAAGATCGTGTACTTGGCCAGCAGCTCCATGCCGATCTGGAAGGCCTCGCCCGGTTCGCCTTCCTTGTTGATGCCCATGTTGCCGGTGGCCACGCCCTTGACCGAGCCGTTCTCGTTATAGAGCACTTCCGCCGCGGGAAAGCCGGGGAAGATCTCCACGCCCAGGCTCTCCGCCTGGGTTGCGAGCCAGCGTGTCAGCGCACCCAGGCTGATGATGTAGTTGCCATGGTTCTGGCTGCACTTGGGCAGCATGAAGTTGGGCGTGCGATAAGCCTTGGTCTCGCTCAGGAACATCATCGCTTCATCGGTGACCGGCTGATTGAGCGGTGCGCCCATGGCCTTCCAGTTGGGGAACAGTTCGTTGAGCGAGATCGGGTCGAGCACCGCGCCCGACAGGATGTGGGCGCCGGGCTCCGATCCCTTTTCCAGCACGACGACGGAAACGTCCGTGCCTTTCTCGGCGGCCAGCTGCTTGAGCCGGATCGCGGTGGACAGACCGGCAGGGCCGCCGCCGACGACGACCACGTCGTACTCCATTGCTTCTCGGGGGCCGAACTGGGACAGAATTTCCTCGTTTGTCATGGGTTTTCTCGCTTGATAATGGGAGCCTGGTTCCGAAGGGGACCGCGACCGGGGATTGTCGAACGCGTGACTGATTTTATGCGTTGAATTGACATAATCCCGTGGTCGATCTTTCAATTCATGGAGACTCTCGTAATGGCTTACAGCATTGATCTTTCCGGCCGGGTGGCCTTTGTCACCGGTGCTTCCAGTGGTTTGGGCGCGCAGTTCGCCAAGACCCTGTCCCGCGCCGGTGCCGCTGTGGTGCTGGCGAGTCGCCGTGTCGAGCGGCTCAAGGATTTGCGCGCTGAAATTGACGGCGAGGGCGGTGACGCGCACGTCATCGAACTCGATGTGACCGACATCGACTCCATCAAGTCCGCCGTCGCGCACGCCGAGACGGAAGTCGGCTCGATCGACATCCTGGTCAACAACTCGGGGGTCAGCACGACGCAGCGCATCCAGGACGTCGCCGAGGAAGATTACGACTTCATCTTCGATACCAATGTCAAGGGCGCCTTCTTCGTGGCGCAGGAAGTCGGCAAGCGCATGCTGGCGCGCGCGCAAGGGTCGGCGCCCGGCACCTACACCGGCGGGCGCATCGTCAACATTGCCTCCATGGGCGGCCTGCGCGTGCTGCCGCAGATCGGCGTCTATTGCATGAGCAAGTCGGCGGTGGTGCACATGACCAAGGCGATGGCAGCCGAGTGGGGTCGCTTCGGCATCAACGTCAACGCCATCTGTCCGGGCTATATCGACACCGAGATCAACCACCACCACTGGCAGACCGAACAGGGCCGCAAGCTGGTGCAGATGCTGCCGCGCCGGCGCCTGGGACAACCGGCAGATCTTGATGCCGTGCTGGTGATGCTGTGTTCCGACGAGAGCCGTTTCATCAATGGTGCCGTGATCGCGGCGGACGACGGTTTCGGCGTCTGAGTGCGTAAGGGGATCGCCGCGGGGCTCGCGGCCGGCGCGCTCTGGGGCCTGGTGTTTGTGGCGCCGCGCATGACGGCGGGCTTGTCGTCGGTCGATCTGACGGCCGGGCGCTTCGTCAGCTATGGCGCGATCTCGGCGCTCATGATGGGGCTGCGCACCCGGCCGCTGCCGACGCCGGCGCAAGCCGTTTTCGCGCTCGGCATGAGCGTGCTGGGCTTCACCGGCTACTACCTGCTGATCGTGCTGGCCGTGCACGACATCGGCACGGCATTGCCGACGCTGATCATCGGCACCATTCCACTGTGGCTGATGCTGCTGGCCAAGCCGCACGGCCTGCGCTGGCTGGCGCTGGCCCCGGGATTGACCCTGACCGCGGCGGGCCTGCTGTTGATGATGGACATCACGCACGCCGCGTCCGTCGCGAACGCGAGCGCCTTCTACTGGCGCGGCATCGGCCTGGCGCTGCTGGCGATGCTGAGTTGGACGGTGTTTGCCTTGCTCAATTCAGCCTGGCTCAAACGCCACCCGGAAGTCGACGCCACGGATTGGGCCAACTGGCTCGGTCTGGCCACCGGTGTCGGCGCGCTGGCCTTGTGGCTGGCGGCGGGAAGCGACGCCAGTGTGCTGTTGCGCGTGGACCGGGGCTGGCGCGTGGCGCTGGTTTGCGTTGCCACCGGCATCGGTTCGGCCTGGGGCGCGACCATTTTGTGGAACGTCGCCAGTCAGCGCCTGAGCGCCAGCCTGTGCGGCCAGTTGATCGTGAGCGAGACGCTGTTCGCGCTGCTTTATTCCTTTGCCTGGGACGGCGTCTGGCCCGGCGCAATGCAGGCCGCCGCCGCCGTGCTGTTCACGCTCGGCATCATGGCTTCGATCCGGGCACATCAATGAAGCGGTGGACACAAGGCAACCGCTATCGCGGCAAGGTGCGGCGCTGGGTTGGCGCATCGGGCTCGCTCAGTGCGCGTCTGGCGGCGGCCGGCTCCACGTTCAGCGTGCAGGTGCTCAACCAGGGCCGGCAAAGCCTGTACCCGGACGAGGCGCGCGCGCTGGGCCTGGCCGGGCTCGGAGCCGGCTATGTGCGCGAGGTGATCCTGCGTGTGGACGGTGCGGCCGTGGTTTTCGCGCGCAGCGCCACGCGGCAGCCGCAGTCGCTCGGTCCGTGGCGCTCGCTGCGCGGGCTCGGCACCAGGCCGCTCGCCGACGTGCTGTTCCGGCGCGCCGGCATTGCGCGCCGGCCGCTGCAATTCGCCGGCCTCACGCCGGTCGATCCGCTGCACAAGCATGTGGCCCGGCGCTGGCAGCAGGCGGCGGGCGAAGCGCTGGCCGTTCGGGCCCTGCCGGCGCGGCGCTCGGTGTTTGTGCGCCGCGGCGCGCCGCTGCTGGTGATGGAAGTGTTTTCGGCGCCGCACGCGCCCTGGTGCTGGCCGACGCCGCGCCCTGAATCTGTCAAACGTCTTGTTTTGAGGAACAACATGAAGATCGAGATCCCCGAAAAGAAGAAACTGGTCTACGAGATGATCATCCCGATCCGCTGGGGCGACATGGATGCGATGAACCACCTCAACAACGGAAGCTATTTCCGCTATCTCGAGACCTGCCGCATCGACTGGATGTGTTCACTCGGTTTTCAACCCGACCCGCGCGGCGAAGGCATGGTCATCGTCAACGCCCTCTGCAATTTCTACCGGCAGCTCGAATACCCGGGTGATGTGCTGATGAAGATGTACGTCAGCGACCCGGGCCGCACGACGTTCGAGACTTGGGGCACGATGGAGCGCGCCGAGAACCCCGGCCTGATCCACGCCGCCGGCGGCGCGACCACCATGTGGATCGATTATTCGAAACAGAAATCCAGCGACTTGCCGGACTGGCTGCGCGCCCTGGTGAGCTGAGCTATTTCACCTTCGGCACGCGCCCCATCAGGTAGAACTCGGGGTTGGGCAGCATGTTGCTGAAGGATGCCATGCGGTTGGACAGGCCGAAGAAGGCCGTGATCGCGGCGATGTCCCAGGCGTCCTCGTCGCTGAAGCCGTGCGCCTGCAGCGCGGCAAAGTCTTCGTCGCCGATCTCGTCGGACTTCAGGCAGACCTTGAGTGCGAAGTCGAGCATGGCGCGCTGGCGCGGCGTGATGTCGGCCTTGCGGTGGTTCACGGCCACCTGATCGGCGACCAGTGGCTTCTTCTCGTAGATGCGCAGGATGGCACCGTGCGCGATCACGCAGTACAGGCATTTGTTGGCGGCGCTGGTCGTGGTGACGATCATCTCGCGGTCGCCCTTGGACAGGCCCGAGTCTTCCTTGAGCATCAGGGCGTCGTGGTAGGCAAAGAAGGCGCGCCATTCGGCGGGCCGGCGCGCCAGCGCCAGAAAAACGTTGGGCACAAAGCCCGATTTGGCCTGCACTTCGAGGATTTTGGTGCGGATGTCGTCGGGCAGGTCCTTGAGTTCCGGAAGCGGGTAGCGGGCCATGGTGACTTATATGGATGCCTCCCGGGTAGCAAGAAGAATTTGTGTCGTGTTGCGAAGAAGTCGGCTGCTCACTTATATCCGGCCTTGATTGCGTGGTCCGCCTGATTTCCCAGACTCGCCCGCTGGCCCCGATGCATATCCGCTGACAAGCGCCTCATCTCCTGGATCGGACTGTTTATGTCCTTGCCACCATGCAGGTTTAGCTCGCCCCGGTCTGACCTGTTTCACATCACTTCACTCTTTACTGCCTCACTACCCTACAAAGACTGACCATATCCTTTCAAAGGTTGGTTGATAAAGTGGCTTTTTGTTTGTCATGCCGCAAGCGGTCTGACGCTCTTGAAGCCCCGTTGGTAATCTTGATCTTTGGCCGTTACGGCCCAAATTGTTCGTGCCATCTTGGCCGCCTGCGCCACGATTACTACGCTGGCTGGTCTGCGCGCCTTGATTTGCTCCAGCCACGGGCCGCGCTCTTTGGCATGGGCCAGGACACTTCGGGCTCCGTGAATAAGCAGGGTGCGCATGTAGGTGTCACCGCGCTTGGAGATGCCCCCCAGGCGGACTTTGCCGCCTGTACCTGTTTGCTTGGGCACCAATCCCAGCCAGGCGCAGAATTCACGCCCGGACTTGAAGGCGCTGGCCTCACCCATGGTGGCTATTGCCGCCGTGGCCGTGAGCAAGCCCACTCCGGGGATTTGGGCGATGCGCTGCATTTGCGGGTCTGCCTTGAGTTGCAGTCCCAGGCGTTTCTCAATGGCGAGCATGTCCTCGCTCATGGCCTTGATGCGTGCGACTTGTTCGCGCAGGCTGTCTCTGAGCATTTGTGGCAGTTGCACTGCGAGCTCTTCCAATGTCTGCTCAATGTCTTTGAACAAAGCTTTTTGCCCTTGGACAAAAGTGACACCGAATTCGTACAGCAACCCGCGCAAAGCATTGGTCTGCATGGTGCGCATCTTCATCAGGAGCTCGCGTTGGCGGTGCAGGGTGAGCGTGGCTTGCTGCGCTGCGGTCTTGATACCGACAAACTTAACGCCCGGCTGCTGCACCGCCAGCCAGATGGCTCGGGCGTCCGTCGCATCGGTCTTGTTGCCACTCACAAAGGGGCGAACAATCTTGGCGTGCAATAGCCGCACGCTGTGGCCTTGGGCGCTGAGCTCGCGGGCCCAGTGGTGTGCTCCGCCACAGGCCTCGATCGCAATCAGGCAAGGCTGTTTATTGGCAAAGTGCTCCAGAACCTTGGCACGTTTGATCTGCACGTTGACGATTTCACCCGTGCCCATATCCACCGTGTGCAGTTGAAACACGTGTTTGGCGATGTCCAGCCCAATGACTTGCATGCCATTTACGGTGCCGATGATTTGTCCTGCGCTCATTCCTGTATTACGATTCATGGCGGATCCTCTATGGTGTTTGTGAAAACTGCTGTTTATCACGCCTGGGCACTTTGATGCCGTATCCATCAGAGGATCCACCTCGATTGCTCGAAGTCTCGCTTCCTGATAGACGGCTGTTCATGCTCTTGGCGTTCAGCGGTCTCAATTCCTTGCCCGTGGGCAGGGAGGCATCCATAGCATCTGCTGATTGTTCGTATTTGCCATTATGCTGTGCCATTCTGAAAGCACGATCAAGCGACAATCCCCAACATGAACTCACAATTTGACAAAGGCCTGGCGCGGCGCAAGCAGGTCATGGGCGAAGATTTCGTGGCCAATGCCTTCGGCAAGGCCACCGATTTCACGCTGCCGATGCAGCACTACATCACGAAGAACGCCTGGGGCGATGTCTGGCAGCGCGAGGGGCTCGATCTGAAGACGCGCAGCCTGATCACGGTGGCCATGCTGACCGCGCTGGGCAAGCAGCACGAGCTCAAGGGCCATGTGCGCGGTGCGCTGAACAATGGCGCCAGCGTCGCTGAAATTCAGGAAGTGCTGCTGCATGCCAGCATCTATTGCGGCGTGCCGTCGGCGGTCGAGGCCTTTCGTTCGGCGGCGGAAGTCGTCGACGGCCCCGGCAAAGCATGATGGAAGCGCTGTTCGTATCGACCGGCGTCGTCGCGCTGGCCGAGATCGGCGACAAGACACAGTTGCTCGCCTTCATCCTGGCGGCGCGTTTCAAGAAGCCGGTTCCCATCATTGCCGGCATCCTGTGCGCGACGCTCGTCAATCACGGCCTGGCCGGCGCGCTCGGCGCCTGGATCACCTCGGTCGTGAGCCCCGAGGTCATGCGCTGGGTGCTGGGCCTGTCGTTCATCGCGATGGCGGCCTGGACGCTGATCCCCGACAAGATCGAGGAAGAGGAAACGCAGGTGGCAAAACACATGGGCGTCTTCGGCGCCACGCTGATCACGTTCTTCCTCGCCGAGATGGGCGACAAGACCCAGATCGCCACGGTGGCACTCGCAGCCCACTACGGCAACCCGCTGCTCGTGGTGCTGGGGACAACGCTGGGCATGCTGCTGGCCGATGTGCCCGCTGTGTTCGTCGGCAACCGCTTTGCCGCGAAGATTCCCATGAAACTGGTGCACTCCATCGCCGCCGGCATCTTTGCGCTGATGGGCGTGCTGACGCTGTTCAAGGTCGAGAAACTGTTTCAGTAGAAGCGACCGGCCGTCAACCCGTCACGCCAGACGCCATCCCGGGCCCCGGTTGTCATGCCGGACTCGATCCGGCATCCACACGACGCGAGCCATGGATTGCGGATCAGGTCCGCAATGACATGCCGGCCTTACCCCGCCATTAGCCGCTGCACCAGATCGCCCGTGTTGGAGGCCTTGTACTTTTGCATCAGGCGGGCGCGGTAGATCTCGACCGTGCGGTGGCTGATGGCCAGAGACTTGCCGATCTCCTTGCTGGTCAGGCCGTCCATCAGGTGCGCCGCCACCTCGCGCTCACGCGCCGTCAGTTCAGCCCGCACGGCGCGGCGCGAACTGAGGTCCTCGAAGGTCCAGATGCCGGCCTCGTGCGGCGCGCTCTGGTTGAAGGCGCGCCCGGTCACATGGCACCAGAAGGTCTCGCCGCTGGCGCGCTTCATGATGCGGTCGTCGGCATAGGTGCCGTTGCGGTTGAGGATGGGCGCGATGCGCGTCCCCGTGCGCTCGAACTCGATCGCGCTCGGGTACAGCACCTTGAATGACTGCCCCACGAGCAGCTCGCGCGAGGCGCCGAACATCTCGCACAGGCGACGGTTGCAGTCGATAATGGCGCGGTTGCTCGACAGCGCGAGGCCGACCGGTGCCAGTTCAAAGGCCAGGCGGTAGTTGATATCCATGGTGCGCGGGCTTAGGGTTTCTACGTTACGAAGAACTACGTACGGGGCTAGGTAGTATCGTACGGCAACGACACTTTTTTAAAGGAGATAGCACAGTGAACAAGATCTACCCAAGCGCGGCCAAGGCGCTGGAAGGCATTGTCCGTGACGGCCAGTTGCTGGCCGTCGGCGGCTTTGGCCTGTGTGGCATTCCGGAAGCCCTGATCGACGCCTTGTGCGCCAGCGGCGTCAAGGACCTGACCGTCATCTCCAACAACGCCGGTGTCGACGGCTTCGGCCTGGGCAAGCTGCTCGACACGCGCCAGATCACCAAGATGATCTCGAGCTACGTCGGCGAGAACAAGGAGTTCGAGCGCCAGTTCCTCTCGGGCGAACTCAAGCTCGAATTCACGCCGCAGGGCACGCTGGCGGAAAAGCTGCGCGCGGGCGGTGCCGGCATTCCGGCGTTCTATGTGCGCACGGGCGTTGGCACGTTGATCGCCGAAGGCAAGGAAACGCGCGAGTTCGACGGCCATCAGTACATCCTGGAGCACGCGCTGGTGCCCGAGGTCTCGCTGGTCAAGGCCTGGAAGGCCGACAAGAGCGGCAACCTGATCTTCCGGCGCACGGCGCGCAATTTCAACCCGGCGGTCGCCATGGCCGGCAAGCTTACGGTGGTCGAGGTCGAGGAGATCGTCGAGACCGGCAGCTTCGATCCCGACGCCGTGCACCTGCCCGGCATTTACGTGCACCGCATCGTGCTCAATGCGCATCCCGAGAAGCGCATTGAACAGCGCACCGTTACCTCGAAAGGAGTCTGATCATGGCATGGACACGCGACCAAATGGCGGCCAAAGCGGCTGAAGAATTGCAGGACGGTTTCTATGTCAACCTCGGCATCGGCTTGCCCACGCTGGTGGCGAACTTCGTTGCCCCGGACAAGGAAGTCTGGCTGCAAAGCGAGAACGGCATGCTCGGCATCGGCCCGTTTCCGACCGAGGACGAAGTCGACGCCGACCTGATCAATGCCGGCAAGCAGACCGTCACGACGATTCCCGGCTCCAGCATTTTTGGCAGCCACGAGAGCTTCGCCATGATCCGCGGCGGCAAGGTCAACCTGAGCATCCTGGGTGCCATGCAGGTGAGCGAAAAAGGTGATCTGGCCAACTGGATGATTCCGGGCAAGATGGTCAAGGGCATGGGCGGCGCGATGGACCTGGTGGGCGGCGTCAAGCGCGTGCTGGTCCTGATGGAACATGTGGCCAAGAAGAAGGATGGCACGATCGACCTGAAGATCCTGCCCAAATGCACGCTGCCGCTGACCGGCGTTGGCGTCGTCAACCGCATCATCACCGACCTGGCCGTGATGGACGTGACGCCGCAAGGCCTCAAGCTGGTCGAGATGGCGCCGGGCGTAACGCGCGAGGAATTGCAGTCCATGACCGGCGCGACGCTGCACTGAACGCCGCGCCCCGAGACTTGTTGCCACTGGCTGAGCTGGCACTGGGCGCCTTCGAGCGCATGGTGGCGGCCACGCCGGGCTTTCGCACGCGTCCCGGCCAGCAGGCCATGGCGCAGCAGATCGCCAGCGCCCTGTCGGGCGTGACGCTCGGTGAACAGGCCGAGCCGAGCCAGACCCTCTGCGTGATCCAAGCCGGTACCGGCGTCGGCAAGTCCGCTGCCTATCTTTCCACCGGCGTCGCGCTGGCGCTCGCGCTCAAGACCCGGCTCGTGATCTCCACCGCCACGGTGGCGCTGCAGGACCAGCTGATGACCAAGGACCTGCCGGCGCTGGCGGCGGTGCTCGACACACCGCTGGTCTACGCGCTGGCCAAGGGGCGCGGCCGCTACGTCTGTCAGTTCAAGCTCGAACGCCTGGCCGGCGACCCGACAGCGGCGCTGGAGGATTTGTTCGAGAGCGAGGAGGAGCGCGCGCCGGCGCGCGCCGCCTTCGGCAATGCAGCGCCGGCAGGAGATCCGCGGGAGCGCCGCATCAAGCTCTACGCCACGCTCACGCTGGCACTGGCCGATGGCAGCTGGGACGGCGACCGCGACAGGCTCGCCCAGCAGCCCGAGCCGGCAGACTGGTCGGCCGTGGCTGCCGAGCGCCACACCTGCACGGCGCGCCACTGTCCGTCTTACCGTCAGTGCAGCTACTACACGGCGCGCAGCCAGTTGGCGCAGGCCAACGTGATCGTCGCGAATCACGATCTGGTGCTGGCCTCCATCGGCATGAAGACGCTGCCGGAACTTGACAACTGCCTGCTCGTGTTCGACGAGGGCCATCACCTGCCGGCGGTGGCGCTGGGCCAGTTCGCCAGCAGCATGGACCTGAGCCACCTGCGCTGGCTCGACAAATTGCCGCGCACCCTGCAGCAGGTCAGCGAAAAGATCCAGGTCGCGCTGGCGCAGGACGTTGCCACGCTCGCGCAGCAGCTCAATGCTGCGCTGCAGGACCTCGCGCGCATGGTGATGGACCTGCTCGCCCTGGCCAGCACGGGCTACGATGCGCAGCATCGTTTTCCGAACGGCGTGCTGCCGCAGGCCTGGCACGAACCGCTGGGGCTGATCCAGGGCCATGCGGCGGGCCTGTCGAAGGTGCTGGAGGCGCTCGGCGCCGAGCTCAAGCGCATCGCGCGCGACGACCCTTCGCAAGCCGCGAGTTGCTCGCTGCAGTACGCGCGGCTCGGGCAACTGGCGCCGCGCCTGCGCAGCGTGCTGGAAACCAGTGGCCTGCTGCTGGAAGATGGCGCGCAGCCGCTGGCCAAGTGGCTCAAGTCCGACACCGCCTCAGGCCTCGTGAACCTGAGCGCGCACGCGTGTCCCATCGTGCCGGGCGACCTGTTGCGCCAGTCCCTTTGGCGTCAGGTGCGCGGCGCGGTGGTCACCTCGGCCACGCTGACGAGTTGCGGCAGCTTCGACTTCTTCCTGCAGGAGGCCGGCCTGAGCGACAACCCCGCGGTGAGCACGCTGGCCGTCGACAGCCCCTTCGATTACCGCGAACAGGGCCGCCTGATCGTGGTCGAGACCGCGGCCGACCCGAAGGACGTCGACGCCTATACGCGGGAGATGCTGGCCGAGTTGCTCGATGACCTGCGCCAGGTGCAGCGCGGCGCGCTGGTGCTGTTCACTTCACGCGCGCAGATGAACGCGGCACTGGCCGCGCTCGATGGCGCGCTGCAGGCCAGCGTGCTGGTGCAGGGGCGCATGGCGCGCGCCCGCCTGATCGCGGCGCACCAGGCCCGCGTCGAGGCGAGCCTGCCCTCGGTGATTTTCGGGCTGCAGTCATTCGGCGAGGGGCTGGACCTGCCCGGACTTTTGTGCGAGACCGTCTTCATCGCGAAGCTGCCGTTTGCAGCGCCGTCCGATCCGGTGCAGGAGGCGCGCGCCGAATGGCTCAGGACCTTGGGGCGTGATTCGTTCACGGAACTGGTGGTGCCGGCCACCGGCATGCGCCTGCTGCAGTGGACCGGGCGCGCGATCCGGCACGAGGACGATCAGGCGCGCGTGATCTGCTATGACCGGCGCCTGCTGCGCACAGCCTATGGCCGGCGCATGCTGCAGGGCCTTCCGTCCTATGCGCTGTCACGCCGCGTCGGCGGCGTGGAACTGCCGCTGTGAGCGCGCCCGCTGCAGCGCCGGATGGCTCGGCAGGAATCGATCACAATGGTGGTCAACAAGGAGTTCGATCGTGGGGCAGGTGATTCTGGGGATATTGAGCTTGATCATGCGCGGCGTGTTCCTGCTGGCAGCGGCGATATTCTTCGCCAGCCTGATGGTGGTTGCGCTACTGGTGCTGGTGCTCTGGCTTCTGCGCGCACTGTGGGCGCGATTGACGGGTAACCCGATCAGCCCCTGGACCTTCGCGTTCCATCGGCACTCGGCTTGGCAGCGTTTTTATCCCCGAGCCAGATCGGATCCGTCTGCGCCGCGTGCGGATGGCGATGTGATCGACGTCGAGATCAAGGACGTTTCGGAGATCAAGGAGATCAAGGAAATCAAGGCAAGGGAGTAGACCGATCCGAGCGCGACGCCCTGCGGGGCCGGGCCTTGCAACCCGTGCGCGAAGGGCCCGAGAAGAAAACGCGACGAAGGCATGCGTGCAACGAATGACGCCTGACTCTGCGAGAATGGCAACATGATCCTGAGCATGCCCACCTTGATGGCGGCGATTGTCCTGACCAGTACCGTATTGGCGCTCTCGATCGCCGCGGTCGCGTATCGGCGCAGCCGCGCATTATGGATCTGGGCCCTGGCGCTGACGGCGCACACACTGGCCTTTATCGTGACTGCCATGCGTGCGCAGTTCGGTGACTTTTGGACGATCACCATCGGCAACACGCTGCTGGCGACCACGTTCGCGCTGTTTGCCGCAGGCCTGCTTGAATTTCAGCAGCGCCGTCGGCCGCGCTGGCTGACCTGGGAGCCGGTTCCCGTCGTGGTGATGGGTTCCATGGTCTGGCTCGATCATTCGGGGGCGCGCTCGATCATCACCAGCACCGTCTTGATCCTGCAGTGTCTGTTCATTCTGCTCGCCCTGATCGGACAGCGGCGGCAAGTCGCCGGACGCGGGCAGTACCTGTTGATGGTTGGCTTTTCCCTGCTTGTCATGGTGATCGGCTACCGGGTTGTCGAGGCCGTCAGTGGGCGCATCGAGGTCCTCAGTTCGCAGGTCACGGGGCCGATCCAGACGGCGACCCTGCTGGCATCGATCGTGACGCTCATGCTGCTCGCCGCAGGCATGACCTTGATGAACCAGGAACGTGCCGAGCATGAACTTGCCGAGAACCGCAAGGTTCTCAAGGAGCGCAATCTGGCGCTGCAGGAATACGCGGCCGAATTGGAAACGGCCAATCAGAAATTGGCGGAGTTGTCGATCACCGATGGCCTGACCGGACTGGCGAACCGTCGGCGTTTTGACGAGGCGCTGGCGCTTGAAAGCGCGCGCGCCCAGCGCACCGGGCAACCTCTGGCGATCCTGATGATCGATATCGACCGGTTCAAGAGTTACAACGATCACCACGGCCATCAGGCCGGCGATGTTTGTCTGACCCGGGTTGCGCGCGTCTTGCAGAGCAGCGCGAGACGGCCGGGCGATCTGGTCGCCCGGTATGGCGGCGAGGAGTTCACCGTGATCACCGCCGACACTGATGCGGACAAGGCGGCCGGGTTGGCGCAGGCCCTCTGCAGTGCCGTGGCGGCATTGGACATAGCGCACGATCACTCGATGCACGGCAAGATCACGGTCAGCATTGGCTTTGCGGCGGCCGTGCCCGACCAGGACAACGGCGGCACGGCCTTGTTGAGAAGGGCCGATGCGGCGCTTTACGAAGCGAAGGAGGCCGGACGCAACCGGGTCGCAGCGGGTTAAGGCGCGCCCGGCAGTGTCGCCTGCTGTTGGCTCAACGCATGCGCACTGCGGGCGTAAACCATGGTGACGTGCTTGTCCGGCAAACGAACAAGCAACCAGCCCTCCAGACGACGGCGCTCGGCGTTTGCGATCGGTCGCTTCGAATCGACGGTAATCAGCAGGCCCTCGGTCTTGCTGTCTCTGCCCGAGGGCAGTCGTGCGATGCTGATGTCTCGCAGGTTGGCGTCCTGCGCAAGGATCTCGGCGATGAGTTGGGGAAACTTCGCTTCCGTATCCCGGATCCGGTCCAACTCATCGTGCATTGCGCGATTGGCGAGCAGGGTTTGTTCGAGCTGTTGCTGTTGACTCTGCGCGCGCTGCGGGTCGGTTCGCGCTTTTGTTGCGGCGGCCGCCTTGCCGGTTGAAGCAAGATGCAGGTCCAGCTTGGTGTCGTCGAGCTTGAACTGCTGCATGGCATCCTTCAGGACTTTCTCGGACTCCGCCCGCGTGTTGGTCCCGATCACCGAAAGTGAGATCACACGGGCCTTGGCGTCGATCTCCTGTCCAGTCACGATCAGTGACGTTTGCGCTGCCGTCACCGCCTTGACGAAGCGCTGCGCCTCGTTGGTGAAGACCTGCTGCTCCACGAGCTGCGCCGCGAGAAAAATGCTGGGCACGAGTGTGACGGTCACGACGCTTCCCATGATGATGCTGCCGCGCCGGCGCGCCCGGGCATCAGCGAATGCATGTTGCGGCAGGCGAAGCAGCCGTGTGACCGACAGCGTTGCGAGCCCGATGAACACGCCGTTGATGGCAAACAGGTAGAAGGCACCGAGCACGAACGAGAGTTGCCAGGTGGCGATGCCGTAACCAACGGTGCACAGAGGGGGCATCAAGGCGGTGGCGATCGCAACGCCGGGAATGGTGGTCGACTTCTCCTTGCGTGTGAGGCCGATCATGCCGGCAGCCCCACCGAAAAAGGCGATCAGGACATCCCAGATCGTCGGTGAGGTTCGTGCGAGCAATTCGGACTGCGCGTCCTGCAATGGCGTCATGGCAAAGTACAGCGTGGAGGTCAGCAGGCTGATGACAGTGAAGATCGCGAGATTGCGCAGCGCGCTTCGGATCAGCGCGAAGTCGCTGATGCCGGCGCCATAGCCGGCTCCGATGATCGGGCCCATCAGTGGTGATATGAGCATGGCGCCGATGATGGTTGCCGTGGAGTTCACGTTCAGACCGACCGATGCGATCATGATGGCAAACATCAGGACCCATAGATTGGTGCCGCTGACCTGCACGCCGGATCGGATGTTGGCGTCGATCACGTCGTGCGGCGCCTGATCGCGGCGCAGGCCAAAGAGCTTTCGAAGAGGATGGAGCACTTGCGTTTGCATGTCTACCCGCCAAAAACGAGGGCATCAGGGATTTCAAACTGCTCGTCGCTGCCCACGGCGACCGTGGTGTTGTCCCCTTGTCGGGTGGCGCGCAGTGCATCGGGTGCGTCCGAGGACACGAGCTTGCCTTTGATGAACAAGAGTTGCCGGATGCGAAGGTAGCCGGCATGCGCCCTCTCAATCCGCACAGTCGCTGTGCCGTCGAATGCCCGGCGAATCACCTTGGCGTCGCAGGTCTGATCAGCGCCGGCGTCACCGAATTTGCAGGGCACGCGCGCCGTGGCATGGTATGGCGTGCCTGGCACCAGGGCATCCTGTTGTGCAGGGATGGCGAGGAGGGCAGGCCCGTGCAATCGCGCCTGCAAGTTGTAGCGACTGACCTCGTTGCGCCGCGCCGCCGCGCGCATCAGGTAGACGCGCGCAAGGTAGATGCCATCCACGGGTGCAACAGCTTCGAAGTGCGATCCGGAAACGCTGCCCACGAACATCGCCGCATCGGCGCCCGGGGCGCTCAGGTTGAAGTAGTTTTGCCGGTTGCTGGCGTCAAGCTGGATGGCGAGTGTCTGGCCGGCGCGGGCCGTGATCGGATGGTCGACAAAGGCGTGCCCCTGGATGCGGCCTTCGAACCGCATCCGGGCTGCGGTCGGCGCCGTGCAAGCGGACTCCGCCAGGAAGCGCGCCTGCACCCAGACGGCCGCTCCGTTGTAGTCGATCTTGCACCAGCGGGGTTTGGCACGCGCGCGCGCCTGCCTTTGTGCCGCCGACAGCGTCGTGAACTCTTCGAGGCTCAACCCGCCCTGGCAACCGAGATTGCGCAGGCATTGCATGCTGGCCGGAATGGAAACGGTTGTGCCCGCCTCGATCCCGGGCGCTGAATAGGCCTTCAGGTATGCGCCCTTCGGGATGCCTTGGACCTTGAAGAAATCAGGCCCATCCGCTGTGGCCGACGCGCCGCCGTGCAGTGCGAAGCACAGACAAACCGCATAGGCGAGGCGCCGCCTCAGACGCGTGCTGAATCCGTTTTGACTGATCAAGCCAGAATGCATCGATTCCTTGTGCCGTTCCTGCGAAGGTGAACGCAGTCTCGCAGGAAATGGTATCTCAACCCGCGAGCGCGCCAGACCCGCGCCGGCTTCATCGGTGCGCCGAACCTCAGGCCATCTTTTCGAGTGCGGCCTCGTCCACGACATCGCTGGAGAAGAGTTCGATCGCCGTTCTGGCGACCTGGGTCGTGTCGAAGTAGGCATAGGCGCCGACGCCGACCGCGCCGATCAGGGGCACGAGGCGTGCCGCGCCCTTGCCGACGATGCCTTGCGCCACCCTGATCCCGAGCGCCTGCGCGAGCGACTGCAGCAAGGCCAGCGACGCGCGCCGGATCATGACGCGCTCGCCGACACGCACCACGACATCGCGGAACAACTGGGCAGCCAGGTGCCGGAACAGGCAGTACAGCATGTGCTCGCGGTTCAGCGATGCGGTCTTTCCATAGGCCGCGGCGATATCCGACACCATCTGCGCCTGCAGTCGCCACACCGCGACCAGTTCGGGCAGCACCGTCAGCCAGCCCAGCACGCCGGGCGGCAAGGCCAGCGAGGCGGCCATCAGGCTGGCCTGCCGGGCGGCGCTGCGACCGATCGCCCGCGCGCGTACCAGGGGTTGCGTCATTTCGTGCTCGGCGGACGCCGGCACCTGCAGCGCGAGGTTGAGGATCGCGTCGCCCACCTTGCGGCGCAGGGCATCGGGTGGCACGGGCAGTGCGATGGCGTGGTCGGACATGGTGCCCAAGGGTAGCAGTTTCGCGCCAGGTCTGTCGGCGGCCGCTGTCCGGCCAGCGTCGGGGCTTGTCCGTCAAGCCCGGTTGTGGCAGATCAAGCTTGATACATATGACAGGCCCCGCTGCCGCGAAGCGCGCGTGACAATTCGGCTGTGACCTGTCGCACGTCCATCATGTCCGCCCTGTCCCGCACCCTGAGCGTTATTCTGCTGGCCTTGCTGTGCCAGATTGCCGCCGCGCAGGATCTCCCGACCCGATTCGATCCGCAGCGCGATGCTGCCAGGGATGTGATGACGGCCCAGGCTCTGGCCAAGGCGAGCGGCAAGCGCGTGCTGGTCGACATCGGCGGGGAGTGGTGCCGGTGGTGCCGCATGCTGGACCGGCTGATCGCATCACAACCGACGATCAAGGCCTTTGTCGACGGCCACTATGTGTGGGTCAAGGTCAGCTATTCACCGGAAAACAAGAATGCCGCGCTGCTGTCGCGCTGGCCCAAGGCGCGCGGCTACCCCTACCTGGTGGTGTTCGATGGCGACGGGCGCATGCTGCACGCGCAGGGCGTGCAAGGCCTCGAAATCGAGATGGAACGGGAAGCCGACGAGGATTACGATCCGGTCCCGGTCATGGCATTCTTCAAGCGCCATGCCATTCCCGCAAGCGGTGCGGCAGCACCGGTTTCAGCGAGGTAGCGGCATCCCTTTCAGCGCGTCAGCCGGATCAACTCGGCCTTGCGCTTGCCCTGCGGCAGCAGGTGCTTGAGCAGCAGCCGGTAGCTGTCGAGGTCGAACGCCAGCGCGCGGCGGGTCTCCAACGCGGCTTCGAGCTCGGCTTCGTCGTGCACCGTGGCCAGATAGCACCACTGGTCAAAGACGTGGATGTCGGTGCGGCCAGTCTCGGCGTCGTGTTCGCGCAAGCCGACGGCGCCGGCATGCGGCCAGACCTGCAGCCGATGTTCGGCCAGCGCCATCTGCAGCCGCAGGTAGTGCCGCTGCTGGCTTTCCTCGCCGCAGTAGACGCCCTTGCAGCGCCCGACCTGATGTGCAAAGCAGCGGCCCTTGCCCGACTCCAGTCCGAGCGCCTGCGGGCACAGGGCTTGCTGCTCGGCGAGCTCGCGCAGGCTCGTGAGCGCCTGCGCCCTGGAGCGGTAGACGCCGTACAAGCGGTCGAATTCCCGCGGCTGCAACTCTTCGCCGCGCACCAGCGTCAGCAGCGGGCGCGCCGCCGAGTCGGCGTTCAGGCGCCAGGCGCACAGGCTGCCTTCGCGGCGCAACTGGCGGTTGTGCAGCGGCTGGCGCTCCTTCATGAGCCGCGCTTCGAGCAACAGGGCGCCGATTTCTCCGGCGGTTTCTATCCATTCGACGCGCCGGATCTCCTGCGCGATGCGCATCTCGCGCGCGACCTTGCCGGCGGCCTGGAAGTGCGCCATCACGCGGCTGCGCAGGTTGACGCTCTTGCCGATGTACAGGGGCACCTGACCCTCGCCATGAAACAGGTAGACGCCGCAGGACTGAGGAATGTCCTGGATCGGGGTTGTCAACTGGGGCGGCAGGGATGAGCTGCCCTGCAGCAGCGTGGCCGCCTGACCTTTGATGTGCTGGGCGCCCAGCTCCCGCGTTGCGCTGGCAAGCCAGGCCAGCACGACATCGACGTCGCCCATGGCACGGTGGCGCGCGCTGCTGGCCAGGCCATGGCGCTGCATGATGGCGTCCAGGCCGTGGCTGCGGTGCTGCGGGTAGAGCAGGCGCGACAGGCGCACCGTGCACAGCGTCTTGACGCGCAGCGGCATCTCGAGCCGGGCAAACTCACTCAGCAGAAAACCGTGGTCGAAACGCGCGTTGTGCGCCACCAGCACAGCGCCATCGAGCAGATCGAGCAGCTGCTGTGCCACCTCGGCGAAGGCGGGCGCTTCGCGCACCATCTGGTTGCTGATGCCCGTCAGGTTCTGGATGAAATACGAAATCGGCGTGTCCGGATTGACCAGCGTGCTCCAGCGCGCGACCTCCTGTCCGTTCTCGATGCGCACGGCCGCGATCTCGGTGACGCGGTCCTGCGCCGGACTGCCGCCGGTGGTCTCGAGATCGAGCACGACAAAGGAGGGCAGCATCCCTAGCAAAACATGAGTGCCAGCCAGGCCGGGTCGTCCATGACGTTGATCAGCAGGTAGGCGCCGATGCGGTACAGCCAGAACTGGAGAAGCTCCATGCTGCCGCTCGACCCGTCAAACGATGTCGATGGCATGAAAGCCGAATTGGCCGCTACGGCGGTCGCTGAAATAGCGCTCCAGCGTTTCCTTGACGGTGCGAAAGGCAATCTCGTCCCAGGGGATCTCTTCCTCAGCGAACAGCTTCGCCTCGATCGTCTCGTAGCCGGGCGCAAAGGTGTCGCTCAGCAGCCGTGCCCGGTAAAACATGTGGACCTGGCCGACGCGTGCAACATTGAGCAGAGAGAAGAATCCTTCCAGCTCGAACTGCGCGCCGGCTTCCTCGACCGTCTCGCGCGCCGCGCCCTCGGCTGCGGTCTCGTTGAGTTCCATGAAGCCGGCCGGCAGCGTCCACTTGCCCCAGCGCGGCTCGATGTTGCGCTTGCACAGCAGGATGCGCTCGCCCCAGTGCGGCACGGTGCCGACCACGATCAGCGGATTCTCGTAGTGAACCGTGCGGCAGGCCGGGCAGACGGCGCGCTCCTTGGTGTCACCGTCGTCCGGAATCTGGTAGACCACGGCGCTGCCGCAGTCTTTGCAATGTTTGATCGGGGGGCGCAGCATGGGGCCAGTGTAGTGCGAGTCGGCCGGGCCTTACTCGACGGTCAGGCGGATAGATTCGAGCCCTGCGATGGCGCCGGTCAGGGTGTCGCCCGGCACAACCGCCGCCACGCCTTCGGGCGTGCCGGTGTAGATCAGGTCGCCCGGCTGCAGTTCCCAGGCGGCCGACAGGTGCTCGATGACTTCGGCGATGTTCCAGATCAGCTTAGCAACCGTGCTGCGCTGGCGATCCGTGCCGTTGACCTGCAGCGAGATCTCGGCGCTGTCGATGGCGCCCGCGCTGGCGGCCGGGGTGATGACGCCGATCGGCGCCGAGTGGTCGAAACCCTTGCCGATCGACCAGGGGCGGCCCTGTTTCTTCATCTCGTTTTGCAGGTCGCGCCGCGTCATGTCCAGGCCGACGGCGTAGCCGAAGATGTGCTTGTGCGCATCGGCCGCCGCGATGTTCTTGCCGCCGGTGCCGATGGCGACCACCAGTTCGATCTCGTGGTGCAGGTTCTTCGTCAGGCTGGGGTAAGGCAGTCTGGCGGACTCGCCGGCGTTGACCACGACCACCGCGTCAGCGGGTTTCATGAAGAAGAACGGCGCCTCGCGTCCGGTGAAGCCCATCTCCTTGGCGTGTTCCTCGTAGTTGCGGCCGACGCAGTAGATGCGGTGCACCGGAAAACGCGCGGGGCTGCCCAGCACGGGGACGGAGACGGTCGGGGCGGGATTGAAGACGTAACTCATGGGGATCTTTCGGTAGGCCTTGTTGATCAGGCGGATTTGACGACGAGTTCGAAGTGCTCGACCACCGGCGGCCCCGCAAAGAACGGGCCGACGATGGCGCGCCACTCGCTGAAGGCCGGCGACTCGCGAAAACCCACGGTGTGGTCTTCGAGCGTATCCCAGAATATCTGCAGCACGTAGCGCTGCGGGCTTTCGATGCCGCGGTTGACCTTGTAGCCTTGAAAGCCCTTGGCCTTGGGGATGACGGTTTGCAGGCCGCGCGCGATGGCCGCTTCAAAGGCGGCGTTCTGACCGGGCTGGATGCGGATGTCGGCGAGTTCGAGAATCATGAAAGCTTCCTGTCGGGCGTGGGAATGGACTGGCGACCGAGTTTAACTGCGTGTCCGGCGTGGGGTATGCTGGGCCCCATGCAAACAGAAAACTTCATCCCCGGAAAAGATGCGTCGCTCGAATCGACCATCAACACCCTTCAGACCCGGCTGCAGGCGCTTGGCTTTCACATTGAGGAGCGCAGCTGGCTCAATCCCGTGGATGGCATCTGGTCGGTCCATATCCGCGACCGCGACTGCCCGCTGCTGTTTACCAACGGCAAGGGCGCGACGCGACTGGCCTGCCTGGCCAGCGCGCTGGGCGAGTTCTTCGAGCGCCTGTCGAACAACTATTTCTGGACGCATTACTACCTGGGACCGGTCGTGGCCGACCGGCACCACGTGCATTACCCGCAGGAGCGCTGGTTCGAGCCGAACGAGGACGGCAGCTGGCCGGTCGATCTGCTCAACCCCGGGCTGCACAAGTTCTACAACCCCGAAGGCAGCGTCGATGCCGAGAGCCTGGTCGAGTTCAACTCGGGCAATGTCGAGCGCGGCATCTGCGCCCTGCCTTACGTGCGCCAGCGCGATGGCGTTGTCACCTGGTTCCCGGTCAACATCATCGGCAACCTTTACATGAGCAACGGCATGTCGGCCGGCAACACGCCGGCCGAGGCGCGCACGCAGGCGCTGTCCGAGATCTTCGAGCGCCACATCAAGTTCCGCGTCATCGCCGAAGGCATCTGCCTGCCCGATGTGCCCGAGGCCGTGATCGCGCGTTTCCCGCGCATCGCGGCCGGCATCAAGGCCTTGCGCGCAGCGGGCTTCGGCATCCTCGTGAAGGACGCGTCGCTGGGCGGCCAGTACCCGGTGATGAACGTCACCCTGCTGCACCCGGAGGATCAGGGCTGCTTTGCCAGCTTCGGCGCCCATCCGCGCTTCGAGATCGCGCTGGAACGCGCGCTGACCGAACTGCTGCAGGGTCGCGCACTGGACGCGTTGGCGGGCTTTCCGGTGCCGAGCTTCGACCTCGAAGAGGTGTCGAGCTCGCCCAACCTCGAAATTCACTTTGTCGACTCCAGCGGCGTCATCCACTGGAAGTTTCTCGGCGACCTGCCGGACTATCCGTTTTGCGACTGGAACTTCAGCACCAGCACGGCCGAGGACTGCGCCTGGGCGATCGACCGCATCCACCGCGACGGGCGCGAGATCTACATCGCCGACTTCACGCATCTGGGCGTCTACGCCTGCCGCATCCTGGTGCCGGGCATGTCGGAGATCTACCCCGTGGATGATCTGGAATTCGAGAACAACAGCGTCGGCAACGATATCCGTGAAGCGATCCTGAATCTGAGCGACCTTGACGATGAGGAATGCACCGATCTGCTGGCCACGCTCAACGAATCGTCGCTGGCCGACCAGCGCCCGGTGGCGGCGGTGATCGGGCTGGCGGCGGATGCCGGCTCATTCTGGGCGGACCTGCGCATCGGTGAACTCAAGACCCTGCTGGCGCTCGCGATCGGCGACGAGGCGGCGACGCTCGAAGGCTGCGACTGGATCCGGCACTTTGACCAGATCAACCCGCAGCGCAGGCGTGTCTACGCCTGCATCGAGAGCCTGATCAACCTGGCCGACATGGGCGGCACCGGCCCTTACCTCGACGCCTTGCGCGCGCTGTACGGCGCCGGTGCCGTGGCGCAGGCGCACGCGCTGATCATGCAGACCGATCGCTTCATGGGGCTGTCGGCGCCGGGCCTGATGCTCGAAGGCTGCGAGATGCACCGCAAGCTGCTGGCCGCCTACGACAAGGTACACGCGCGCGCCGCCTGAAGCGGGCCGGGGATCAGCGCGGCGAGCCATGAGCCTCCTGAAAAGGATCTTGCGCCGGATTTTCTTCCTGCTGTTCGCAGCGCTGCTGCTGTTCGAGGAATGGGGCTGGGAGCCGCTGGCCCGGCTCTTCGCGCGGCTGGCGCGCCTGCCGCTGTGGGCGCGCATCGAGCGCAGCATCACGGGCCTGTCGCCGATCGGCGCGCTGCTGGTCTTCGGTGTGCCGGTGCTGACCCTGTTCCCGGTGAAACTGCTCGCGCTCTACCTGTTCGGCCGCGGCCAGACCACATTCGGGCTGGTGCTGCTGCTCGGCGCCAAAGTCGCGGGGACGGCCGTGCTGGCGCGACTGTTCCAACTGACGCAACCGGCGCTGATGCGTTTGGCCTGGTTTGCCCTCTGGTATCCGCGCTGGAAAGCCTGGAAGGACGCCATCCTGGCCGAGGTGCACAACTCCGTTGTCTGGCGCTCCGCGCAGGATCTCAAACGCAGGACCAAGGCTTGGTGGGTGCAGTGGCGGCCTTGATCCGCCGCCGGTCATTGGTGGTGGTGGCCCGCCATGAAACGAATGGCAAAATGAAACCATGACCGATGATCTGATTCCCCAATGGAGCGCGCCGGTGCGGGTGCGTGCGCTGTGCACAACACGCGGCGGGGGTGTTTCGCAAGCCCCGTACGATTCGTTCAACCTCGGTGAGCATGTCGGGGACGCGCCGCAGGCCGTGGCCGCCAATCGTGAGACGCTGGTGCGGTCCATGGCGGCGCGCCCGGTCTTTCTGTCGCAGGTGCATGGAACGCAGGTCATGATCCTGTCGGCCGACCGCGGACAGGGCATGGCGGCCGATGCCAGCCTGACCACGCTCTCCGGCTTGGCCTGCACGATCATGGTGGCCGACTGCCTGCCTGTGCTGTTCACCAACCTGCGCGGCAGCGTCGTGGCGGCGGCGCACGCCGGCTGGCGCGGGCTGGCCGGGTTGGACGGGCAGGGCGTGCTGGAGCAGACGCTGAGCGCGCTCGCGGCAGCCGGCGCCGCTTCGGACATCATGGCCTGGCTTGGCCCCTGCATCGGGCCGCAGGCCTTCGAGGTCGGAGACGAGGTGCGCGCGGCTTTCACGGCGCACGATGCGGCGGCACAGGCCTTGTTCAAGCCGTTGTCTGGCGGCAAATGGCTGGCCGATCTGGCGGGGCTGGCACGGCGCCGGCTGCGCGCGGCCGGCGTACAGCAGCTGTACGGCAACGATGGCAGCCAGCCGTGGTGCACGGTCGGCAATCCGCAGCGCTACTTCTCGCATCGGCGCGACCGTGTGAGCGGCCGCATGGCAGCCTGCATCTGGCTCGTCTGAAGCCGGTTGCCGGAAAAATCGGCGTTTGCGATACCTGTCAGCATTTCGAAGGCCAAGACCTGAGATACTTGGCTCTTCACGCATGACCAAACGAAGGCAGGAGCAAGCATGACACCGGATACACCTGAATTTTGGGCGCAGTCGGCGCAGCAGTTTCAGCAGTCCCTGAGCGACGGCTGGAGCAAGGCCTTCGAAGCCTTCCAGAACATGGACATGGGCGCCATCGCACCGAGACTTGGCGCCGCCGCCAGCGCGCCTGAAATCCATTTTGCGCCAGAGAAGCTGCAGGCGTTGCAACAGCAGTACCTGGAAGAAGCGGCCAAGCTCTGGACACAAGGCTTTCAGGGCAAGCCGCCAGTGGCCGACAAGCGCTTTGCCGCGCAGGCCTGGAGCGAGAACCCGGTTGCCGCTTTCTCTGCCGCCGCCTACCTGCTCAACACCCGCACGCTGATGGGCTTGGCCGACGCGGTGCAGACCGACGCCAAGACGCGCGCGCGCATCCGTTTTGCGGTTGAACAGCTCACGGCAGCAGCTGCGCCGAGCAATTTCATGGTCTTCAATGCCGACGCGCAGAAGAAGGCCATCGAGACCAAGGGCGAGAGCGTTGCCCGGGGTTTGACCAATCTGATCCACGACATGCGCCAAGGCCATGTGTCGATGACCGACGAGAGCATTTTCGAAGTCGGCAAGAACGTCGCCACCACCGAGGGCGCCGTGGTCTTCGAGAACGAACTGTTCCAGCTGATCGAATACAAGCCGCTGACGGCCAAGGTCTACGAGAAGCCGTTCCTGCTGGTTCCGCCGTGTATCAACAAGTTCTACATCCTGGATCTGCAGCCCGAGAATTCGCTGATCCGCTACGCGGTGTCGCAGGGCCAGCGCACCTTTGTCATCAGCTGGCGCAACCCGGATGCCTCGCTGGCAAACAAGACCTGGGACAACTACGTCGAAGATGCCGTGATCAAGGCGATCGCCGTCACGCAGGAGATCAGCGGCGCCAAGAGCATCAACACGCTGGGCTTTTGCGTCGGCGGCACGCTGCTGGGCTGCGCCCTGGCGGTGCTGGCGGCGCGCGGTGAAAAGCCGGCGTCGAGCGCCACCTTCCTGACGTCGTTCCTCGACTTCAGCGACACCGGCGTGCTCGACGTCTTCATCGATGAGTCGTTCGTCAATTACCGCGAAAAGGAAATGGGCAAGGGCGGCCTGATGAAAGGCAACGACCTGGCCAGCACCTTCAGCTTTCTGCGCCCGAATGACCTGGTGTGGAACTACGTGGTCGGCAACTACCTCAAGGGCGAGACGCCGCCGGCGTTCGACCTGCTGTACTGGAACAGCGACTGCACCAATCTGCCGGGCCCGTTCTACGCCTGGTACCTGCGCAATACCTACCTGGAGAACCGGCTGGTCAAGCCCGGCACGGCGACCGTCTGCGGCGTCAAGATCGATCTGCGCACGCTCGACATGCCGGTCTACATCTACGGTTCGCGCGAAGACCACATCGTGCCGATCGGCGGAGCCTACGCCTCGACCCGGGCCCTGACCGGCAAGCGCCGTTTTGTGATGGGCGCATCCGGCCATATCGCCGGAGTCATCAATCCGCCCTCGGCCAAGAAGCGCAGCCACTGGACGCGCGAAGACGGCAATTTTCCCAAGACCCACGCAGAATGGCTGGCCGGCGCCACCGAGCATCCCGGCAGCTGGTGGACCGACTGGTCGACCTGGCTCAAGAGCCATGCCGGCAAGCAGGTCGCCGCGCCCAAGACCTACGGCAAGGGCAAATACAAGTCGATCGAGCCGGCCCCGGGCCGTTACGTGAAGGTCAAGGCCTGATTTTTTTAGTCAATTTTTTACCGTCCTGGAGATAAGAAATGGAAGATATCGTCATCGTTTCAGCCGCCCGCACCGCGGTCGGCAAGTTCGGCGGCACGCTGGCCAAGACGCCGGCCACCGAGCTCGGCGCCGCTGTCATCAAGGCGCTGCTGGCGCGCACCGGACTGGGCACGGACCAGATCGGTGAAGTGATCATGGGCCAGGTGCTGGCTGCCGGCGTCGGCCAGAACCCGGCGCGCCAGTCGCTGATCAAGAGCGGCCTGGCGAAGGAAACCCCGGCGCTGACCATCAATGCCGTGTGCGGTTCCGGCCTGAAGGCCGTGATGCTGGCAGCGCAGGCGGTGGCGTGGGGTGACAGCGAGATCGTGATCGCCGGCGGCCAGGAGAACATGAGCGCCTCGCCGCACGTGCTGCTCGGTTCACGCGACGGCCAGCGCATGGGTGACTGGAAGATGATCGACTCGATGATCGTGGACGGCCTGTGGGACGTTTACAACCAGTACCACATGGGCATCACGGCCGAGAACGTGGCCAAGCAGTACGGCATCACGCGCGAGATGCAGGACGCGCTGGCCCTGGCGAGCCAGCAAAAGGCGGTGGCCGCGCAGGACGCGGGCAAGTTCAAGGACGAGATCGTGCCTTTCAGCATCGCGCAGAAGAAGGGCGACCCCATCGTCTTTGCCGCCGACGAGTTCATCAACCGCAAGTCGAACGCCGAAGCGCTGGCCGGCCTGCGACCGGCATTCGACAAGGCCGGTGGCGTCACCGCCGGCAACGCGTCGGGCATCAACGACGGCGCCGCCGCCGTGATGGTCATGACGGCGAAGAAGGCCGCCGCGCTCGGACTCACGCCGATGGGGCGCATCGCCAGCTTTGCCACCAGCGGTCTGGACCCGGCGCTGATGGGCATGGGCCCGGTGCCGGCCTCACAAAAGGCGCTCGCGCGCGCCGGCTGGAAGGCAGCCGACCTGGACCTACTCGAAATCAACGAAGCGTTTGCCGCCCAGGCCTGCGCTGTGAACCAGCAAATGGGCTGGGACACCTCCAAGGTCAATGTCAACGGGGGCGCGATTGCGATCGGGCATCCGATCGGCGCGTCCGGCTGCCGCATTCTGGTCACCCTGCTGCACGAGATGCAGCGGCGCAATGCGAAGAAGGGCATTGCCTCGCTGTGCATCGGCGGCGGCATGGGCGTGGCGCTGACGATCGAGCGCTAACGACTGCACTGGTGTTTTCCTCAATGACGGCAGTGCCATGAACCGATATAGTGGACTGCGTTACCGCGCCTCTCAACATCAATAAACCGGAGTAAGAAAATGAGTCAAAAAGTAGCGTATGTCACAGGCGGTATGGGTGGCATCGGAACCGCCATCTGCCAGCGCCTGTCCAAGGAAGGATTCACGGTCATCGCCGGCTGCGGCCCGACCCGCGACCATGCCAAGTGGCTGGCCGAGCAAAAGGCGCTGGGGTACACGTTCTATGCATCCGTCGGCAATGTCGGCGACTGGAATTCCACGGTGCAGGCGTTCACTGAAGCCAAGGCCGCGCACGGTGCGATCGATGTGCTGGTGAACAACGCCGGCATCACGCGCGACCGCATGTTCGTGAAGATGACCCGCGAGGACTGGGATGCCGTGATCGAGACCAACCTGAACTCCATGTTCAACGTCACCAAGCAGGTGATTGCCGACATGGTGGACAAGGGCTGGGGGCGGATCATCAACATCTCGTCGGTCAACGGTGCCAAGGGCCAGGCCGGCCAGACCAATTACTCGGCAGCCAAGGCCGGCATGCACGGCTTCACGATGGCGCTGGCGCAGGAACTCGCGACCAAGGGCGTGACCGTCAACACGGTCAGCCCGGGCTACATCGGCACCGACATGGTCAAGGCGATCCGACAGGACGTGCTCGACAAGATCGTGGCCACGGTGCCCGTCAAGCGCCTGGGCGAGCCCAGCGAGATCGCATCGATCATCGCCTGGATCGCGTCCGACGAAGGCGGCTACTCGACCGGTGCCGATTTCTCGGTCAACGGCGGCCTGCACATGGGCTGAGGCCGGTTTGCGGCACGTACGAAGCCCGCGTTTGCGGGCTTTTTTGTTTGGGCCGGGAGGGTGGCCCGGGCTGTGCCGATGCCAATCTAGCGCGCTGCAACCAGATTAATCCGGCCGGCAAAAGCGTAGCCTCGGGTGTTCGTGAACTTGATCAATGACTCCTCGCCGAGCTTTGACCGCAGCCGGCTGATCATCACCTTGAGTGCGCGCGGGTCGTATGTGCCGGGTTGCTTGCCGATTGCGAGCATCAGGTCGTCACGGCCGCACGTGAAATTCGGGCTTTGCGCGAAGGTTTGGAGCAGCAGCGTCTCCGTGAAGTTCAGTTTCACGGTATTGCCGCCTGGCGAGGTGATCTGCATGTCGATCGCATCGAGAACCCAGGCCGGCGCGGATGGCACCTTGGCCTGGGGCAGCCTGCGCGCAATTGACTTGATGGCCGCTTCGAGTTCATCCGGTGCGGCCGGCTTCACCAGGTAAATGTCTGCGCCTTCCCGCATGCCCTCCACGCGCTCTTCGACGGCGCTGCGCCCGGACAGCATGACGATGCCCAGATCGGGGTGGCTGTTGCGCAGCCGCCGCGCAATCGACAGGCCGTCCTCGCCCGGCAGCCCCAGGTCCAGCACCAGCACGCGCCAAGGGCAACCATTTTTCATCGCCGCATCGAACCCGGCGCCGTCGCTGAATGCGCTTGGCTTCATGCCGCATCTCGACAGGTTGTACATCAAGAGATTGCGCAAAGTCTCGTCGTCTTCGATGATGGCAACGGGGATATTTTTCATATCTGACTTCCTACTACAGAGGTGAGATCTGCATGCTCGGTCGCTGGATGACGTTGGATGTTCTGGTACAAGCACCTAATGTAATCAAATGTAATGTTCCGCGCTTGTCGATCTTCGCATCCAATGGAAATAGGCCGGACGGATGGGCGCCGCTCCTGGGCTTTTCCGGGAATCCGCCTCCCAGCGTTTCGCTTGAATGGCTTGACTTTCCATGATGCGTTCAGGATAGCCCCCGAAAGAGGGCACCCCATGCGATTTGTCAATTGGAGCCAAAGCGAGCCCGCCCGCGACCGATCGCCATTCAGCGTTTCCGGTACTCAGGCATCAGTCAAACGACAGGCCGGGCTCGGGGCCAGGCTCTGGCAACCCCCGCCACCGTCAGGCCGTGGCGGCTTCGAGCTGGGTGGACAGCGTCAGCCACTGCTCTTCGAGGCTTTGCAGTTCGTCGTTGACCACCTTGAGCCGCATGCCGAGTTCGGCGAAGTCGGCTGGCGGTGGTGCGGCGCACAGGTGCGCCTCCAGTGCGCCGCCTTCGCCCTGCAGCGTGGCCATGCGCGCCTCGATGTCTTCGAGCTGGCGCTTGAGCGTGCCGCGCGCGGCCGGCTTGGCCTTGGCGGGTATGGCGGCCTGCGCCTGGGCCTTGCGCTCGGCCTTGGCGCTGGCACTGCTGGCCTCCTTGATCGCTTCGCGCTGGCGCTTGGCTTCGTCGAGCAGGTAGCGCTGGTAGTCGTCGAGGTCGCCGTCGAACGGCGAGACGCCGCCGCGCGAGACCATCCAGAATTCGTCGCAGACTGCGCGCAGCAGGGCGCGGTCATGGCTGACCAGCATCACCGTGCCTTCGAACTCGTTGAGCGCCATGGACAGCGCCTCGCGCGTGGCCAGGTCCAGGTGGTTGGTCGGCTCATCGAGCAGCAGCAGGTTGGGGCGCTGCCAGACGATCATGCACAGCACCAGGCGCGCCTTCTCGCCGCCGCTCATGCTGCCCACGGCCTGCTTGACCATGTCGCCGCCGAAATTGAAGGTGCCCAAAAAGCTGCGCAGGTCCTGCTCGCGCGTCGCCTGGCCGGCGATCCTGCCGGCGGCCGTCAGATCTTTCGCGAGCCGGATCATGTGCTCCAGCGGCGTGTCGGTCGGGCGCAGCACGTCGAGCTCCTGCTGGGCGAAGTAGCCGATGTTCAGCCCCTTGCCTTCGGTCATCTCGCCGCCGATCGGCTGCAGCGCGCGCGCCACGGTCTTGACCAGTGTCGATTTGCCCTGGCCGTTGGCGCCCAGGATGCCGATGCGCTGGCCCGCCAGCACCGAGCGGCTGACGTTGTTGACGATCACCGTCGGTGGCGTGCCCGGCGGACTGCCTTCGGGCGGCGGGTAGCCGAAGCTCACGCCCTGCATCGACAGCATCGGATTGGGCAGATTGGCCGGTTCCTTGAACTCGAAGGTGAAATCCGCATCGGCCAGCAGCGGCGCGATCTTCTCCATGCGGTCGAGAGCCTTGACGCGGCTTTGCGCCTGCTTGGCCTTGCTCGCCTTTGCCTTGAAGCGCGCGATGAACTTCTGCAGGTGGGCAATTTTGTCCTGCTGCTTGGAGAAGGCGTTTTGCTGCAGTTCCATCTGCTCGGCACGCAGGTCCTCGAACTTGCTGTAGTTGCCGCCGTAGCGCACAAGCTTGGACGCGTCGATGTGCAGCGTGACATTGGTCACCGCGTCGAGAAACTCGCGGTCGTGGCTGATCACGATCATCGTGCCTTCGTATTTCTTGAGCCATGTTTCCAGCCAGACCAGCGCGTCGAGGTCCAAGTGATTGGTCGGCTCGTCAAGCAGCAGCAGGTCCGACGGGCACATCAGCGCGCGCGCCAGTTGCAGCCGCATGCGCCAGCCGCCGGAGAAACTATTGACCGGATTGGTGAGCTCGGTGGTCTTGAAGCCCAGCCCCAGGATCAGCGCCTGGGCGCGCGCCGGCGCGTCGTGCGAGCCGGCGTCGTGCAGCGCCATGTAGGCGTGCGCCATGCGGTCGTAGTCGTCTGTCGCCTCGGCGGCCGTGACCTCCTGCTGCGCTGCCAGCAGCGTGGTGTCGCCTTCGACCACGAAGTCGGTGGCGCTCTGCTCGGTCTCGGGCATGTCCTGCGCCACCTGGCCCATGCGCCACTGCGCCGGGATGCTGTATTCGCCGCCGTCCTCGTGCAGCGTGCCGTTGAAGAGCGCGAACAGCGAAGACTTGCCGGCCCCGTTGCGCCCGACTAGGCCCACTTTTTCACCCGGATTGAGGGTGACGGTGGCGCCGTCGAGCAGCACCTTGACGCCGCGGCGCAGGGTGACATTTTTAAGAGTAATCAAGGGAATCGATCAGGTTGGGTTGGTGTTTGTTCTGGGTGCCAGCAGCGCATCAAGCGTCAGCAGCAGCACCTGGTCTTCGCCGGCGCTGGTCTCCAGCCAGACGGCTTCGAGAGCGGGGAAGGCGGCCTCGAAGTGCTCGCGTTCATTGCCGATCTCGAGCACCAGCACGGCTTGTTCGCGCATGTGCTGCGGCGCGGCGCGCAGCAGGCTGCGGATGAAATCCATGCCGTCGCTGCCGCCGGCGAGCGCCAGCGCGGGCTCGGCCCGGTACTCCGGTGGCAGGGTGGCCATGCTCAGCGCGTTGACGTAGGGCGGGTTGCACAGGATCAGGTCGTATGGACCCTGCACGCCGGCCATACCGTCGGATTCGAACAGGCGGATGCGTTGTTGCAGGGTGTGCTTGTCGACGTTGATGCGGGCCACGGCCAGCGCGTCGGCCGAGATGTCGCAGGCGTCGATGCGCACGTCCGGGTAGGCCAGCGCTGCCAGCACCGCCAGACTGCCGTTGCCGGTGCACAGGTCAAGCACATCGCGCGTCGCCGCGCTGAGCCAGGGATCGATCGCGCCGTCCACCAGCAGTTCGGCGATCAGGGAACGCGGCACGATGGCGCGCTCGTCGACATAAAAGGCGTGGCCCTGCAGCCAGGCTTCGCGCGTCAGGTAGGCGGCCGGCTTGCGCGTCTCGATCCGTCGCGCCAGCAGGGCCGCTACCTGCGCCCGCTGTGCGTCCGTGGCTTGCTGGCCGGCGACCGGGCCAGCGTCGTCGAGCGCGCTGTCGAGCGGCAGGCCGAGTTGCCACAGCACCAGCCAGGCCGCCTCGTCGAAGGCGTTGTCCGTGCCGTGGCCGAACGCGACGCCCGCTTCGGTGAGCTGCGCGGCGCCGGCTTCAATCAGTTCGAGAACGGTCATGCGGCGCTTTGCGTGTGGAGGTTTTCCAGTATGCCGCGGTAGATGTTCTTCAGCGGCGCGATGTCGCTCAGTTCCACGTACTCGTCGATCTTGTGGATGCTGGCGTTGGGCGGGCCGAGCTCGATCACCTGCGGGCAGATGCTGGCGATGAAGCGCCCGTCGCTGGTGCCGCCAGTGGTGGAGAGTTCGGTCTCGATGCCGGTCGCGCTGCAGATAGCGTCGGCAACGGCCTGCACCAGCGTGCCGGGCGTCGTGAGAAAATGGCGACCGCCGAGCACCCAGGTCAGGTCGAAGTCAAGCGCATGGCGCTGCAGCACCGCCTGCAGGCGGGCCTGCAGCGCCTCCGGGGCGGACTCGGTGCAGAAGCGGAAGTTGAAATCCACCACCACGCTGCCGGGGATCACGTTGCTGGCGCCGGTGCCGCCATGGATGTTGCTGACCTGCCAAGAGGTCGGCGGGAAGAAGGCGTTGCCCTTGTCCCATTCGATGGTGGTCAGCTCCGCCAGCGCCGGCGCGAGCAGGTGGATCGGGTTCTTCGCGAGCCGCGGATAGGCGATGTGGCCTTGCACACCCTTGACGGTCAGGCGCCCGCTGAGCGTGCCGCGCCGGCCGTTCTTGATCATGTCGCCGCTGCGCGAGCGCGCAGTCGGCTCGCCGACGATGCAGTAGTCGAGCTTCTCACCGCGCGCCTGCAGCGCCTGACAGACGACGACCGTGCCGTCGTTGGCCGGGCCTTCCTCGTCGCTGGTCAGCAGCAGCGCAATGGCGAGCGCCGGCTCCGGGTTTGCGGCCAGAAATTCTTCCAATGCCACGATGAAGGCGGCGATCGAGGTCTTCATGTCGCTGGCGCCGCGCCCATACAGGCGACCGTCGCGCAGCGTTGGTGTGAACGGGTCGCTTTGCCACTGGTCGAGCGGGCCGGTCGGCACGACGTCGGTATGGCCGGCAAACACCAGCAGTGGGGCATCCTCGCGGGTCGCAGGCCGCTTGGCCCACAGGTTGGTGACGCGAAAGTCATCCGGCCCGCTGACGATGGTTTCGCAGACGAAGCCCAGCGGCTGCAGACGTTCGATGATGAGCGCCTGGCACAGCGCGTCGTCGGGGGTCAGGGAAGGGCGCTCAATCAGTTGTCGGGCCAGTTCCAGGGTGCGGGTCATCGGCATGGTGCGGTCAATGGTTCACGTCAAGCGTGATTTCGGTGAACGACGGGTGGTCGTCCGGGTCTTCCAGCGGCGCGGGCTTGGTACGCGCATTGAAATCGTTTTGCAGGCGCCACAACAGATTGGTCGGCGAGTCGGAATTGGCGAGGCCTTCCTGGCGTTCGATCGTGCCATCGGTGATCATGCGGGCGATGTCCTGCTCGAAGGTCTGGCTGCCCTCGGCCATGGACTTCTCCATGGCTTCCTTCAAACCGGAAAAGTCGCCTTTTTCAATCAGTTCGGCGATCAGCTTGGTGTTGAGCAGAACCTCCACAGCAGGAACGCGCGCGCCCGTTTTGGTGCGCAGCAGCCGCTGCGACACGACGGCGCGCATCGCGGCGGCGAGGTCGCCGAGCATGGTCGGGCGCACCTCGACCGGGTAGAAGCTCAGGATGCGGTTCAGGGCCTGATAGCTGTTGTTCGCGTGCATGGTCGCCAGGCAAAGGTGGCCGGACTGCGCGTAGGCCAGCGCCGCCGACATGCCCTGGCGGTCGCGGATCTCGCCGATCTGGATCACGTCGGGCGCCTGGCGCAGGGCATTCTTCAGGGCCACCTCGGCCGAATCGGTGTCGACGCCGACCTCGCGCTGATTGACCACCGAGCGCTTGTTCTTGAACAGGAACTCGATCGGCTCCTCGATCGTCAGGATGTGGCCCGACACATTCTCGTTGCGGTGGTTGAGCATGGAGGCCAGCGTCGTGCTCTTGCCGGTTCCGGTGGCGCCCACCATGAGCAGCAGGCCGCGCTTTTCCATCACCAGTTCGCTCAGGATCGCTGGCACGCCCAGCGAGTCCAGTGTCGGGATCTCGCTCGATATGAAGCGGATGACGGCGGCCAGCGAGCCGCGCTGGCGCATCGCGCTGATGCGAAAGCGGCCAACCCCGGGCAGGCCCCAGGCCATGTTCAGCTCGTTGGTCCGTTCCAGTTCCTCGATCCGCTCGCGCGGCAGGATCTCGCTGAGCAACTGGCGCGGCGCTTCGGGCTGCAGTATCTGGCTGTTGATCGGGATGCACACGCCGTTGATCCGGATCAGCACCGGTGACTGGGCCGACATGTAGACGTCAGAGGCCTTCTTCTCGGCCATCAGGCGAAGAATGCGTTCCATCGTTCCCGAGTTTTCGTTGTCTGCCATGGTGCGCCCCAGTTGATGTTGGCTCGTGCGGGATTTTGCTGTCAGTCGCGCAGCAGGTCGTTCAGGCTGGTCTTGGCCCGGGTCTGGGCATCGACGCGCTTGACGATGATCGCCGCGTACAGGCTGTACTTGCCGTTGTTCTTGGGCAGCGTGCCGCTGATGACCACGGAGCCGCTCGGAATGCGGCCGTAGCTCACACTGTCGCTGGCACGGTCGTAGATCGGCGTGCTCTGGCCGAGATAGACGCCCATCGAGATGACGGAGTTTTCCTCGATGATCACGCCCTCGACCACTTCCGAGCGCGCGCCGATGAAGCAGTTGTCCTCGATGATCGTGGGGCCGGCCTGCATCGGTTCCAGCACGCCGCCGATGCCGACGCCGCCGCTCAAGTGGACGTTCTTGCCGATCTGCGCGCATGAGCCCACGGTGGCCCAGGTGTCGACCATCGTGCCTTCATCGACATAGGCGCCGATGTTGACGTAGGACGGCATCAGGACCACGCCCTTGCCGATGAAACTGCCGCGGCGCGCAACGGCCGGCGGCACGACGCGCACGCCGGTGGCGCGCATCGCCTCTTCGCTCAGGCCGGCAAACTTGGTCGGCACCTTGTCGTAGAAGCCGAGGTCGCCGGCGCTCATGATGGCGTTGTCCTTCAGGCGAAAGCTCAGCAGCACCGCCTTCTTGATCCATTGGTGCGTGCTCCAGCGGCCCACCGCCTCGCGCGTGGCGACGCGCAGCTTGCCCGAGTTGAGCTGGCTGATCACGTGTTCGACGGCGTCGCTGACCTCTTTCGGCGCCGACTTGACGGAGATGTTAGCGCGGTCTTCCCAGGCGGCGTCGATGATGGTTTGCAGTTGTTGGGTCATGGCTTTCTTCTTGGTCGGTTGAGGACAGGATTTAAGGTCTGCCGCGCAGGGGTTCAGGTTCCGGATTTGACAAATTGGACAATGCGCTCGGCGGCTTCGACGCATTCGGCGGTTTCGGCCACCAGGGCCATCCGGATCCGCTGCGCGCCCGGGTTGACGCCTTGCCCGTCACGGGCCAGGAATGTACCGGGTAAAACGGTCACATTGTAAAGAGCGAACAATTCTCGTGCGAATTCGGTGTCATTGCCCCGGACCTTGGCCCACAGGTAAAAGCCGGCGTCCGGCAACGCCACTTCGAGCACCTCCTGCAGCAGCGGTGTGACCTGCGCAAACTTGCTGCGGTACAGGGCCCGGTTCTCGATCACATGCTGCTCGTCGCCCCAGGCTGCGACGCTGGCGGCCTGCACTGCCGGGCTCATGGCGCTGCCGTGGTAGGTGCGGTAGAGCAGGAACTGCTGCATGATGGCGGCGTCACCGGCACAGAAACCGCTGCGCATGCCCGGCACATTGCTGCGCTTGGACAGGCTCGTCAGCGACACCAGTCTGCGGAAATCGCCGCGGCCCAGGCGCGCTGCCGCTTCCATGCCGCCCAGCGGCGGCTCGTCGCGGAAGTAGATCTCGCTGTAGCACTCGTCGGAAGCGATGACGAAACCGTAGCGGTCGCTCAGCGCAAACAGCTTTTCCCACTCGGCCAGCGGCATCACGGCGCCGGTCGGGTTGCCGGGCGAGCAGGTGATCAGCAGCTGCGTGCGTTCCCAGATCGAGGCGGGCACCGAGTCCCAGTCCTGCGCGAAATTGCGCGCCGCGTCGGTCGGCACGAAATACGGTTCGGCGCCGGCCAGCAGGGCTGCGCCCTCGTAGATCTGGTAGAACGGATTGGGGCAGACGACCACCGGCGGCAGTACCGCTGCGCGGCCTGCAGGCGCCGGGTCGATGAGGGTCTGCGTCAGAGCAAACAGGGCCTCGCGCGAGCCGTTGACCGGCAGCACCTGCGTGGCGGGGTTGACGTCCAGCCCGTAGCGCCGCTTGAGCCAGTCGGTGCAGGCCTGGCGCAACCGCGGTTCACCGACGGTGGCAGGGTAGGAGGCCAGACCGCTCGGATTGGCCATCACCGATTCCATCATGGCTGCGCGGATGAAGGCGGGTGTGGCGTGCTTGGGCTCGCCCATGCCAAGGCTGATGGGGCGCAGGGCGGGGTTGGGGCTGACGTCGGCAAAAAGTTGGCGCAGTCGCTCGAAGGGATAAGGCTGGAGCCGGGATAGCAGTGGATTCATGGTCTGCGATTATCCCGCGTGAGCGGCCGACCCCGCTCACGCCCGCGCCGGCTTGCGCGCGCCAGTGTCTATTTCTTCTGCCGTTTGCGCGCGGCCGATGATTTCTTGGCCGGCCTTGCCGTCCTGGTTGGCTTGGCGGCCGCTGGCGCCGCTTCGGCCTCGGGCGCATCGCCGATGATCGATTTGACCGGGCAAATTTTGAACACCGGGCATTTCTTGCAGCCGACAGCAATGGCGATGGGGCAGATTTTCATGTGGTTTCCTGATCAGGCGCCGGCAACGGCGATACCCTTGAATTCGCCGGTGGCGATGCGCTTTTGCCATTCGGCCGGGCCCGTGATGTGGGCGCTGGTGCCGCCGGCATCGACCGCTACCGTGACCGGCATGTCGACCACGTCGAATTCATAAATGGCCTCCATGCCCAGATCGGCAAAGCCCACCACCTTGGCGGTCTTGATCGCCTTGGAAACCAGGTAGGCGGCGCCGCCGACGGCCATCAGGTAAGCGCTCTTGTGCTTCTTGATGGCTTCGATGGCGACCGGTCCGCGCTCGGCCTTGCCGATCATGGAGATCAGGCCGGTCTTGGCCAGCATCATCTCGGTGAAGCCGTCCATGCGCGTGGCGGTGGTCGGGCCTGCGGGTCCGACGGCTTCGCCCTTGATCGGGTCAACCGGGCCGACATAGTAGATCACGCGGTTGGTGAAGTCGACCGGCAGCTTCTCGCCCTTGGCCAGCATGTCCTGGATGCGCTTGTGCGCGGCGTCGCGCCCGGTGAGCATCTTACCGTTGAGCAGTAGCGTGTCACCCGGCTTCCAGCTTGCGACTTCTTCCTTGGTCAACTTGTCGAGATCGACCTTCTTGCTCTTGACGTAGTCGGGCGTCCACTGCACGTCGGGCCAGAGGTCGAGCGAGGGCGGCGTCAGGTAGACCGGGCCGCTGCCGTCCATCACGAAGTGGGCGTGGCGCGTGGCGGCGCAGTTCGGGATCATGGCGACCGGCTTGCCGGCGGCATGGGTCGGGTACATCTTGATCTTGATGTCGAGCACGGTGGTCAACCCGCCCAGGCCCTGCGCGCCGATGCCCAGCGCGTTGACCTTGTCGAGCAGTTCCAGGCGCAGGGCCTCGACTTTGCTCAGAGTCTGGCCGGCGGCCGCCTTGGCCTGCAAATCGTGCATGTCGAGGTCTTCCATCAGGCTTTGCTTGGCCATCAGAACGGCTTTCTCGGCAGTGCCGCCGATGCCGATACCGAGCATGCCGGGCGGGCACCAGCCCGCGCCCATGGTCGGCACGGTTTTGAGCACCCAGTCCACCACGCTGTCGCCGGGGTTGAGCATCACCATCTTGCTCTTGTTCTCGCTGCCGCCGCCCTTGGCCGCGACGGTGACTTCCACGGTGTTGCCGGGCACGATTTCGGTGAAGATCACGGCCGGCGTGTTGTCCTTGGTGTTCTTGCGATCGAACTGCGGATCGGCCACGACGCTGGCGCGCAGCGTGTTCTCGGGGTGGTTGTAGGCGCGGCGCACACCTTCGTTGATGGCGTCGTCCAGGCTGCCGGTGAATTCGCCCCAGCGCACGTCCATGCCGACTTTGAGGAACACGTTGACGATGCCGGTGTCCTGGCAGATCGGACGGTGCCCGGTGGCGCTCATCTTGCTGTTGGTCAGGATCTGCGCAATCGCGTCCTTCGCGGCGGCGCTCTGTTCACGCTCGTAGGCGCGCGCCAGATGCGCAATGTAGTCGGCCGGATGGTAGTAGCTGATGTACTGTAA
>CAIKMZ010000065.1 GCA_903828665.1 uncultured beta proteobacterium
CTGAACTTGTCCACAGCCCAATTGCAAGGCTTTAAACTGCAACAGGTGGGGTCAGTATTGAATGGAAAACCGGGGTCAAATTTGCTTGGAAATCAACACCTAATTTTCTTTTTCTCTCGGCTCGAATCACCGCAACCCCTTGATTTCACGGGATTTTGGTCATCTGCTTAATAACACCCATGCCAGACAAAAAAAAGGGCTGGTCTTGTGACCAGCCCTATTAAGGGATCCCTGAACCTAAAGGTTACGAAAGGACCCGAGGAGACAACCTTTGGAAACTTACGTTTCTGAAAATCTGACTTGGGTGAAGTATCTCAGGGTTTTCCCTATTTTTGTAGAGTCACGCCACAAATTTCGTGATTTTTCTCAATGTCACTTCACGCCAGATTGATCCATTAGCGCTTCTTGGAAGCGGGCTTGGCAGCGTCCACGGCCGAAGCGGCCACAGCGTTGAAGTTGGATTGGGCAACGTCGGTCGCCTGCTTGACAGCCTTTTGCACGGATTCGAGGGCGTTGTTGGCAGCAGCAACGGCGTTCTTCATCACGGCAACAGCGGCTTCCGAACCGGCCGGGGCGTTCTTGGCGGCATTGTCCACCAGGCCCATGAACTTCTTTTGAGCGTCAGCAGCCTGGTTTTCAACGGTCTTGCTGAATTCGCTGGTGGAGCCCGAAGCGATGTCATAGAGGTGACGGCTGTAGGCAGCGGTCTTTTCAGCCAGGGGCTGGAACATGGCGGTTTGCAGGGCCATCAGCTCTTGCGCGTCTTTCACGCTCAGCAGAGCCTTGGCATGCTCGGACGATTCGGCCAGGGCTGCCTTGGAAGCGGTCAGGTTTAGTTCGACGATCTTCTCAACGCCTTCGAAGGCTTTGGAAGTCAGACCCAGCAGGGTCTCGATGTTTGCTTTTTGCGAAGCCAAGACTTGTTCGACGGTCAACATAGGAATATCTCCAGAAAGGTGAGGGAAAAGAGTATCTGCGCCGAAACCTGGTTTTGCCGGTTTATGTTGCAGTGCAGCATGGAGCGAATTATAGGGAGGTCTCAGCTGCTGGCAAGCATTTTTTGCTGCAATGCAACATTTTAGACCGCGAATTCTAGAAACCGCAGTTTTCACGAGCCTGTCACACGATGGCGGGACTGCTTTTGTGCCTGGGCCCCGGTTGCGTCAAAGGGCGCCGGTGACGCACTGGCAAAATCGGGGGCCATGAGCGACAACAAATCCGACAAACCCCAGGCCGAGCCACGCAGCAGCTACCGGGTATTTCGAAGCATCGGCACGCGCTGGATGGACAACGATGCCTACGGGCACGTCAACAACGTGGTCTATTACAGCTGGTTCGATACCGCGGTCAATGCCTACCTGATCGAGCAGGGCGCGCTCGACATCGAGCGCAGCGAGGTCATTGGCCTGGTCATCGAGACACAGTGCAATTACTTTGCGCCGCTGGCCTTTCCCCAGATGGTCGACGCCGGCATCCGCGTGGCGCGCCTGGGCAGCAGCAGCGTGCGCTATGAAGTCGGCCTGTTTGCGCAGGGCGAGCCATTGACGGCGGCCAAGGGTCACTTCATCCATGTCTATGTCGACCGGCACAACCGGCGCCCCGTGTCTTTGCCACCCTCACTCAAATCTGTTCTGGAGACCCTGTTATGAACCCAATGACGGTCGACGAGGCCATCACCTCGCGCATGGCGGTACGCGCCTTCACCCAGCAGGCCGTGCCGCGCCAGACCATCGAGGATCTGCTCAAGGTCGCCAGCCGCGCGCCCTCGGGCACCAACACTCAGCCGTGGAAGGTCTACGTCCTGCAGGGTGCGAGTCGCGCCGCGCTGGTGGACAAGGTCTGCGCCATCCACGAGGCCATGCGCACCAACCCGGCGTTGCTGGAGGAGTACCAGGAACCGTATGACTACTACCCAGCCAAGTGGTTCAGCCCCTACATCGAGCGCCGGCGCGAGAACGGCTGGGGCCTTTATGGCCTGCTCGGTATCGGCAAGGCCGACCGCGACAGGATGCACCTTCAGATGCAGCGCAATTTCAGGTTCTTCGATGCGCCGGTCGGCCTGATCTTCACGGTGGACCGCGGCATGGGACGCGGCGCCTTGCTCGATTACGGCACCTTCCTGCAGAACATCATGCTCGCGGCGCGCGGGCGCGGCCTGCACACCTGCCCGCAGCAGGCCTGGAACCTGTTCGCCAAAGTCATCGGGCCGCACATCGGTGCCGGCGACAACGAGATGCAGGTGTGTGGCATGGCCCTGGGCTATGCCGACGAGACCGCGCTCGTGAACAGCTTTCACACGCCGCGAGTGCCGGTGGCCGAGTTCACGCATTGGCTCGAGTGAACAGCCGACTGCGCCTTGCCCGCACCCGCGTGAAGGCCCAATGGATCGGGTAAATACCTTCGCCGCGCGCCAACTTACGATTTAAAGTCACCCCATGATCATCACCAGTCTTCTCGACACCGACTTGTACAAGTTCACCATGATGCAGGTGGTGCTGCATCAATTCCCCGGCGCGCAGGCCGAGTACAAGTTCAAGTGCCGCAACCCCGGCATCGATCCGGCAACCGGCCTGGCCAAGCACAATCTGGCCGCGCACGTGAACGAAATCCGCGACGAGATCCGCTCGCTGTGCAGCCTGCATTTCCAGGACGCCGAACTGATGTACCTGCGCTCGCTGCGCTTCATCAAGAGCGACTTTGTCGATTTCCTCGGGCTCTTCAAGCTCAACGAGAAATACATCAGCGTGACAGCGCTGCCCTCGGGCGAGATCGACATCACGATCCGCGGTCCGTGGCTGCACACCATCCTATTCGAGATTCCGGTGCTGGCGATCGTCAACGAGGTCTACTTCCGCAACACGCAGCAGCTGCCCGATCTGATGGAAGGGCGCAAGCGCCTCGAGCTGAAGATAGGCCAATTGCGCGAGAGCGGCCTGCATGATCTGAAGATCGCCGACTACGGCACGCGCCGGCGCTTCTCCAATGCGTGGCACGAAGAGGTCCTGCGTGTCCTGTCGAACCGCCTGGGCACGGCACAGAGTCCGGGCAATCTGCCCGGCATGGCCGGCCAGCTGGCCGGCACCAGCAACGTGCTGTACGCGATGAAGCTCGGCCTGACGCCGCTGGGCACGATGGCGCACGAATACCTGCAGGCCTGCCAGGCGCTCGGTCCACGGCTGCGCGACAGCCAGATCTATGCCTTTGAGTCCTGGGCCAAGGAATACCGGGGCGACCTCGGCATCGCGCTGAGCGACGTCTACGGCATGAGCGCCTTCCTGCGCGACTTCGATCTGTATTTCTGCAAGCTGTTCGACGGCGCGCGCCACGACAGCGGCGACCCGTTCCAGTGGGGCGAGCGCATGCTGGCGCACTACCACCACAACCGCGTCGATCCGCACACCAAGACGCTGATCTTCAGCGATGCCCTGACGGTGCCGCGCACGATCGAGCTCTACCAGCAGTTCAAGGGGCGCTGCCAGCTTTCCTTCGGCATCGGCACGAACCTGACCAACGACCTCGGCTACGAGCCGCTGCAGAACGTCATCAAGATGGTGCGCTGCAACGGCCAGCCGGTGGCCAAACTGTCGGATTCGCCGGCCAAGGACATGTGCGACGATGAAAAATACCTGGCCTATCTGCGCCAGGTCTTTGACATCACGCAGCCCGGATAATCAGGCCCAGTCTTGCGCCCATAACAAAAAACACGAACCAAGGTGGCCCTCATGTTGACCGCGATTTCCATCATCTTTGTCCTGTCCTACCTGGCCATTGCGCTCGAGCATCCGCTCAAGATCAGCAAATCGGCATCGGCCCTGATGGGCGCGGGCTGGCTGTGGACGATTTATGCGCTGGTCAGCGGCGACATCAACCAGGTCGATGCCGACCTGAACCGCTCGCTGATGGGCACGGCGCAGATCGTCTTCTTCCTGATGGGGGCCATGACCATCGTCGAGGTCGTGGATGCGCACGAGGGCTTTATGGCGATCACCTCGCGCATCAAGACCACGCGCCTGTCAAGCCTGATGTGGCTGGTCGGTTTTGTGACCTTCTTCCTGAGCTCGATCCTGGACAACCTGACGACGACCATCGTCATGATCTCCCTGATGAAGAAACTGCTCGACAAGCGCGACGACCGGATCTTCTTCGCCGGCATCATCGTCATCGCCGCCAACGCCGGCGGCGCCTGGACCCCGATCGGCGACGTCACGACGACCATGCTCTGGATCGGCAACCAGATCACCACGCTGTCGATCATGAAGAGCGTGTTCCTGGCCTCGATGGTCAACCTGCTGGTGCCGCTGGCGGTGACCAGTTTCATTCTCGGCGACCGTCCGGTGATTGCGCCCAAAAGCAAGGTCGATGATGGCACGCTGCGCTCGACCGCTTTCGAGCGAAACCTGATGCTGGTCCTGGGGCTCGGCATTCTCGTGGGCGTGCCGCTGTTCAAGACCGTGACGCACCTGCCGCCCTTCATGGGCATCCTGTTCGGCCTGGGTGCGTTGTGGATGGTCGGCGATCTGCTGCACCTAAAGAAGGAAGATCACCACAAGCGGCATTTCACGCTGGTGCACGCGCTGACGCGCATCGACATGAGCTCGATCATCTTCTTCATCGGCATCCTGATGGCGGTGGCGGTGCTCGAACACACCCATGTGCTGAGTTCGCTCGCGCAGTGGCTCGACAAGACGGTCGGGCGCCAGGACATCATCGTGCTGATCATCGGGCTGGCCAGCGCCGTCGTCGACAACGTGCCGCTGGTGGCGGCTTCCATGGGCATGTACAACCTCGCGCAATACCCGACCGACAGTTTCCTCTGGGAATTTATCGCCTACTGCGCCGGCACCGGCGGCTCGATCCTGATCATCGGCTCAGCTTCAGGCGTGGCGGCCATGGGGCTGGAGAAGATCGATTTCTTCTGGTACGCGCGCAAGATCGGCGGCCTGGCACTGCTCGGTTACCTGGCCGGCGCCGCGACTTATGTCGTGCAGTACAAGTTGTTCCACTGAAACACCGGAAACCTTGCTGCCATGCGACCCAGGATCCTGATTGCCCGCGCCATTTTTCCCGAAGTGATCGACAAACTGGCGCAGCATTTCGATGTGACCTCCAACCAGGACGACGTGCTGTGGACCCCGGTGCAACTGATGGCGCAATTGCAGGGCATGCAGGGCGTCTTCACCACCGGCAGCGAGCGCATCGACGCCACCGTGCTGGCAGCGTGTCCGACGCTGAAGATCTGCGCCAACATGGCAGTCGGCTACAACAATTTCGATCTCGAGGCAATGAGCGCGGCCGGTGTGCTGGGAACCAATGCGCCCGACGTCCTGACCGAGACCACGGCCGATTTCGGCTTTGCGCTGCTCATGGCCACGGCCCGGCGCCTGACCGAGAGCGAACACTTTCTGCGCGCTGGCCTGTGGGCGCGCTGGCGCTACGACATGTTCACCGGCGCCGACATTCACGGCGCCACGCTCGGCATCCTGGGGATGGGGCGCATCGGGCAGGGCATTGCCCGGCGCGGCGCGCATGGTTTTGGCATGAAGGTGATCTACCACAACCGATCAAGGCTCGACGCCGCCACCGAAGCGCAGTGCCAGGCGTCCTATGTCAGCAAGGAAGAATTGCTCCGGACGGCCGATCACCTTGTGCTGGTGCTGCCGTACTCGGCGTCCTCGCACCATGCGATCGGCGCGGCCGAACTGGCGCAGATGAAGCCGACGGCGACGCTGGTCAACATCGCGCGGGGCGGCATCGTGGATGACGCGGCGCTGGCCGCGGCGCTGCGCAACCGGACCATCGCCGCAGCCGGTCTCGACGTGTTCGAGGGCGAGCCCCGTGTGCATCCGGACCTGCTGACCGTGCCCAATGTGGTCCTCACGCCGCACATCGCCAGCGCCACCGTGCCGACGCGCCTGGCCATGGCGCATTTGGCAGCAGACAACCTGATCGGCTATCTGCTGCACCACAAGCCGTTGACGCCCCTGAATCCTGCAGTTCTGTAGCGTCGCGTGCATCCCGGGCCATGAAAAAAGCCCCGGGGTGCCGGGGCTTCTTCCATCAGCCACCCGGTTGCGGGCGGCGCTCGATACTCACTTCTTGGTCTTGTCCTTGTCCATCGTGTCCTGCATGGCCTTCATGGGGTCGTCGTCGGCCGGTTTTTCGTCGCTGCCAGGCGCGGCGAGCTCGCCCATGCTGGGCTCGGATGCGGCGGCTCTGGGTGCTTCAGCCTGCACTTCGAGCGTGACCTTGTCCAGATCGACCTTCTCGGTCTTGTCCAGGCCGCTGGAGACGATGGCGGGGAAGGCGATGATCAGGCCGACCATGATGATCTGGATGATCACGAAGGGCACGGCGCCCCAGTAGATCTGCATCGTCGTGATCGGCTGGATCAGCTTCTTGGTCAGCTTGTCGGTGTACTCCTTGGCCGGCGCGACGCTGCGCAGGAAGAACAGGGCAAAGCCGAACGGCGGGTGCATGAAGGAGGTCTGCATGTTCACACCCAGCAGCACGCCGAACCAGATCAGGTCGATGCCGATCTTGTCGGCCACCGGCGCCACCAGTGGCACGACAATGAACGAGAGCTCGAAGAAGTCGAGGAAGAAGGCCAGGAAGAAGATCAGCAGGTTGACCACGATCAGGAAGCCGATCTGGCCGCCGGGCACAGAGGTCAGCAGGTGCTCGACCCAGCGCGAACCGTCAACGCCCTGGAACACGAGGCTGAAGACGGTCGAACCGACCAGGATGAACACCACAAAGCTCGACAGCTTGGTGGTGGACGTCAAGGCCTGCTTGAGCAGCTTCATGCTCAGGCGGCCGCGGCTCCAGGCCATGATCAGCGCGCCCATCGCGCCCATGGCGCCGCCTTCGGTCGGTGTCGCCACGCCCAGGAAAATCGTGCCCAGCACGAGGAAGATCAGCAGCAGCGGCGGGATCAGCACAAAGGTCACGCGTTCGGCCATGCGCGAGAGCAGGCCCAGGCGCGTCACCTTGTTGATCAGTGCGATGACAAAGGCCAGGATGACGCCGGCGCACAGCGACACCACGATTGTTTCGTCGGTCGGCGGCTCGATCAGCGTGGCGTTGCCGGTGACCCAACTCGTCACCTGCGCGTAATTCTTTCCGAGGTAGACCGCCAGCGAGGTTGAGATGATGGTCAGCAGCAGCAGCGAACGCAGGCCGCTCTTGCCGTTGTCTTCGCGGATCGTGCGGGCTTCGATCGGCAGGGCCGGCACCCAGTTCGGGCGGATGAAGGTCAGCAGCACGACGTAGGCGATGTAGAAGCCGGTCAGGGCAAAGCCCGGAATGAAAGCGCCCTTGTACATCTCGCCGACGCTGCGGCCAAGCTGGTCGGCCAGAATGATCAGGACCAGCGAGGGCGGGATGATCTGCGCCAGCGTGCCTGAGGCGGCAATCACGCCGGAGGCGACGCGCCGGTCATAGCCATAGCGCAGCATGATGGGCAGCGAGATCAGGCCCATCGAGATCACCGACGCCGCCACGACGCCGGTGGTGGCCGCCAGCAGGGCGCCGACAAAGATCACGGCAAAAGCCAGGCCGCCGCGCAGCGGGCCGAACAGCTGGCCGATGGTGTCGAGCAGGTCCTCGGCCATGCCGCTTCGCTCCAGGATCAGCCCCATCAGGGTGAAGAAAGGAATCGCCAGCAGCGTGTCGTTCTTCATGATGCCGAAGATGCGCAGCGGCAGCGCCTGCAGCAGTGCTTCGGGCAGCAGCCCGAGCTCGACGCCGACGAAGCCGAAGAACAGGCCGCAGGCGCCCAGGCTGAAGGCCACCGGGAAACCCAGCAGCAGGAACACGATCAGCCCGCCAAACATGATGGGGGCAATGTTGTTGACTAGAAATTGCATCTGTATCTCCCGGGGTCAGGCCGCGTTGCTCTTGGCGGCTTTTTCTTCGGCCAGTTTCTGAATGGCCTCGGCCAGCTCTTCTTCGGCGGTCTTCTCCACCTTCTTGTGCGTCGGGTCTTCGATCAGGCCCATCAGGAAAGCCACGCGCTTGATCAACTCGGACAGTCCTTGCAGCAGCAGCAGGGCAAAGCCGAGCGGCATCATGGCGTACACCGGCCACAGCACCAGGCCGCCGGCATTGGACGACACCTCGCCGGATTGGTAGCCCTTGAGGAAGAAAGGAATGCCGAACCAGAGGATGGTCGCGCAAAACGGCAGCAGGAAGAAGGTGAAGCCGAGCACATCGATCCAGGTCTGCGCGCGCTTGGACCAACGGCTGTAGATGACGTCGATCTTGACGTGTTCGCCATTGAGCAGCGTGTAGGCCGAGGCCAGCAGAAAGGCCGCCGCGAACAGGTACCACTGGACCTCGAGGTAGGCGTTGGAACTGACGTTGAAGATCTTGCGCACGGCGGCGTTGACGGCGCTGATGACGGTGGAGCCGAGAATCAGCCAGATTACATATTTGCCGATCTGGGTGTTGAGCCAGTCGACCGCCTTCGAGAATTTCAGTAGCGCGTGCATGGGGTCTCCATCAAGGGTCATTGCGGTCAAAACAGCGGACCGCATGCCTCTTGGGAAGAGCTGGCAGCGGCGTTGTCGTGATCCATCAAGCGTAACCCGTTGTGGGCGGGCAAATTTCCGGATCGCGGTTTTTTAACCTAGGGTATACGCTGATTCTAGAGGCTCGACCGGGCCCGCCATCAGTGCTTCTTGTGCTGCGGAAAATTCCACCACGGCAGGACCTGGCGCATGGACTGGACCTCGCCGCAGTGGTGCGGCGTGTAGCCCGCCATGGCCGCCAGCCGGTGTTGCCAGCGTGAGCTTTGCAGCACGGACAGCAGCGCGGCGATGGCCGGTTCCGCCAGTGCCGACTTCAGGCATACCAGGTGGTAGCTCTCTTGCACCAGTGGCACGAAATCGAGACCTTGCGCACGCGCTGCGATCTCGATACCGAGCGCGGCATCGGCGACGCCGGACGCCACCGCGTGAGCGGCCGCCGTGTGCGACGGCTCGACTTGCTCGTAGCCACGAATCGCGCCGGGGGTCAGGCCTTGCTGCGCCAGCAATTCGTCGAGCACGACGCGCGTGCCGGTGCCCAAGGTCCGGTTGACGAAGCGCGCTGCGCCGTTGGCCAGATCGGCCAGGCTGCGCAGGCGCAGCGGATTGCCCGGCGCCACCATCAGGCCCTGCGTGCGCTCGGCAAAGCCGATGATCTTGTGCAGACCCGGCTGCAGCAGCGGCTTGTAGACGCGCTCGGCCAGTGAGCCCGGCGCCGGGTGCTGCAGCGTGTGAAAGCCGGCCATCACGCAGCGGCCTTCGTTGAGGCCGCGGATCGCGTCCACGCTGCCGCAGAAGCGGATGTCCAGATGCAGTTGCGCTTCGTTGTGCGCGGTGTCGCCGGCCAGCGCCTCTTCGCGCAGGGCGGTCAGGGCGTCGTCGTGGCTTGCGTACAGCGTCACCACATGGGCGTTCTCGTCGAAGGCGACGGCGAACACGCGTTCCAGGTCGCTGCGCAAGGCCTCGATCTGCGGCGCCAGGCGCGCCTGCGCCTGGCGCTCGGCCCAGAGCAGCTTGGCGCCGAATTCGGTCAGGCGGGCCGACTGGCCTTTCTCCCAAACCACCAGCTCATTGCCGAGCTCGTTCTCCCAGCGCTTGAGCGCGCCCCAGACGTGGCGATAGGACAGGCCGAGCGCGCGCGCGCCCGCTGAGATCGAACCCTGCGAGCTGACCGCCTGCAGCAGGTCGATCAGCGGGTTGCGCACCAGCGCCGGGCTGGCATCGCGCGAGAGCGTGTAGTGGAATTGGAGCCTATGCACAGGGGTTCATATCGCAGGTGATTGACTTGCTGGCTACGATACCTCAAATCATTGCAGCTTATGACCTCTTTCTCGGCCAGCGCCAGCACCGCGCTGCAACTCATTGTCTCCCTTGATCCCGGCTTGCTTGCCATTGCGGGGCGTTCGCTGGCCGTCAGCGCCACGGCCTGTGCCATCGCCTGCGCCATCGGACTCATGCTGGGCGCCTGGCTCGGCGTGGCGCGCTTCGCCGGTCGCGGCGCGCTGCTGACCGTGCTCAACACCTTTCTCGCCGTGCCTTCCGTCGTGGTCGGCCTGGTGATCTATTTGCTGCTGTCACGCGGTGGGCCGCTCGGTTTCCTGGGCTGGCTCTATTCTTTCAAGGCCATGGTGCTGGCGCAGGCCGTGCTGGTGCTGCCGGTTGTCGCGGCGCTGACGCGCCAGGCGGTGGAGGACGCGGAAAGCGCCCACGGCGAGCAGTTGCGCTCGCTCGGCGCACAGCCCCTCATGCGCAGCCTGCTGCTGGCATGGGACGAGCGCTATGCGCTGCTGACGGTGGTGATCGCGTCGTTCGGCCGCGCCATTTCGGAGGTCGGCGCGGTGATGATCGTCGGCGGCAACATCGATGGCTTCACCCGCGTCATGACCACCGCGATCGCGCTGGAGACTTCCAAGGGCGATCTGCCGCTCGCGCTCGGCCTCGGGCTGATCCTGCTCGGTGTCGTGCTGCTGCTCAACGTCCTGATCGCGCTGGTGCGGCGCTGGCGCGAGCGCTCCGAGCTCGGAGAGGGCAGGCACCATGCCGTGCGTGATGGCGCGCATGACTTGGCCAAGCGCGTGCTCGAGGGGTCTTCATGAAGCCGGTGTTTCGACTCAGCGGTGCCAGCGTCCGTTTCGGGCCGACGCAGAACGCCGTGCGCGCGCTGACCGATGTGACGCTGGCGATCGCGCCCGGCGAGCGCGTGGCGCTGGTCGGCGCCAACGGCTGCGGCAAGAGCACGCTGCTGCGCCTGCTGCACGGGCTGGCGCGCGCCACCGCCGGTCAGGTGGAAAGCGCCCCGGCGGCGCTGCAGGCCATGCTGTTTCAACGTCCGCATCTGCTGCGCTTGTCGGTGCAGAGCAATATCGCGCTCGGTCTCTGGCTGCGCGGCAGCAAATGGCGCATCGCCCGCGCGCGCGCGCTGGCGGCGCTGGAGCGTGTCGGGCTGGTCGCGCTGGCCGAGCGCAACGCGCGCAAGCTCTCGGGCGGCCAGCAGCAGCGCGTGGCGCTGGCGCGCGCCTGGGCGCTCGCGCCCGAGGTGCTGCTGCTCGACGAGCCGACCGCCAGCCTGGACCCGCATGCCAAGCGCGAAGTCGAAAGCCTGATCGACGAGTTTTCCAATTCGTCGGCCGACGGCGCCATGACGCTGGTCTTTGCCAGCCACAACCTGGGCCAGGTCAAGCGCCTGGCCAGCCGCGTCATCTATCTGGAGCAGGGCCGCGTGCTGGCCGATCTGCCGGTGGCCGATTTCTTCGACGATGCGCTGCTGCGCCAGCGCTACCCCGCCGCCCAATTGTTTGTGAACGGAGAACGTGGATGAAGTTTTTGAAATCCTTCGGGCCGCTGGCCTTGCTGCGCTCGGCCCTGGCCGCCACGCTGGTGCTGTCCGCCGTGATGGCGCAGGCGCAGTCCATCGTCGTCGCCTCGACGACCTCGACCGAACAGTCCGGTCTGTTCCCGTATTTGCTGCGCGAGTTCAAGAAGGCCAGCGGCATCGACGTCAAGGTGGTGGCGCTCGGCACCGGCCAGGCCATCGACATGGGCCGCCGGGGTGACGCCGACGTGCTGTTCGTGCACGACCAGGCGGCGGAAGAAAAAGTGGTGGCCGAGGGCTTTGCCGTCAAGCGCTTTCCCGTCATGTACAACGACTTCGTCCTGATCGGCCCGGCGTCCGACCCGGCGAAGACCAGGAGCAACGACATCGTGGAAGCGCTCAGGAAATTGGCCGCCGGCAACGCCGCCTTCATCTCGCGCGGCGACAAGAGCGGCACGCACGCGGCCGAGCTGCGTTTCTGGGCCATTGCCCAGCTGGCCGACAAGAAGGGTTCCGGCTACAAGGAATGCGGCTGCGGCATGGGCCCGGCCCTGAATATTGCTTCGAGCAGCGGCGCCTACCTGCTGGCTGATCGCGGCACCTGGCTCAACTTCAAGAACCGCGGCGACCTCGCGGTGCTGGTCGAAGGCGACAAGCGCCTCTTCAACCAGTACGGCGTGATGCTTGTGAACCCGGCCAGGCATCCGCATGTGAAGGCCGCCGACGGCCAGAAGTTCATCGACTGGCTGGTGTCAGCGCCCGGGCAGGCCGTGATCGCGAGCTACAAGATCGGTGGCGAGCCGGTGTTCTTCCCGAACGCGACCAAACCCTGACTGGAACACGCTCAGGCCTGTTGTTTGATTGCCGCGCGCTTGGAGCGCGCGCGGATGTTGAGCGACTCGACCGCGAGCGAGAACAACATCGCCACATAAACGTAGGCCTTGGGCACATGGACGTCGAAGGCTTCGGCGACCAGCAGCGTGCCGACCATGGTCAGGAAGGACAGCGCCAGCACCTTGATCGAGGGATGGCGGTCGACGAAGTCGCCGATCGCCTTGGCCGCCAGCATCATCACGCCCGCCGACATCACCACTGCGGCCACCATGATGCTGATCTGGTCCACCATGCCGACGGCCGTGATGACGGAGTCGAGCGAGAAGACGATGTCGACAATGCCGATCTGCACGATCGTGCGCCAGAACATGGCACCACCGCTCTTGACCGCCGCGACACCCGCCTTGTCCTCCGGGCTCGGTTGCGCCTCGACTTCGAGAAAGATCTCGTGCGAGGCTTTGTAGAGCAGGAAGATGCCGCCGCCGAGGAGGATCAGGTCGCGCCCGCTGATCTCGTTGCCGATGAGCGTGAACAGCGGTGCGGTCAGCGTCATGACCCAGGCCAGGCTGAACAGCAGGGCGATGCGCGACGCCATCGCAAACAGCAGACCCAGACGCCGTGCCAGATCGAGCTGTTGGCTCGGCAGGCGCCCGACCAGAATGCTCAGGAAGATGATGTTGTCGATGCCGAGCACGATTTCCAGCGCGGCGAGCATGAAGAAGGCAATCCAGGTGTTGGGATCCGACAGGAATTCCATGCGTCACGTCCAAGCTTTTTGAAAGGCCACAGTGTACGGTCGCCGGCCACGCCGACGTGCCAGGGCCGGCGATTGCCGCACGCGCAACCGGGGCATGTTCTGCGATGATGCAGCCAGTTCCTCCAATCAAGCGAGCCGATTGCCACCATGAAGAAAAGTCTGATCCTTGCCACGCTTGCCCTGCTCACAGCGGCATCCCTGTCCGCCGTCGACGCCGAAGCGGCGGCCGACCGCTGGAACCTCAAGGACTTGTACGCGCTGCAGGCCGATTGGGACAAGGACGCGACGGCACTGACGCAGCAGCTGAAGACGCTCTCGTCCTGCGCCGGCCATCTGGCGCAGTCGGCCCCGCGCTTCAAGACCTGCCTGGATCTGAACGCCGACATCCTCAAACGCTATGCCCGCCTGTCGAGCTATGCCTCGCAGCATCACGACGAGGACACGGGCCTGGCCGCCGGCATGGACTTGCACCAGCGCGCCGTTGTTCTGGGCAACAGCGTCGAGGAGCTGACTTCGTTCCTGAGCCCCGAATTGCTGAAGATCGGTCGCGCCCGCGTGACGGCCCTGCAGAAGGCCGATCCGTCGATGGCGATCTATTCGCACTGGCTCGACGACATCCTGCGCACGGCGCCGCATACGCTGGACCGAAAGGGAGAGGAACTGATCGCCAATTTCAGCGCGGCCACCGGTGCCGCCAACGCGATCTATTCGACGCTGGCCGATGCCGACATGCCGTGGCCGAAAGTCACGCTGTCCGACGGCGCCAAGGTCGTGCTTGATCAGACCGGCTACGAGAAATACCGTGCCCTCGCGAACCGCGCTGACCGCAAGCGCGTGTTCGACGCGTTCTGGGGTCGCTGGAAGGAGTTTGAGCGCACCTTTGGCGTGACGTTCTATGAGCAGTTGAAGAAGGACGCGGCCCTGGCCAAGGTCCGGCATTACCCGGACTCGCTGACCCAGGCGCTCGATGCCAACAAGCTGCCGCGCGCCGTCTACGACACCCTGGTGGCGCAGGCCGAGCTCAACCTGCCGACGCTGCACCGCTACTTCCGCCTGCGCGCGCGCATGCTGGGCGTGAGCGACATGCACTACTACGACGTTTATCCGCCGATAGTGGCGAGTGACCTGAAGTACCCGATCGGCCTGAGCACGCGCCTGATGCTCGATGCGGTCAAGCCGCTCGGTGCCGACTACGTGCAGGCGCTCGAACAGGGCACAAAGAGCGGCTGGATGGACGTCTACCCGCGCCCGAAGAAACGCTCCGGCGCCTACATGAACGGCTCGGTTTACGACGTGCACCCGTACCTGCTGCTCAACCACAACGACGACTACGAATCGCTCTCGACGCTCGCGCATGAATGGGGCCATGCCATGCACTCGTATCTGGCAAACCGGGCGCAGCCGTTCATCAATGCCGAGTACCCGACCTTCACGGCCGAGATCGCCTCCACCACCAACGAGGTGCTGCTGCTCGATCACATGCTCAAGATCGCCAAGGACGACAACGAGCGCCTGCTGTATCTGGACTCGGCGCTGGAGAATCTGCGCGGCACCTTCTTCCGCCAGGCCATGTTCGCCGCCTTCGAGCGCGACGTGCACGCGCGCGTCGACCAGGGCGAATCACTGACCGGCGAGGCGCTGACGAAGATCTATGGCGACATCCTGCGGCGCTACCACGGCGACCAGGAGGGGGTCGTCAAGGTCGATGATCTGTACACGGTCGAGTGGGCCTTCATCCCGCATTACTACAACCGCTTTTACGTCTTCCAGTACGCGACCTCGATTTCGGCCGGCAACATGTTTGCCGACGAAATCCTGCAGGGCGTTCCCGGTGCGCGCGAGCGCTATCTCGACATCCTGCGCGCCGGCGGTTCGCGCTATCCGTACGAACTCGTGAAAGAGGCCGGCGTCGACCTCGCGACCCCCGCGCCTTACCAGGCCATCGTCGCGCGCATGAATCGCATCATGGACCAGATCGAGGCCATCGCGGCGAAGCGTAAGTAGCCCGCTGGGTGCCGGGCTGTCATTGCGGGCCACGACCCGCAATCCATGGTGTGCGAAGCATGGATGCCGGATCAGGTCCGGCATGACAAGCCGTCGGCAGGGTCAGCGCCTCAGCCGACGATCGCCACGCCCTTGACCTGGGCGTAGACGGCGCTGCCGGGCACGAGCGAGAGCGCATCAACCGACTTCTTCGTGATGCGCGCCAGCAGCGCGGTGCCGCCCGCGTCAAGCGCCACCATGACCTGGCCCGGGCTGTCGTCCGCGAATGCGACGACGCGCGCCGGCAGGATGTTGAGGATGCTGGTGCCGGCCTGCGGCGCGAGCGTCAGGCTCACATCGCGCGCCAGCACGCGGAGGCGCAGGCGTTGGCCGAGTGCGCGCGGCTGGCTTGCCACGCGCAGGCGCCCGCCGGGGAAGTCGGCCAGCGTCAGGTGATAGAGTGCTTCATGGCCGCTGATCGTGGCGTGGATCAGCGCCCCGGCGCCGTCGCCGTGCGCCAGTGGCAGATCGAGCCGCGTCATCAGTTCGTGCGTCGCCCCCGCGGCGCTGACGCGCCCGGCGTCGAGCAGCACCATCTGGTCGGCCAGGCGCGCCACTTCGTCGGTCGCATGGCTCACGTAGAGCACCGGCAGGTCGAGCTCGCTGTGCAGCTTTTCGAGGTAGGGCAGGATCTCGGCCTTGCGCTGCGCATCGAGCGCGGCCAGCGGCTCGTCGAGCAGCAGCAGGCGCGGGCTGGTGGCCAGCGCGCGCGCGATGGCCACGCGCTGGCGCTCGCCGCCGGACAGCGTGCCGGGCCGGCGCTGCATCAAATGCCCGATGCCCAGCAGGGCGACCACCTGCTCCAGCGCGATGCGCTGCTGCGCCGCGGCCACGCGCTGCCGGCCAAACGCGAGGTTCTGCGCGACGTTCAGGTGCGTGAACAGGTTGGCATCCTGAAACACGTAGCCGATGGCGCGCTGGTGCACCGGCACGAACAGGCCCGCGCTGTCGTCCTGCCAGACCTTGCCGTTGACGGCGATGTAGGCATTGCAATCGGGGTCGCTGCGCGAGAGCCCGGCGATGACGCGCAGGCAGCTGGTCTTGCCCGAGCCGGAAGCGCCGAACAGCGCGGTCACGCCGGCGCCGGCGAGGTTCAGATCCACCTGCAGCGTGAAGCCCGGGTGGCTGAGCCGAAAGCGCGCGTGCAGGCGCTGTTCCACGGCGGCCGTCATCGCTGCGCAGCGCCTTGGCGCTGTCCGCCCGGGTTCAGTGCGTAGAGCGCGAGCAGCGCGGCAAACGAGAACAGCAGCATGCCGCCGGCGAGCCAGTGCGCCTGCGTGTACTCGAGCGCCTCGACGTGGTCGTAGATCTGTACCGAGAGCACGCGCGTGCTGTCCGGGATGTTGCCTCCGATCATCAGCACCACGCCGAATTCGCCGACGGTGTGGGCAAAGCCCATGACCGCCGCGCTCAGGTAACCGGGCCGCGCCAGCGGCAGCACGACGTGGATGAAGGTGTCGAGCGGCGAGGCGCGCAGCGTGGCGGCGGCTTCCAGCGGCTGCTCGCCGATGGCTTCGAAGGCGTTTTGCAGCGGCTGCAGCACGAAGGGCATCGAGTAGATGACCGAGCCCAGCACCAGGCCGCTGAAGGTGAAGGGCAGCAGGCCCAGGCCGAGCGATTGCGTCAATTGCCCGAGCGGCCCGTGCGGACCGAGCGCCACCAGCAGATAGAACCCGAGCACGGTCGGCGGCAGCACCAGCGGCAGCGCCACCAGCGCCCCGATCGGCAGCTTGACCCAGGAGCGCGTGCGCGCCAGCCACCAGGCCAGCGGCGTGCCCAGCAGCAGCAGGATCAGCGTGGTCAGACCGGCGAGCTTGAGCGTCAGCACGACCGCGCCGCCATAGGCCGGGTTCATTTCGGTTTGCCGAGTTTGCGGTAGACGGTGGCACGGCTGATGCCCAGTGCCAGTGCCGCCTGCGCCACATTGCCGCGCGCCTGCTCGACCGCCTGGCGGATCAGGCTGGCCTCGATGTCCTTGAGCGGCCGCGCATCGGCCAGCGGCGCGCGCGCCGGAATCGCGCCGGCGCGCTCCAGCGCCAGCACCTGCAGGCGCAGCCCGCTCCAGAGGGGGATCTCCAGCGACGCATCGCCGCGCCGGGCGGCGTCGAACAGCAGGCCGCAGGCGATGCCGAAGACTTCGCTGGCGTGCACCGGGGTCCGACCGACGGCGGCCAGATCGGGCACCATCTGGCGCGCCACCTGGTTGGCAGCGGTGATCCAGCCGTCGCCGTCGAGCCCCAGCATGCCGTCGGCGTCGCTGCCCAGGGCGTTGCCCGGCCAGTTCAGGCGCAGCAGCAGATGGTGCGGCTGGCGCCTGAGCAAGGCGTTCTCGATCCTGCGCGCCGACTGCCGCACTAGGTGCTTGAGTTCGGGCCGCTCGACCGCCTCGATGCCGGTCAGATCGAGCATGCCGATGCAGCGGCCGTCGGGTCCGAACAAAGGGGCGCCGGCGCAGCTGTAGATCGAGGTGTCGGCGAAGAAATGCTCGCCGCGGTGCAGCCAGACCGGTTGCAGGTCGGTCAGCGCCGCGCCGATGGCCGTGGTGCCGACGCTGTGCTCGGACAAGTCGGTGCCGACGCGCGTGATGTTGTCGGCACGCGGGTCCGAGCGGTCAATCGCGCCGCCGGCATCCACCACAACGCCGTCGGCATTGGTGAGGATGGCGAAGTAGCGCGTATTGGCGATGGCGTGCCCGAGCTGCTCCAGCATCGGCCGGGCCGCCTGCACCATTTGCTGGTTGGCTTCCGTGGTGCGGCGCATCTGCTGCGGCGAGACCTGATCGAACACCACGCGCTGTTGCGGGTGCAGGCCCAACGAAAGGCAGCGTTGCCAGGAGTTCTCGATCCAGGGAGCGAGCGCACCGCTTGCCAGCACGCGGCGCTCCTGCAGCACGGCGCGGCGCGCCTGCGCGATGCGGCTCAGTCGCGCGGCGGCGCCGGCCGGGTCGATCGAGGTGGCGGTGTTTTTCATGGGCATGGCAATTTTCGTTCACAACGAACGGACGCACGCATTGTTGCAAATTGAGAATTTCACGGCGTCCAAGGGGAAATCCTAGGGTTACCCCTAGGTGAAACGCACTTTTGCCGCCTAACAATCGCTATGTTCTTTTTTTCATAGGCATGGCATTTCATAGGTGCCGCTACCCCCAGGAGAGACACATGCAAAAGGTGTTGCACATCAATGCAGACAAATGTACCGGCTGTTTGCAGTGCGAGATGGCCTGTTCTTTCGAGAACTACGGCACTTTCGCCACCGCCAAATCGCGCATCAAGGTATTCGACTTTCACCACACGGGCAAGAAAGTGCCCTATACCTGCACGCAGTGCGACGAGGCCTGGTGCCTGCACGCCTGCCCGGTCGAAGCGATCACGGTGGACAAGGCCACCGGCGCCAAGGTCGTGAACGAGGCCACCTGCGTCGGCTGCAAGGTTTGCACGATTGCCTGCCCGTTCGGCACGATCAACTACGTTGAGGCCACCGGCAAGGTGCAGAAGTGCGACTTGTGCGGCGGCGAGCCGGCCTGTGCCGACGCCTGCCCGACCGGCGCCATCACATTCATCGACGCCAACTGGACCGGCCTGGGCAAGATGGCCCAGTGGGCAGACAAATTGGGCAACCAGCCCTCGGCCGTTTAAGGAGAACCATCATGGCATGGGCAGGAAAAATTCTTCGCGTTGACTTGACCGCTGGCACCGTCAAATCCGAGCCGCTCAACATGGATTGGGCGCGCGCTTACCTGGGCTCGCGCGGCCTGGGTTCCAAATACTTGGTGGAGGAGGTCGATGCCAAGGTCGACCCGCTGTCGCCGGCCAACAAGATCATCTGGGCCACCGGCCCGCTGACCGGCACCATGGCCTCCACGGGCGGGCGCTATACCGTGATCACCAAGGGTCCGCTGACCGGCGCCATCGCCTGCTCGAATTCGGGTGGCTACTGGGGCGCCGAGTTCAAGATGGCCGGCTGGGACATGGTCATCTTTGAAGGCAAGAGCGCGAAACCGGTCTACCTCTACGTCAACGACGACGTGGCCGAACTGCGCGACGCCAGCCACCTTTGGGGCAAGAGCGTGTGGGAAACCGAGGATGCGCTCAAGAAGAGCCTGCAGGACCCGCTGACGCGCGTCTCGAGCATCGGCAAGGCCGGCGAAAACGGCGTGCTCTACGCCAGCGTCGTCAACGACCTGCACCGCGCCGCCGGCCGCTCCGGTGTCGGTGCCGTGATGGGCAGCAAGAACCTCAAGGCGATCGCCGTGCGCGGCACCAAGGGGGTCGGCAACATCGCGAACCCGAAGGCCTTCATGGCCGCCGTCAAGGCCGGCAAGAAGGTGCTGGCCGAGAACGGCGTCACCGGAACCGGCCTGCCCGCGATGGGCACGCAGGTGCTGATGAGCGTCATCAATGAAATCGGCGCGCTGCCGACACGCAACCACCGCGACAACCAGTTCGAAGGCGCCAAGGACATCGGTGCCGAGGCCATGGCGGCGCCGCGCAAGACCGACGGCAAGAAGCACCTGGTCACGAACCAGGCCTGCTTCGGCTGCACGATCGCCTGCGGGCGCATCAGCAAGATGGACGAGGGCCACTTCACCATCATCAACAAGCCGCAATACCGCGGGGCCAACGGCGGCCTCGAATACGAAGCGGCCTGGGCGCTGGGCGCGGCCAATGGCGTGAACGACCTGGAAGCGCTGCAATACGCGAACCTGCTGTGCAACGAAGAGGGCATCGACCCGATCAGCTTCGGCACCACGGTCGGCGCCGTGATGGAGCTCTACGACATGGGCGTGCTGACCAAGGAGCAGGTCGGCATCGAGGCCACGTTCGGCTCGGCGCAGGCGCTGGCTTTCCTGGCCGAAGAAACGGTCAACGGTCGCGGCTTCGGCAAGGAGATCGGCCAGGGCTCGAAACGCCTGACCGCCAAGTACGGCCATCCGGAACTGAGCATGAGTTCCAAGGGCCAGGAGTTCCCGGCCTACGACGGCCGCGCGATCCAGGGCATCGGCCTGGCCTACGCCACCAGCAACCGGGGCGGCTGCCACCTGCGCGGCTACACGATCGCCTCCGAAGTGCTCGGCATTCCGGTCAAGACCGATCCGCTCGAGCATGAAGGCAAGCCCGATCTGGTCAAGGCCTTCCAGGACGCCACCGCGGCCTTCGATTCGTCGGGTCTGTGCATCTTCACCACCTTTGCCTGGGGCCTGCAGGATCTGGCGCCGCAGATGCAGGGTGCCTGCGGCGAGCAGTTCACGCTGGAGGAACTGGCGCTGATCGGCGAGCGCATCTGGAACATGGAGCGCGAGTTCAACAACCGCGCCGGCTTCACCGAGAAGGACGACAGCCTGCCGGCGCGCCTGACCAGTGCGGACGGTGCCTGCAAGACCGGCCCGGCCAAGGGCAAGTTCAACATGCTCGCCGAGATGCTGCCCAAGTACTATGCGGCGCGCGGCTGGGACGCACAAGGCCGTCCCACCGCCGAGACCCGCAAGCGGCTGAGTTTGTAGGCACGAATGCGGAATTTGTCATTGCGGACTTGATCCGCAATCCAGGTTTCACGTCGATATGGATGCCGGTTCAGGTCCGGCATGACAAGCGGTCATGTGACCGCTTGTTAACTTTTGGAGACCCACATGACCCATCACCTCATCCTCGGCGCCGGCCCGGCCGGTGTCATTGCTGCAGAGGCCATCCGCAAGCAGGCACCCACCGACCGCATCACCATCGTCGGAGACGAAGGCGAGCCGCCGTACTCGCGCATGGCCATTCCCTACCTGCTGATCGGCAAGGTCGACGAGAGCGGCACCTACCTGCGCAAGAGCGCGTCGCACTATGCGGATCTGGGGATCAAGCGCGTGCAGGGCTCGGTGCAGCGGGTCGACGCGGCGAACAAGAGCGTGCTGCTGGCCAATGGCGAATCGATTGCTTTTGACACGCTGCTGATCGCCACCGGCTCGCATCCGGTGCAGCCGCCGATTCCCGGCATCGCCAGCGCCGGTGTCCACACCTGCTGGACGCTCGCCGATGCGCGCGCCATCATGGGCCTGGCCAAGCCGGGCGCGCGCGTGCTGCAGCTTGGCGCCGGCTTCATCGGCTGCATCATCATGGAGGCCCTGGCGGCGCGCGGCGTGCAGTTGAGCGTGGTCGAGATGGGCGACCGCATGGTGCCGCGCATGATGGGACCGACTGCGGGCGGCATGATCCGCGACTGGGTCGAGGCCAAGCACGTGCAGGTGTTCACCGGCACGCGGGTCGAATCGATCGAGGCCGGCGCGCCGCTGCTTGTGCGCCTGAGCAACGGGAAGACGGTGCAGGCCGATCTCGTGATCAGCGCCGCCGGTGTGCGTCCTGCGATCGGCTTCCTGAAGGATTCCGGCATCAGCTGCCTGCTCGGCGTCCTGACCGACGAGCATCTGCAGACCAGCGTGCCCGGCATCTATGCCGCAGGCGACTGCGCCGAAGCCTTCGACAAGGTCTCGGGCAAGGCGGTGGTCAGCGCCATCCAGCCCAACGCCGCCGAGCAGGCGCGCGTGGCGGCGCTCAACATGGTGGCGTTTGCGCACGGCAAGGCGCTCGCGGCCGAACTCAAGGGCGTCACGCAGATCAATGTGCTCGACACGCTGGGCCTGATCTCCACCAGCTTCGGCGACTGGCAGGGCGTGGCGGGCGGCGAGCATGTCGAGCTGACCGACAAGGCGGCGGGCCGGCACCTGAGCCTGCAGTTCAAGGACGATGTGCTGGTCGGCTGCAACTCGGTTGGCTGGACCGCGCACGTCGGCGTGATGCGCGGACTGGTCGAGGGCCAGGTCAGGCTCGGTGACTGGAAGAACGTGCTGCTGAAGGATCCGACCCAGCTGATGGCCGCCTACCTGGCCAGCGCGCAGGCGCAGGGCCAATGGTCCGGCGCGCAGGACGAGCGGCGCCGATAGAATTTGCCACGCATGAAGATCACGCTCAAGCTCTTTGCCTCGCTCACCGACTACCTGCCCGAGTCCTCGCGCTACACCAACATCGTCGAGCTGGAGGTGCTTGAGGGCGCCAGCATCGGGCAGATCATCGAGTCGCACCGGTTGCCGCCCAAGCTGGTGCATCTGGTGCTGGTCAACGGAAAGTACATTGAGCCCGAGAAGCGCGCGACGTACGCGCTGGCCAAAGGCGATGTGCTGGCCATCTGGCCTCCGATCGCCGGTGGTTGACCGTCTGTCCTGCCGGGCTTGATCCGGCATTCATGCCACGACTCCCGCAGCCATGCAATCGTCTTACCCTGAGCGCTTCGAGCGCGAGATGGCCTGCACCGAGGCCGACTGGCTGCGCTGGCTGCCCGGCGCGATCGGCGGGCACCACTGGAAACTGCAGGACAAGTCGGCCGGTGTGCGCATCGGCGACGGCGCGCTGGGCTTGAAATGGCAGGCGGGCGAGCCGCGCGTGATCGGCCTGGTGCGCATGCCGCGTTTCCTGGTGAGCTTTCGCTTTGCCGGCCTCGATGATGCGCAGCGCCACGCGTTCATGAAACGCTTTGACCTCTACATGCAGCGCGGTGGCGGCTGATCGATCCGCACGCCTTGTCCCTCACCTTACCGCAGCCGGTTGACCGAAAAATGGGCTCATCCTAAGATGCGCGCGACGCCCTCGTCGAATGAAGAAATACAAGCGGGAACCCGATGCCTTACGCCCAGGTCAACGGCCAGAAAATCCACTTTGAAGACAGCGGCGGCAGTGGCCCTGCAGTGGTCTTTTCGCACGGTCTGCTGATGGATGGCAGCATGTTCGCCCCGCAGGTCGCGGCGCTGCAGTCGCGCTACCGCTGCATCGTGTGGGACGAGCGCGGACACGGCCAGACCGCCACCGGTGACTGCGCCCCGTTCAGCTACTACGACAGCGCCGATGACCTGGCCGCCTTTCTCGCGCATCTGGGCATCGCGCAAGCCGTTCTGGTGGGCATGTCGCAAGGCGGCTACCTGTCCTTGCGCTGCGCGCTGACCCATCCGGCGATCGTGCGCGCGCTGATCCTGATCAACAGCCAGGCACTGCCGGAAGACCCGGCCAGCCTGCCCGGCTATCAGGACATGCTGCAGGACTGGACCGGCAGCGGCCTGTCGGAGCGGCGTGCCGGCATTCTCGAACACTTCATCCTGGGATCGCAGTGGTCGGGCGCTGCGGCCTGGCGCGCGAAGTGGAAGCAGACGGCCATTGCCGATCTGCGGCAAAGCTTTCGAACCCTGCTGACGCGTGACGACATCAGCGGCCAGCTCGGTCGCATCGCCGTGCCGACGCTGGTGCTCCACGGCGAGCGCGACCGCGCCATCGAGCCGTCGCGCGCACAGGCCATGGCGACCGCGATTCCCGATGCGCAATGGGTGCTGGTGCCGGGCGCGGGACACGCCTCGAACCTGACGCACCCGGATGCGGTCAATCCGGCCATCGACACCTTTCTTGCTTCCCTCACACCATAAACTGGAGACTCAAACCATGCTGCAACCCGGCCTCATGATGGACCGACCCCTTCTCATTTCCGGCATCATCGAACACGCGGCAGCGCAGTTCGGCGACGTCGAGGTCGTCTCGCGCGAGACGCACGGGCCGCTGTTTCGCTACACCTACGCCCAATGCGCGGCGCGCTCGCACAAGCTTGCCAACGCGCTCAAGGGCCTGGGCCTGGAGCCCGGCAGCGCGGTCGGCTCGATTGCCTGGAACAACCACCGCCATCTGGAGGCCTACTTCGCGGTGTCGGGCAGCGGCATGGTCATGCACACCTGCAACCCGCGCCTGCAGGCGCAGCAGCTCATCTACATCATCAACCATGCCGAAGACGCCGCCATGCTGTTCGACAGCACGTTCGCGCCGCTGATCAAGGGCATCGCGCCGTATTGCCCGAAGGTGAAGAACTGGATCTGCCTGAGCGATGCCGCGAACATGCCGGCGATCGATGGCGTCACCACGGTGTGCTACGAGGACCTGATCGCGCCGCACAGCGAGCAGTTCGACTGGCCCGAGTTCGACGAGCGCAGCGGCGCCGCCCTGTGCTACACCTCTGGCACCACCGGCAACCCTAAGGGTGCGCTGTATTCGCACCGCGCCATCGTCATCAACGCCATCTCGGGCTGCCTGCCCGGCATCCTGTCGCTGTCGCCGAGCGACACCATCCTGCCGGTGGTGCCCATGTTCCACATCAACGCCTGGTGCATTCCCTACGCGGCGCCGATCGGCGGTGCGCGCCTGGTGCTGCCGGGGCCGCGCCTGGATGGCGCCAGCCTTTATGAGCTGATGGAAGGCGAACGCGTGACGGTCAGCGCCGGCGTGCCCACCATCTGGCTGGCCTTGATGCAGCACGTCGAGCAGCATGGCCTGCGCTTCTCGACCATGCAGCGCACCGGCGTCGGCGGCTCGGCCATGCCGGCGGCCCTGATCGCCAAGTTTGTCGACAATTACGGCGTCGAAGTGCGCCACGGCTGGGGCATGACCGAGACCACCGCCGTGGCCACCATGAGCTGCCTCTCGCCCAAGAACCGGGAACTGCCGGTGGCCGAGCAGCATGCGGTGATTGCGCGCCAGGGCAAGTCGGTGTTCGGCACCGAGATCAAGGTCGTCGATGAATACGGCGCCACCCTGCCGCGCGACGGCGTATCGCAGGGCGAGTTGTTGGTGCGCGGGCAGTGGATCGTGCAGAGCTACTACAAGGCGGAGGCATCACCGCTGGTCGACGGCTGGTTTCCGACCGGCGACATCGCCACCATTGATGCCCACGGCGTGATGCAGATCCGCGATCGGGCCAAGGACGTCATCAAGACCGGCGGCGAATGGATCAGCTCGATCGACCTGGAGAACGCCGCCATGGGCCACCCGGCCGTGGCGATGGCCGCCGTCATCGGCGTCAAGCACCCCAAGTGGGACGAGCGCCCGCTGCTGTTCGTCGTGCGCAAGCCCGGCAAGGCGGTGGAGCGCGAAGAGATTCTGGCCTTTCTCACCGAGCGCGTCGCCAAGTGGTGGGTGCCGGACGATGTCATCTTCCTGGATGCGCTGCCGGTCGGCGGAACCGGCAAGGTGCAGAAGAACGATCTGCGCAAGCAGTATGGGGGCGTGTTCAGCTGAGCGACCCGGTTTGTGGCTTTCATCCCGGACTTGATCCGGGATCCACGCCTTTTGCACCATGGATTGCGGATCAAGATGCTATGGATGCCTCCCTCCCCACTGGGGATAAACAGGAGAGCGTTGAACGCCAGGAGCATGAACAGCCGTTGTTCAGGAAGAGACTTCGAGCAATCGAGGTGGATCCTCTGATGGATAC
>CAIKMZ010000066.1 GCA_903828665.1 uncultured beta proteobacterium
CTAGAGAATGTAAGAGAGGTATTCGGCCTTTTGCCAGATTTCCAGGTCGGTATCGGCAAAGCGCACTGAGATGGCCTCGAAGGTCGGACCCAGCGCGACGAAGGCGTCGACCACATCGGGATCAAAATGCGTCCCGCGCCCGTCGGCGATGAGTTGCATCGCCCGTGCATGGGTCATGCCGCTCTTGTAAATTCGATGGCTGATGAGTGCATCGTAGACGTCGGCAACCGCCATCAGGCGCGCCGCAAGCGGAATGGCCTCTCCGGCCAGACCCTGCGGATAACCGGATCCGTCCCATTTTTCGTGGTGCGAGTAGACGATCTCCTTTGCAACTTCGAGAAAGTTCATGCGCTGGCCGCTGAGTTCCTGCGCCCGCACGATGGCGTCGCGGCCCAGTGTCGGATGCGTCTTCATGATCTCGAATTCTTCCGGCGTGTAGCGTCCGTTCTTGAGCAGAATGCGGTCGGGTATGCCGACCTTGCCGATGTCATGCAGCGGCGCGCACTTGAACAGGAGACTGATCATGCCCTCGTCCAGGTGATCGGCATAGCGGGGATGGGTTTGCAGGTGCTGGCCCAGCGCACGCATGTAGTGCTGGGTGCGCCGCAGGTGGTTGCCGGTTTCGGTGTCCCGTGTTTCCGCCAGCGAGGCCAGTGCCAGCACCGTCATTTCCTGCAGGTTGGTCAATTCGCTGGTGCGCGCTGCCACGGCCACTTCAAGGTATTGATTGGCAATGCGCAGGCTGGCCGCGCTGGTTGCGTCCGCCAGGTGCGCCTTGACCCGTGACAGCAGGATGGCCGGGTTGATCGGCCGTGTGATGTAGTCGACTGCGCCGGTGGCCAAGCCCGCCTCCTCGCTGCCGGCGTCGGTCTTGCTGGTGAGGAAGATGATCGGAATCGCCTGGGTCCGCGGGTTCGCCTTGAGGCGGCGGCACACTTCGTAGCCGCTCAGGTCGGGCATTTCGATGTCGAGCAGAACGAGGTCCGGAGCCTGGTCGGCAACGATGTCAAGTGCCTTCTGGCCACGGGTCGTCGCCTTGACCGTGTAGGTCGGCTGCAGCAAACTTGCCAGCAGCGTCAGGTTGGCCGGCGTGTCGTCCACGATCAGCAGGGTTGGTTTGATAGCCAAAAATAGATCCATGACGCGCTGCTCAGTCCAATTCAATTTGTGTTGCGTCGGCTACGGCCTTCAGCGTGGTCAGCGCAGCCGAGTAGTCGAAATCCTGCACCTGTTGTTGTAGCACGGCGAAGCCCGCGCCCAGCGCCATGGCCACCAAAGTGGCATTGGCTTCGAGCAAGGCGTTGGCTTGCGCGTCGTTGGCGGCCAGCAGTTCGGTCAGGGCGCGACAGACGCCGCGCCAATGTGCTGTGTCCGGTGCTTGCGCCGTGGCCGTGGGGTCCAATGTCGCAGCCGGCATCGCCGCTGTGATGCCGGCGTTCAGTTCTGTCAGATGCAACTCCAGTGCGGTCAGCATCAGATCGAGCGCCGGCAAAGAGGCCTTCTGTCGGATGGCGTCTTCGAGTTGCGCGGCCAGATCGGCGCAATGCGCGGCGCCCAGGTTGGCTGCAACCCCTCTGAGGCTGTGCGCCAGCCGTTGCGCCTGGGCAAGGTCACTGTTGCCCAGCGCCTCACGCGTCTGCGTCGGCGTCTCCGCGATGGTCCTCAGGAACTTCTGCAACAGGGTGGTGTAGAGCTGGCGGTTCTCAGCGCATTGGCGCAAGCCGCGCGCGACGTCGATGCCCTCGATGCGCGCCATCAGGTTGTCGGTCGCGGCCAGTGAACCCCAGCGCGCCAGACAGCCGTACAAGGCGTCCGGATCAATCGGCTTGTTCAGGTGCTGGTTCATGCCTTCGGCGAGGCAGCGTGCCACTTCTTGCGGCGACGTGTGGGCCGTCAGCGCGATGATGGGCAGGGTCTTGAAGCGCTCCTGGCGGCGCAGGGCCAGCGTTGCCTGATGGCCGTCCATCACCGGCATTTGCAGGTCCATCAGGACTACCGACCATGGCAGTGGTTCAGGCGCCGCCTGCAGCATGGCGATCGCCTGTCCACCGTCGCTGGCCAAGGTCACCGATACGCCCATCACCGTCATCAATTCCATGGCGATCTGCTGGTTGATCTCGTTGTCTTCCACCAGCAGCACCTGCATGCCCGCAAGCTGTTTCTTGTACGTGGATTGCGTGGCATCGCCAAAGCGCGGCGACTGCGCTGCGGCACTCAAGGTCTCGGTCAAGGTGTCCCACAGGCGCGACGGGCTCACCGGTTTGTCAAGAAAGGCGATAGCGCCCGCGCGCAATCCGGCGTCATGCACTTCATCGGCGCCAAAGGCGGTGACCATCAGCACCGTTGGGGGATGGGCCAATGTCATTTCGTGGCGGATGCGCCGCGTCGCCTCGACGCCATCCATCTCCGGCATGCACCAGTCCATCAGAACCAGATCGTACGGGTCGCTGGCATCACGGCCGCCATGCCCTCCCGGGCGCTGGCGGTGGGGAACGCGCGCAGACCCAGCGCGCTCAGCTGCTCGGTCAGGCTTTGGCGCGCATCGGCGTTGTCGTCGACCACCAGCACGCGCAGGTGATGCAGCGACGTCGTTTGCGCCGCGCAGCGGCGTTGCTCGGTTGACTTGCCCAAGCGCGCGCTGAACGTGAAGGTGCTGCCGTTGTCGACGCTTGATTCAACGCGGATGCAGCCGTCCATCATCTCGACGAAGCGCTTGCAGATCGCCAGTCCCAGGCCGGTGCCGCCGTAGCGGCGCGTGGTGGAACTGTCCGCCTGGGAAAAAGGCTGAAACAAACCGCTGCATTGGGCTGCGCTCATGCCGATGCCCGTGTCTTCGACCGCGACGGTCAATTCGATGTGTTCATCGCCAAGCGGTGCCGCGCCGATGCTGACTTTCACGTGGCCATGTTCGGTGAATTTGATCGCGTTGCCGACCAGGTTGGTCAAGACTTGGCGCAGCCGGGCCTCGTCGCCAACCAAGCTCTCCGGCACGGCGGGCTCGACGCTGATCAGCAGCTCAAGTCCTTTCTTGCTGGCCTGGTGTGCGACCAGGCCGGACATGCCATCGAGCACATCATCTAGCCAGAATGGTCGGTGTTCAAGATGAAGCTTTCCGGCCTCGATCTTCGAGAAGTCAAGCAGGTCGTTGATGGTGCCCAGCAGCGACGAGCCGGCCGTGTGAATTTTCTGCAGGTAGTCACGTGTTCGCGCTGGCGCGTCGGTCTTGAGGGCCAGAAACGACAGGCCGATGACGGCGTTCATCGGGGTGCGGATCTCATGGCTCATGTTGGCCAAAAACTCGCTCTTGGCCTTGGTGGCGTCTTCCGCCCGGAGCCGCGCCGAGTCGATGAGCTCGTTTTGCAGACGCAACTCGTCGGACAGTTGCCGGGTTTGCAGCAGAAGGTCGTGCGTGGCCTAGTTGCGGTCGAGAATTTCCAGATTCATGGCAATCACTGGCAGCAGTTCGTCCAGCAGCAATTGCTGGCGTTCGCTGAAAGGCTCGATCTGGCTGACTTCAAGGACTGCCAGCACGGTGCCGGACCGGTTGCAAGCCGGCAGCAGGTGCTGTTCCTGGTGAACCAGGCAAGCCGCGTCGCGCGCGCACTGCCCCAGCAGCCCTTCGCCCGCGGAAAAGTCCATGGAACCGCAATGCGGCTGCACCTGGTTGCCGATGCTCTGGAAGCGGTAGTTGCCCGAAGCCTGGTCAAGTACGTAGAGGGCACCGGCTTGCAGCGCGATCACTTCAGTCAACTGCTGTCCAAGTGCCTTGGCAAACTCATCGAGATTTCGGGTGCTTTGCAGGCGCATGGCAATGGTGACGGATTGGGATTTGACCCAGCGCTGTGTTTCTGCTGCACGTGCGCCCCGCTGCAGCGAGTCGAGCGAGCGTGCCATGGCCCCGACTTCGTTGCTGAACTCCAGATGCGGCACGACCTGGTCGAGCCTGCCTGCAGCCAGATCTTCAATGCTTTGGCGCAGGTCGTCCAGCGGCCGGCGCACGGCGTTGCCCACCAGACGGGCCACCGCGAGTGCGAGCGTCAACGCCACCAGCAGGATGAGGATGGTCTGGCGCGTGAGCTCATTGGAGAATTCTGCCGCCCGCTGTGCCGCCGACTTGGCGGCGTCCTGCTGGTCCTGCACCAGGGTCTCCATCATCCGGTCGGTGGCTTCAAACACCTGCACGTTGTCCGGGCTGACCAGGAAACGCGACACGTTGTCCGTCTTGAAGCCCGGGTCCTGCTGCAGCAGCGCCAGGATGTGATCGATATTGAGCATGTACTGCTTCAGCAGCGCTGCAATCGTGAGCAGCCGTTGTCGGTCTTCTGGCCGGCTCAGCACCTTGTCGCTCGCTTCCATCGCGTAGCGCAGACGCGCGCGGGCATGGTCGAGTTCGGCGCGGGCCAACTGGCGGCTGGGCGCGTCGGGCGCCAGGATCATCTGCCGCAGCGCGCGGCCGGTCTCCATCAAATGGCTGTTGGCCTGCGTCAGGTTGGACAGACCCATCAGCTCGCCCGCGTACATGCGTTCGATTTCCTTGACCTGCAGGTGGTCGCCATAAACCGATTGCAAGGCCATCGCGATGATCATGGCCAGCATGACCCCCATCCCCAGGGTCAGCTTGGTGCCGATCTTGAGTCTGTCGAGGAAAAGCGCAAGGAAATTCAAGGCGGATTTTCTTCAGAAGGGCAGGGACATGCTGATGCGGGTGCCCAGGCCCGGGCTGCTGCTGATGGCCAGCTCACCCCCATGCATGTCCAGGATTTCCTTGACGATTCGCATGCCCAGACCGGTGCCCGGTACCTTGCCCGAGGCGTCGGCGCGGTAGAAACGTTCGCAGACACGGCTGCATTGCAGTGCCGTCATGCCAATGCCCTGATCCGTGATGTGGATCCATACCCGCGACGCCGGTCCGGCTTCGTCGCGGCTCTCAATCTGCAAGACCACCGGGCCGCCGTCGGGCGAGTACTTGTAGGCATTGGACAGCACGTTCAAGAGCGCCTGGCGCAGCTTGCCGTCGTCGGCCATCACGTACACCGGTTCCGGTCTCATGCGCAGTTCGGGTGCGGCGCGTCCGGCCGGTGGCATGAATGCCTTGACGAGATCCATCACCAGATCCTGAAGGCAGACCCGGGTGAAACGGAAATCCATCCCGCGGCGCGCCTCGATCCGTGCCAGGTCGAGCAGCTCGCCGAGGATTTTGGACAACTTCCCCGATTCCTTGTGGATGATGCCCAGCAATTCCTTTTGCGCCGGGGCCTCGAGCTCGTGGTGCAGCAAGACCTCCGAAAAGCCAAGAATGCTCTGCATTGGTGTGCGCAATTCATGTGCCGCCGTAGCCAGGAATTCACTTTTCATCTGGTCAACCTCGTACTCCGGGGTCACATCCCGGAAGTACAGGATTTGCGAAACCGATTTCGATTCGCTGCAGCGCAAGCCGACTTGCAGCATCCGCTTTGCGTCGCCATTCATTTGAATCAGTTCACGCGCACCGGGCTTCCCGTCCATGCACTTGGCGCGCAGGGCGGCGATACCCGCAAAGGGCGTGGTGGTGCCGCAGCGCCGGTTCAGCCAGCGGGAGAAGTCCTGCTCGCCGATCCCTTCGAGCCGTTCCGTGCCGAGCGCTGTCATGTCGGCAAATGCGGGGTTGACGTACTTGACGCGGCGCTCCTGGTCAAACGAGACAAAACCGTCCGGGCTCATCGTGAAAATGGCGCTGAGTTGTTGTGTGCGATCCTCGACTCGGAGCTGGGCCTTCTGGCGCGCCACCATTTCCGCGCGAATGCGCCGCAAGTGCCGCGTGATGGCAATGGCTAGCGCCAGCACCAGCAGCGTCATCAGCGCGGCCTGCATCAGCAGCGCATCCCTGGCCTGCCGGTGGTTGGCGAGCAGTTCCTGTGTTTCAAAGCCTGCCACCACCAGCAGCTGGTATTGAGGCACTTTGCGGAAGTAGTAGAGCCGTTCCACGCCATCCACAGGAGATTGCTCTGTATAAGCACCAGAGAACTGCCCGCGACTGATGCGCGCGAACATATCGGCGTTGTGCGCGTTGTAGCCGTATCCTTCCTTGGCGCCCACCCGGCGCACACGCGATACGCCGTCCAGGCCGTACAGGGCGGCCAGCCCTTTGGAGCCCAGATTGAGTGCCGAGTAAAAGCTGGAAAAATAGCCCGGGTCAATCGATACCACAACGACTCCGCCGAAGTCGCCGTTCGGTCGGGTGATGCGCCGTGTCATCTGGATCGACCATTTGCCGCTGGCGCGGCCGAGCACCGGCTGGGATACATACAGTCCGACGGCGTCCGATGCGACGTGAACCTTGAAATGTTCACGGTCGGAAAGGTCCATGTGGTTCGTAATCGGCAGATTGGACAGGATGTAGATGCCCTTGGTGTCGATGACGCCGACCTGATTGAAGATTTCGGTGTCAATGACGCCGCTTGCGGTCAGCGCCTGCAGGTCCAACCGGTCTCCGATATCGAGGTAGCGCGACTGGACAAAGCGGATCACCTGGTCGGCGCTGCGCAAGGTACGGATGGCATGTTCTTCGGTCAGGCGCGTCAGGTTGCCCAACTCCTGCTCAGCTGAGGCCAGTTCGCGCTGGTGGCTTTGTCCGACCAGCGCAAACACATGCCACCAGGTCAGCAGAATCAGGATGCCGGCGGCCAGCCAGATCATCAGGGTGATGCGTCGCTGGCTTGCGATGGCAGCGCTCGGAGCAGTCGAACCCATCGCAGCCGCCTTTGGCATCATGCGCATGCCGCTTCGTCGACCGGCAGCAGCAGGCTAACGGTGGTCCCCATGCCCTCGGTACTGTGCACGCTGACGCGGCCATGCTGCAGCTCGACCAGTTCCTTGACGATGCTCATGCCCAGACCGGTGCCTGGTATCTTGCCGGACTTGTCGGCCCGGTAGAAGCGCTCGAAAACGCGATCGACCTGATCGGGCGGCATGCCAATGCCGTGGTCTGTGATATGGATGCCGACCATGGGCTTGTGGTCGGCTCCCGGGTCGGCCTCGATCCGCACTTGCACCGCACCGCCGCCCGGCGAGTACTTGTAGGCGTTGGACAGCACGTTGGCAATGACCCGCTGAGTCTTGCCTGGATCGACGTGCACGACGAGCGTGTCGGCGGGGCCTTCGATGACCGGCATGGCGCGTCCCGGCGGCAGTTGCAGGCTCGTCAATACCTGCTGCACGAGATCCTGGGCCGCGACGCGCGTCAGCGTCAGCTCCTTGGCGCCGCCCGCCTCGATGCGGCACAGGTCGAGCAGTTCATTGAGCAGCGATGACATCTGCTGCGACTGCGCGAAGATGACATCCAGAAATTCCCGGCGGCTCGCTTCATCGAGCGTCTGGGTCCGCAACAGTTCGGCAAAGCCATAGATGCTGGCCAGCGGTGTACGCAATTCGTGCGCCGCCGTGGACAGAAATTCGGTCTTGAATCGATCCACTTCGGTTTCGTGGGTCACGTCGCGAAAGCACAGGATCTGCGACACCGTGGCGCCCTGGCTGAAACGCTGGCTGACCTCAAGCACGCGCGGCGTGGGCTCGTTGATCTTGAGCAGGCGGCGAGGTTTGCCCGGCAGGCTTGCCTCTTCGGGCGGACCCGCCAGTGCGAACCAAAAGGCATCCTCATCAAGACCTTGCAGTTGTGCGAGTTCAAGGTGGGTCATCTGCGTGAAGGCCGGGCTCAAGTACTTGATGCGCCCGGCCTGATCGAAGGAGACAAAACCATCCGGACTCAGGTTCAAAATGGTGTTGAATTCCTCGGTCTGGTCGCGCAGCGCGTCCTGTGCCAGGCGGCGTTCGGTGACATCGTTGTGTGAACCGGTCATGCGCAGCACGGTGCCGTCCGCGTCCCACTGCGCCTGGCCCCGCGCCAGGATCCAGAGGTAGTGGCCGTCCTTGCAGCGCAGTCGATGCTCGCACTCGTAAACGTCGGTTTCACCTTGCAGGTGACGCCGCAGCTGCTGCATCACATCGTCCAGATCCTGCGGATGGACGCGTGTCAACCACTCGTCGATCTGGTCGCCAATTTCGGCTGGCTGGTAACCCAGCATGGACTTCCAATGGTCGGAAAAGAAGACCTGTCCGGTTTGCGAGTTCCAGTCCCAGATGCCGTCCTTGTTGCCCAGAATGGCCAGCGCCCAGCGTTCTTCGCTGATGGCCAATGCCGCCGTGCGCTTGCTCAGCGCCTGCAATTCCCCGCGCAGGGTGTTGATGCCCGTCGGTGGGGCGCTTGCAGTCATTCCACCTTGCTCCTGACCCAGGCTGCCACTTGCAGCGGGCTGAAGGGCTTGACGAAGTAGGCGTCGGCACCCCGTCTGCGGGCGTCGTCGTGATCGGCGACCTGGCCGCGGGCACTGATCATGGCGACAAGAATATCCTGGGTCTGCGGGTTGGTCTTGATGGCCTCGAGCACCTGCAGGCCGTTCATCTTGCCCGGCATCATGACGTCAAGCAGGATGATTTTCGGGTGATGCCGGCGTACGGCATCGAGCGCGCTGGCGGCATCCTCGGCTTCCAGTACTTCAAATTCCTTGCCCAGCGTGATGCTGAGCAGGCGGCGGATGTCGGAATGATCATCGACGATCAGGACTGGGATCATGTTGGGCTATTCATCTGTGGGATTGGTGGGGCTGACGTAACAGGAAGGGCGGGCATCAGAAAGCGTCCCCGGTTCACGATATCGGTGGCGATGGCCTGCAAGCGGTCAAACGGGATCGGCTTGGGCAAGACTTCAATGCCTGCCGGAATGCCGCCATGCCGGGCGATTTCGCTGTGATCGAGTCCGGTGACGACGGCCACCGTGGTGTGGGCGAGTTCCGGTGTGTTGCGCAAGACACGCAACATGTAGAAACCATCCATGTCCGGCATGTGCAGGTCCGTCACCAGAAGATCGGGACGCTTGGCACCGATCATCAAGAGTCCGGTGATGGCGCTGCTGGCGGTCATGACGGTGGGTGCCATGGGCCAGCGTGACATGTTGGCCTCATAGAGTCGGAGCAGATTGACGTCGTCATCCACGACCAGGATCCTCAGCGGTCGGATCGCTTTGTCCGGCACGTCAACGCTGATGGGCGGCGCTCCGCTGTCGGAACCCTTGTGCAACAGCCGGTCCACCGAGTCGCGCATCACACGGCGGTGGCCACCGATGGTCTTCCAGGCTTCCAGAACGCCCGTTTCCGCCCAAAGCTGGATCGTGCCCACCGACACGCCGAGCAACTCGGCGGCTTCTCGCGTCGTGCAGAATGTTTTCTTGATGCCAATCGGTTTCATGTTGAGCGGCCTCTCCCTTTTTCTAATTGGGTTTTGATAATTGTCGCATTTTTTGGCGTTTTGTGCCAATTAATTGTGTTTTTGACGTTTAGTGCAAAGAACTGAGCCTGTTGCCGAGGCGAATGATGAATGAATGGCAAGACTATTTTTGTCGAAACGGATCAGAATTGCCGACATGAGTACTTTCGACGCCAACGCCCTGGAATGTCTTGCTGCTATCGTTGAAGAAGGCGGTTTTGAGCGCGCCGCGTTGCGGCTTTCCATCACCCAGTCTGCTGTTTCGCAGCGTTTGCGCTCACTTGAAGTCCAGGTCGGAACGGTGCTGATTGTGCGCAGTCGTCCGCTCAAGGCGACCTCAGCCGGGCGCTTATTGCTCAAGCACGCTTTGCAGATGCGCTTGCTGCGGGCTGATCTGGAGCGAGACTTGAAGGATCTGGCGCCGGGTAATTCCGGCAGTGGTGGCGACGAGGAGCGGATTTCGATTGCGGTCAACGCCGACAGCATAGCGACTTGGGCGGTGCCGGCGCTGAGCCGGTTGGCTCGGCAGGGCCTCGGTTTGGAGATCATCACGGATGATCAGGATTTCACGATCGAGTGGCTGCGCGAAGGCCGGGTTCTGGGTTGCGTGACGACGGTCAAGCAGGCTTTGCGGAGTTGCAGGTTGGTGCCGCTTGGCGCCATGCGTTATGTGGCGGTGGCGCAGGCGCAGTACGCTGCCGCGCATTTCCCGCAGGGCTTGTCGCCGCACAACTTCCGCACCGTGCCGTTTGTGGCATTCAATCGCAAGGATGATTTGCAATGTGAATTTGTCGGACGCGCGCTCCAATTGCAGCAGGTCGCCTTGCGCCAACTGTATGTTCCCAGTTCCGAAGGACAGGTGCGCGCGGTGCTCGATGGCTGGGGCGTCAGTGTGGTGCCGGAGTTGCAGGTGCGTCAACACCTGCAGGAGGGGAGCCTGGTCGACATCGCACCCGGGCAGGCCTTGCCGGTTGAACTGTACTGGCATTGCTGGAATCTGGACTCGGCAGTGCTGGACGCCCTGACCAGCGCCCTCACCACGGCCGCGGCGGCAGCACTGCGTTGAGTTGGACCCGCTGTCAGCGCACCAACAGGACCGGCACTTTGCAGTTGGCCAGCACTTGGGTCGCCACAGACCCCATCACCAGATTGGCGAGTGTGCCATGGCCGTGTGAGCCCATGATGAGCATGTCAAACCGTCCATCCTGCGCCAGTTTGGCGATGCTCTCGCCGGCACGTCCGGTCTTCCAAGTGCTCTTGGCATCGATGCCATGGCGCAGCAGGAACTTGGATACCGGGGCCAGCACTTTTTCGGCTTCCTCGGCATAGTAGGTGTCCACAATTTCCTTGCCGACCACAACCCGTGCCCGCGGCGGCAGCAGCGGCTGCACTGTGAAGACCGTGTAATCGTTGCTTGGGGTGAACAGCTCGGCGTGGGTGGCCAGGTAGGCCAGCATTTTTTTCGTGTACCGGCTGCCGTCGACGGCGAGAAGAATCTTCATGCGGGAACCCCCATTCAAATTAGCAGTCTAGTGGCCGCAGGCGACGACTGTTTGTCAATTGTCAACGGGTCGCGGGTCGGAGACTTGCGCGCCTTAGATGTCCAGACACAAGCTTGCCTGAAATGCCGTTTGCTCGTTCTTTCTGGCATAGCCCAGTGGGTTGGCGACAACGTGACAGCCACTTTGCCAATAGTCGCTTGGCGCGTGCAAATGACCGTGCAGCCACAGCTGCGCGTGGGGTAGCAGGGCGTCCAGCGTGTTGCAGAACCCGGCCGTGCCGGGGGTCAGGCCGTAGCGCGGATCGGCGCTGCGCAGGCTGGGTGCGAAATGGGTGACCACAACGGTTGCACCGTCAAACGGGGTCAGCAAGGCATCCTGGAGCCAGCGCTGGCACAACAGGCCTTGCTCGCGCACGGCGTCGGCCAGCATCGGAGAACCATTTCGGGTTCCGCCAGTCTTCTTGAGATAGTAGTTGGCGGCGCGAAAGGCCTTGTCACGTGCCTGAAGCTGCCTTGTCAGTCGCGTGTCCGAGGCCGGGTCCATCGCCCCTGGCGCCGGACCGAGCGCGTCAAAGTCGCTCCAAAGGGTGGTGCCGACAAAGCGGACCGGTTGCCCAGGCACACCCAGGTCGCTGATGATTTCGCGTTCGAGCCAGCGGATGTCCAGACGCTCGCAAGTTTCGCGCAGGCAATCGTGTGCCAGGTCAAAGTCGAGCGCATCGTATTCATGGTTGCCCGGAACGAACAGCACCGGTGTGGGCCAGCCGTTCCTGGGAGAAAAGCGAGTCAGGCCAAAGTCACGCTCGGGCGTGGTCGCCAAAAGCGAGCCGGCCTGGTATGAGCCGATATCCCCCGCCAAAACCAGCACGTCCGCACCGGGCGCAGGGGTCGCTGCCCAGTGCGGATGCACTTCCAGGTGCAGGTCGGACAGCAACTGAATTTTCATGGTGTTAATGTCAGACGACAAAAGCCGACTGCGCGAGTGCCAGGATGGTCGAGCGCAACCATTCGTGAGCGCTGGTACGGTGCACCCGGTGGTGCCAGAGGGCGTCAATGTGGACGGTCGGCACGGCAAACGGCAATTCCCGAAGCACCAACTGATCGGCCATGCCGGTGACGCTCACGAAATGGCGCGGCAGGACCGTCAACAGGTTCGAGTGCGTCACCACTTTGCCGGCCGTGAAGAATTGATTGACCGTGAGCACGATGCGACGTTTTCGCCCATGCACGGCCAGTGCTTCGTCGACGAAGCCAAACGGTCTTCCGGAAAAGCTCACCAGCATGTGCCGCGCCGCACAATAACGGTCCAGTGTCAGGGGTTCGCTCGCCAGCGGGTGCTCGCGCCGCATCACACACACGTATTCACCGCTGTACAGACGTTGGTGGCTGTAGGCCACAACCTCACCGGCCTGCTCGCGTGCCGTCAAATCGGCAAAGGCGGCCGGGAAGTACCCGATTGCCAGATCGGCCACCTCCTCATCAAGCAGCCGGCGCGGATCGCGGGTGGTCAGGGGAACAACGCGGATCGAGACGCCGGGTGCCTCGCGATCCATCACCTCGATCAAGCCAGGCGTCAACTGTGCTGCCGTCGCGTCGGCCATGGCCAGTACAAAGGTGGTCTTGGCCTGCGCAGGCACGAATTTGCTGGGTGTCAGCACTTCCTGCAACTCGCGCAGCGCTTCGCGCACGGCCGGCCACAGGGCCAGCGCGCGCGGTGTCGGAGCCATGGACTGACCGCTGCGTTTGATCAACTCGTCGCCCATCGCCTCGCGAAATCGCCGCAGTGCATTGCTGACGGCCGGTTGCGTCAGAGACAGATTGCGCGCCGCCCGCGTCAGGCTGCGTTCCGTCATCACCTCGTCGAAAACGCGCAGCAAATTGAGGTCCAGGGTGCGGAAGTTGAGCGTATTCATGCGACGATTAATCAATTCTATGAATAAATGCAATCACAGATATTAACTTGACCGTCATCAGTATAAACCCTAGTATCCCTGCGTAGCCCTGCCAGGAAGGCGGGGTGTTGAAGCAAGGAATTGATCATGGCCAGTATTGTGCAACCCGGTTTCCCCTCCCAGCATCCCAATGTGGTCCGCAACGAGACCGAGATCGGGACAGCAAGGGCTTCGCGCCGGGGCTTTGACAGCACCAAGGGTTTGAGCGTCATGCTGCTGGCTGCGATGGTGTCGGCGCTGGTGGTGGTGGCGGATCAGCTGATCGACACCTGGGCAGACGGTCACCTGCTGGCAGCGTGGGTTGCCTTGTGGCTGGTCGGATTTGCGGCGCTGGCTTTGTTTGCCGCACCCGCACGCAATCTTGCGATCAGTGCCGTCAACGCCTTGAACGCCTGGTCGGCGCGCATTGCCAGGGACCGCGCCGACGCACGTCTGTGGACCATCGCCCGGACGGATCCGCGCGTCATGGCTGAATTGACAGCTGCCATCTCGCGCAGCGAACAATGACCGGACTTCAGCGACCGTACGGGCGCTGCGACTGACGTCGCAACAAAAGAGCCACCGCCGCGGTGGCTTTTTAATTTGCCTGCGCAAATCGGTCGTGCTGGCCGATGCAGTCGCGTCGCCAGGCCCGAGCAATGCTTGCGCGCCGTCGTCATCAGCGCGGCGCTGCCTGTGATCAAGAGAGGCACAAAAAAGACATTGATTGATGGTTGTCGCGATTGTCTTCTGATGTAAATCAAAGCGCATATTCCCGGCCAGAGGAACATGAGTTTCGGGGCCAGGTTGTCGGCACCGGCGAATGTGGCCCAGGCAGTGTGTTATCGGTGCCGAGCGGTTTTACCGCGCTTAACAAAGCAAAGGCAATCTCATGACTATCTCCTGGAAAGCGATCGCTCCGATCGTGGTGGCTATCGCCATCGCACTGCTACCGGCGCCTAATGGTCTGGCGCCGCACGCTTGGTATTTCTTTGCCATTTTTGCCGGCGTCATCGTCGGCCTGATGACCGAGCCGCTGCCTGGCGGCGCCGTTGGTCTGATCGGCGTTACCCTGGTCACATTCCTCGCGCCCTGGGTCCTTTACGCACCGGCGGAACTGGCGAAGCCGGGCTTCAAACCGGCCAACGCGGCGCTGACCTGGGCGCTGTCGGGCTTCTCAAACGCCACGGTTTGGCTGATCTTCGGCGCCTTCATGTTCGCGCTCGGCTACGAAAAGACGGGCCTGGGGCGCCGTATTGCCCTGATGTTGGTGAAGGCCATGGGCCGACGCACACTGACGCTGGGCTACGCCGTCATGATTGCCGACACGATCCTGGCGCCGTTTACGCCGTCCAACACTGCACGCAGTGGCGGCACCATTTTTCCGGTGATTCGAAACCTGCCGGCGCTCTACGAATCGAAACCCAATGACCCATCGGCGCGCCGCATTGGCTCCTACATCATGTGGGTTGCGCTGGCGACGACCTGCGTTACCAGTTCAATGTTCCTGACCGGCCTGGCGCCCAATCTGCTGGCGGTGGAACTGGTCAACAAGACCGCCAAGATCAGCCTGAGCTGGACACAGTGGTTCATGGCCTTCGCGCCGGTCGGCATCCTGCTGCTGATTCTGATACCGCTGCTCAGCTACTGGATCTATCCGCCTGAAGTGAAGGAAGGCACGGAGGTCCCGGCCTGGGCGGCGGCCGAACTGCAGAAGATGGGCGGATTTTCGACGCGCGAGGCAACGCTGGCTGTGCTGGTGATTCTCGCGCTGCTGTTGTGGATATTCGGCGACAGTTTCGTCAATGCAACCACCGTGGCGCTGTTGGTGATCTCATTGATGCTGCTCTGCAAGGTTGTGACCTGGGATGATGTCGTCAAGAACTCGACCGCGTGGAATACGCTGGCCTGGTTTGCCACCCTGGTGGCGCTCGCGGATGGCCTGAACAAGGTCGGCTTCGTCAAGTGGTTCGCCGAGGCAGTCGCCGCGCATATGAGCGGTTTTTCACCGTTCACGGCGATGATTGTTCTGGTGCTGGTTTTCTATTTCACGCACTATCTGTTTGCGAGCGTGACCGCGCACGTCACCGCCTTGCTGCCGGTCATGCTCGCGGTTGGATCGACCATCCCCGGCATGGACATTCCCCATTTCGCGCTGCTGCTATGCCTGACGCTGGGCATCATGGGCGTGCAGACACCGTATGCAACCGGTCCGTCGCCGGTGTACTATGGCTCAGGCTATCTGCCGTCGGCCGATTACTGGCGGCTCGGCGGGCTCTTCGGCGTGATTTTTATCGCGGTGTTCCTGCTGATCGGCCTGCCGTGGCTGGCGATCATCGGCTAGCCTGGATGGCGTTCAGGCCATTGAAACGGCAATGAACGCCAGCAGGAATATCAGCACCGCGCCGGCCAGCGGCAAAACCAGCGGCATGGACGAGACGACAGCCTCGACCGGGTCGATGTCGGAAGCCAGCGTGGCGGGTGTGGGGCTTGACATGGTGTTTCCTTGCGCTTGCGGGAGGAGAAAGAGGCGGATTCTACCCATGCTGTCGAAATCTTGCGCGCCCGACGATGGCTTGTCGGCGCTGCGTGAGGGTATTTACTGAATCACTTGCGCCTCCAGGCCGGCGTCCAGCAGCTGGCCCAGCACCTGCGCGATATGCTGCGGGCCGCGTGTCTGGATCACCAGTTCAACCTCGACATTTTGCGCTGCCAGCGTGGTGAAGGCGCGCTGGTGATGCACTTCATCGATGTTAGCGCCAGCTTCGGCCACGGTGGCGGTGATCCGGGCCAGCGTGCCGGGGACGTCTCGGGCGCTGACGCGAATGCGCGCCAGCCGGCCGGCGCGAACCATGCCGCGCGCGATGATGGACGCCAGCAGAAGCGGGTCAATGTTGCCGCCGCTGAGTACCAATCCGACACGCTTGCCCCGGAATTGTTGCGGGTGCTTGAGCAGCGCCGCCAGCCCGGCCGCACCGGCACCTTCAACCAGCGTCTTCTCGACTTCAAGCAGCATGACGATGGCTTGTTCGATGTCGCCCTCGTCCACCAGCAGCAGATCGTCGACCAGGATCTTGATGATGGCCAGCGGGATCTGGCCCGGCGTGCCCACGGCAATGCCCTCGGCAATGGTGCTCAGGCCTTGCGGGTAGTTCGTGCCCTTGACGGCATTGACCATGGCCGGAAAGCGCGTGGTCTGCACGCCGATGATCGCGATGGCTGGCCGGATCGCCTTGGCGGCGATGGCCATGCCGGCGGTGAGTCCACCGCCACCGACCGAGACCAGCAGGGTGTCGAGATCCGGCACTTCCTGCAGCATTTCCAGCGCCACGGTTCCCTGGCCGGCCACGATGTCGGCGTCGTCGTAGGGGTGCACGAAGACCAGTTGCTGCTCGGCGGCCAGACTCAGCGCGTGCTGGCGGGCCTCGTCCAGCGTGTCGCCGTGCAGCACGATTTCAGCGCCAAAGCCACGCGTGCGCTCGACCTTCACGCTGGGGGTGAAGCGTGGCATCACGATCACCGCGCGCAAGCCCAGCCGCTGGGCGTGGTAGGCCACACCCTGGGCATGGTTGCCCGCGCTCATGGCAATGACGCCGCGCTGGCGCTGCGCAGGTGTCAGTTGCGCCAGCTTGTTGCAGGCGCCGCGCTCCTTGAAGGAGGCGGTGAACTGCAGGTTCTCGAATTTGAGAAATACCTGCGCGCCGGTGATGTCGGACAAGGTTCTGGAGGCGACGCAAGGGGTGCGCAGCAGTTGGCCCTGCAGACGTGCAGCGGCGGCTTCGATGTCCCTGAGCTCGATCATGGGCGCATTGTCCTTCGGTCGGCTCTGGTGCGCCAGACCTTTTGCGTGGCAACTCAGGCGCGGCGCATGCCCAGCAGGGCGGCGCCAATGATCAGGGCGGCGGCCAGCGCGACGTGCCAGCTCAGGGTGCGCCCGGTGGCCTGCATCAGCAGCGTGGTGGATGCCAGTGGTGTCAGGTAGCTCAGCAGGCCGATGTGGCGCACGTCGCCCAGTTTCAAGGCCTTGTCCCAGAGCAGAAAGGCTGCGCCCAGCGGCCCCAGGCCGAGCAGCAGCAGGAGCAGCCAGTCGTGTGCGCTCAGTGCCACGGCCGGTTCAAGTGCACAGTGGCAGGCCAGCGACAGTGCGCCCGAGACCAGGCCGAACAGCCCGACCGATGCCGTGGGAAAGCTCCTGCCCGTCAATTCGGCGCGCTTGGTCTGGAGTGAGTAATTGGCCCAGATGAAGGCCGAGCCCAGTGCCAGCAGGTAGCCGGGCAGCGATTCCCAACCGGCGCTGCCAGGCGTGCTGGTCGTCGCCTCACGTCCCCCCAGAATGGCGGTCGCCGCGCCGGCAAAGCCCATCGCCGCTGCAAGGACGTGAACACCGCGCAGTTTGAGCCCCGGCAGGTACAGGGACGCCAGCACCACGATCAGCAAGGGCCACAGGTAATTGATCAGGTTGACCTCGACCGCCGGCGCCAGGCGCAGGCCGATGAACAGCAGAAAGTGGTAGCCGAACAGCGTGAAGACACCCAGGCCCAGCGTGCCGGGCGCTATCGTCCACTGGCGCCGGTCCTTGAGCGCCGCTGGCCAGGTCAGTATGCTGCCGACCGCCAGGGCAATCCCGGTCAGGAGGAATGGCGGCACATGTTTGAGCGAGACGCCCAGTGTTGCCAGGGAGGCCCAGAGTGCAACGGCCGCCAGTGCGTAAAGGTTGGCCCTCATCGGCCCATTGTGAACAACTGGAAGTTAATGCGACAAATCTTCATTTTTGACCCGATTTCGTATGTAAGTTAATGCGACAGCGTACGTAAGTTAGTGCGACAAAGTTTTGGAGGCGCTGTTAAGCATGACGGGATTCCTCACAAATCACCTCCTGAAGCCATCAAGCCGCTTTCAAGTACATGTCGATGTGCATGGGCGAATAGGGGCAAATCACGCCGCCGCTCTCCGTGCGCTCCAACATGCCCAACTCGGCAAGGATAACGTTCTGTCATGGTTCTCTCTTGGCAGCAACTGCCGAAATGAAGTCTCCAATTAACTACTCTCTTTGCGAAGCCCGTTCAAAATACGCACAGCCTCATCCCATGGAAGCCGACTTTTACGCACTTTCATCAGATTCAAGGCAGAAAGCGCCTGCTCGACGTCAATTACTTTGTTTTCAACCATGGTGCGCAATAGCCAAACCGTGCCCATCACTGCTATGTCTTCAGCCTGTGCAGCCGCTTTAAGAGCTTGATCGCCGGTAAGCAATGGGCAGCCTTCCTGTTTTGCAAGAGCCATTGCAAGATAATCATTTGAGCTTGGATCTGTTCCAAACTTGGTCGGCAAGGTTGCCGCATAGGCCACGTATTCACCAGATATTTCAAGAATTTTTAGCCCGAGTTCAATCAGTCCAGGTGTTCCAGGTTCAATTTCTTCCCAGTACAAAATGTCCGGTATGGCAAATTGCATTGGCAGCTGGAAGAGTTGGGTCAACAACTCCCCCGCCTCCATATCAATCAGAATATTTGCATCACTGATGAGCAACTGCATCCATTGACTCCAGTTGGCGTTCCTTATGAAATTGCATCATTGGAATGCCAAGCAGTTCAGCTGCTTTTGACTCAGTGATGTATTTTTCACTCAATGCACGGTAAACCAATTGCTCAAAAAGTCTTGACTGCTCGCGCGGCACGGCTTCACCTGGTTCATTTTTACGCCAACCATTTACGGAAAACCTTTTGTACAAACCAACATGAATTGATTCAGAGATTACGCCGCATTGTTTCGCCCGTTGAAGCCATCCACCCATGCTTAAACCGAATTCATGCTTGGCGGCCAAAAGTTCCTGCCATTCCAGGGCCCGACGCAACGGTCCTAAACATTGAATCACCGCTGCCTTTGGCGCGAGGAATGCACCCGCAAATCGGTTGCACGCCTTTTCTTCATTGATTTCGTTGTCAAGACGACCTTCAAGTAGCAGATGACCAAGCTCGTGTGCCAGAGTAAATCGTTGACGGTCCCCTGGCCAATGCGATGAAACTGCAACAACTGGATAAGTACGCCCATCGGCCGTTCGTGCAGTGGCTTGAAGTCCTGAAAATGCCGGATTATCTTCGTCAACGACGATCACCAAGAGACCCAGAGTCTCCAATGTATCTGTTAGATCACCGATAGGATCTAGTCCAAGCTTCCAAGCATCACGCACTTGATCCGCGAACTCTTCGATCTGATCGAGAGTCTGAATTGATTCCAGTAGACCAGTTGGAGACTCAAAGCGGAATATGGGAGATTCCGGAAAGAAACCCAGTAGCTCTACCCGCTTTTCCACCAAGTCCACGACCTTGATTTTGAGCGCCTCTTGTGCTGTCTTACCAAAAGTCGAAAGCTTACGGAACTCAGGCTCGATCAATTCAACCTGGTGTGTCCGGAAAAAATACTCAACTCGAATACCACACGCACGTGCCAACTTGAGCAATTGTGACGAAGGTGGAGTTAAAAGCTCCTTCTCGTACTTTTGGATAGCTGTGTGTGTTAGACCGACCTTTTCTCCCAAGGCGGCTAATGTCAGCCCGGCGGCTAGACGTGCTTGCCGAATGCGATATCCAATCATGACGTCTCCTTGGTTGGTTTAAAAATAAGTTCATTATACACATTTTTTAAACCAAAGTGATGGATAATTTAGGGCTAGGACGTGATTGGCTTAAGCCAAAGTACGCAGATCGCCTAAATGATTTTGCCAACCACGCACACCACGAAAGGCTTTGGATGCCGGTTCGAAAAATCCCCAAGAATTACCTGCTCGTCACCGGTGCTTACTCCAGTCAAAAGAATGCAGTGATTGACCCTTTCGAATCGCTGCTGGAAAAAGAGTACATGATGCTTTTGGACTTTGAAGAGTCCGTGGCGAAGTTCGAATCTCAGCCGGTTCGGATACCGGTTCTTGGTGTTGCCAAAGGCTATGTTCCGGACCTGCTGGTGACTTACCGATCGCAGCCGAAGTGAACCGGGCGACGGTGTATCGATGGGTGGCGGCTTTTCGTAAGACAGGGCTTCTGTCCTCACTGATTCCGAATACAAAGATGCGGGGCGGCAAGGCCGGAAGCAGAATTTCTCCTGCCGTGGAGTCCATCATCCAGGACGCCATTGAGAACTTTCACAACACAGAGCAACAGCAGTCCATAGCGGAAACGGTATACGTTCAAGACTTTAACCCGAAAAAAGGCTGAGAAGTTGATTGTGCCCGTGGACCGTTGGTATCAAGAAAATACACGTGAGCCTATTCGAGATGAAGGACTTGGCGATGGCCTTGAAAAGTACCGGGCAGTCGGCAGCATCACTGTGCCGACAACTTCGGATCGACCACGCTACTACCTTGAAAGTAATTTTGCCGAGTTGTTTTTACTTCCAGAGATTGATTTCGATGTTGCTGCTGAGGCGTGGCGGACAGTACATTTCAGTGCGGACGCGCTGCGACGAATTCGATTATTGAAGGCTGGCGCATTGGCACGAGTAGGTGCAGTTCTTGTGAATTTTCCCAATGGCGCAGGCAGTTTTCAAATGGGATCGGGAGATAGCTCTGTTCTCACAAAGGCGTTCGTTGAGGTCTTTGCGCCTCAGTTTCTAGTAAACCCCGTTGTGTTATTCATCAGTGAGTCCGGCAATAAACTGGATGGTTATCTCAATGCCCGACTTCAGGCTTTAGGACTTCAGTTGGACACTGCAACACTACTTCCTGACGTTATTCTCTTGGATGAGGGATCGAACCCTATGCGTCTGGTTTTTGCAGAAATTGTCCATTCCGATGGGCCCATACGGCAGGAGCGAATGGTTGAATTCTTGCGTCTCGCTGCGGGCGGTGGTTTTGATGAAGAAGCTTGTTCCTTTATTACTGTATTCAGCAATAGGAACAGTAGTCCCTTCAAAAAGGCGGCAAACCATCTCGCTTGGGGATCTTTCGCTTGGTTTATGAACGAACCGGACAAACTGGTTGTAATGAGCAAGGCCAATCAAAAACTTGGTCTAC
>CAIKMZ010000067.1 GCA_903828665.1 uncultured beta proteobacterium
AGTCTGGTAGCTTCAATTGTTTTCGGTAGAGGTCTGGCTGAAAGATTCGTTGCAGTTCCTCGGGCGTGAATGGCTCATATGACTCAGCCTTGTTGTCTTCGTCGGCAATATAGAGGTTCTTGGCCGGATTGACCATATTCACGCCTTTGTTGATGTTGTATTCGAAGAATCCTTCGAGGACGATCAAATGGCAATTTATCGTGCGCGCCCCCCGCTCTCCGTCGATCAATCCCATTTTGTAGTCTGTAACTGTTTTGACACCGACCATGGCGACGTCAATATTTCCATTCGCCTTGATGAACCCATTCAAAATGCCTTGGTGCTTGCGCCAAGTCGAGTCTTTGAGCGTTAGCTTTCGCTCCTTAAGGAATTCGCTTTTAGCAGCTTCCAGATTCGTTCCGCACTTCGCCATGGGTAGCACCGCAGAGATGCCCGCCGCAATTTCGGCTTGTCTGGCTGCTGCCATACCCGCCAAGATCGCAGGCAGTTGCGCGGCCTCCTCCGGCGTGTCGGTTTGAATAATGCCCTTGGGCAAGTCAATCACGATTTTTTCGCGGATGCGCTGTTTGGCATCGGGTTTGAACAGGTGCGAAAAATTGCCAATGTCGTCATTCATGCGGGTCTCCACTGCGACGGACAGCGCCAAAGCGCGCTGCCGGGCGATTGCTGAATCTTTGGTTCTTAGGCTGCGCCTGAACTCTGTTTTTCCAACGGACTCCCGCAATGCTAACGGAACAATCAGCCGGAAATAGAAAACGCCGCAGCGGTCGCGGATCAGGCGGGGGGTCTTGATGCTCACAGGCAACTCCAAGGTGGAGCTGGATGAGCGAAGTGGATGATAGCCAAACCCGAATCGGCCGCTAGGCCGCATGGGGATTGGGTTTCAAGAAGTGGTGCGGCTGGCGGGGATCGAACCCACGACCCTTGGCTTCGGAGGCCAATACTCTATCCACTGAGCTACAGCCGCAAACCGAAGGGTGCATTGTAGGTGTTTTCCGGAGACCGGCCGCTATAATCGCGGGCTGCTTTCCACGCCCCGAACCCCAGAGGACACCATGAGCGACAAGAACCAAGCTTCTGATCACGACGATGCCCACACCGGCCCGGTGAAAAACCCCAGGCAATTGCTGGTCACAGTCTTCTTTTCGTTCGTGCTGCCGATCTTCATCATCATCGGCCTGGTGTACTACGTGGCATCGGGTGACAAGCCCGCGGCCGGCGCGGTGAATGTGGAGAAGGCCGTGACCGCCCGCATCCAGAAGGTCGGCATCGTCGAAGTCCGCGACGCCAACCGGCAACTGCGCAGCGGCGAAGAAGTCTTCAAGGCGCAGTGCACCACCTGCCACACGGCCGGCATGCTCGGCGCGCCCAAGTTCGGCGATGCGGCCGCCTGGGCCCCGCGCATCAAGACCGGTTATGAGGCGCTGCTGAACTCGGCCATCAAGGGCAAGAACGCCATGACGCCGCAAGGCGGCGGCGATTTCGAGCCGATCGAGATCGGTCGCGCCGTGGTCTACATGGCCAACGCCGGCGGCGCCAAGTTCGAGGAACCGAAAGCGCCCGAGGCGCCGGCAGCGGCGGCCTCGGCCGCCAAGTAGGACGAAGCGGCTACTTCGGTTGCCGCGCCTGCGGACTCATCACGTAACCGAAGCGCGCCGGCAGGCTTTCTGCCGCCGCCTCCTGAAGCGTCCAGCGCCCGCGCTCGATGGCGTCGGCCGCGCGGCCCATGTCCATGGTATGGACCATGCCAAACCCGGTGTCGGTTTGCAGGTACAGGCGCCCCTGCTCGTCGAGCAGGCAAGCCTGCCAATGCGCCGGGCGGCCAAGATGGTCGTGCAGCGAGCCATCGTCATTCACGCGCCAGATCAGCGGCGTGACCTCGAGCTCCACATAGACACGCTGCGGGCCGTTCTGGAAATACCACTGGCCCTGCGCATCGCACTCGTAGTTGCGCGCGATGAATTCAATCAGACCCTCGTGCTTGAGTTCGTCGCCCTTGCCGGCTGAACTGCCGCCAGCAAACGGGCCCAGCGCCTGCGCGCGGTCGTCGCGCAGATACCAGTTTCCGCGCGCATCCAGGCCAAGCCAGCCATAGCAGGCCGGCACATTGGGCCACTTGGCCAGGGCTTGTCGGACGATGTCATCCATTGCTGCTGTCCTTGCTGCGGTCATGATCGATCTGCGACGCGAGCCAGCCGCCGACGGCCTGCGGCATGGCCCGGATATGGCCGGGCAACGGGCCTTTCGGAAAGCCGACATGGCCACCTTGGTCGGGCTGCCACAGCGTCACCCAAGGCCCCACCTGATGCGCCAGCGGCAGGCTGTCGGCCGGCACAAACGGGTCGTTGCCGGCGTTGACCACCAGCGCCGGGACGCGTATCTGCCGCAGATGCGGTTTGGCCGACGCGCGCGCCCAGTAGTCGTCGGTGTTCCTGAAACCATGCAGCGGCGCCGTGAAGACGTTGTTGAACGCATAGAGGTCCTGCGCCGCGCGCAAGGCGTCGGCCTTGAACAGACCCGGATGCTGCGCGAGCTTCTGCAGCGCCTTGGGTTTCATCGTAGCCAGAAAGCGCCGCGTGTAGACAAGCCGGTTGAAGCCGCGGCCGATGGCACGGCCGCTGGCGCCCAGGTCAAGCGGCGCCGAGACGCTCGCCACCGCGCTCACGACGCGCGCCGCCTGCTCGCCCATTTCTTCGGCCCAGCGCAGCAGCGCGTTGCCGCCGAGCGAAACGCCGACCGCCAGCATCGGCCCCTGATGCTGCTGGCGCAGTCGCGCCAGAATCCAGCCGATCTCTTCGAAGTCGCCTGAATGGTAGGCGCGCGGACCCCAGTTCAACTCGCCGCTGCAGCCGCGGAAATGCGGCACCGCAAAAGCAAAGTTCTGCTGCCGGGCCAGGTCGGCAAAGGCCTGCGCATAGTGGCTCTCCGATGAGCCCTCCAGACCATGAAACAGCACCAGCAGGGTCCGGCTCGGCGGCCCCTGCAGCCAGTCGACATCGATGAAATCGCCATCCGGCGCGGCCCAGCGCTCACGCCGGTAGGGTGGCAAGGGTGCCTGCGGCCGGTGCCCGTACAGAGCCGGCCAGATGGTTTGCAGATGCCCGCCGGGCAACCACGGCGGCGCTGCATAGTTCTTCATGGATCGGGCTGCTGTCGGAAACGCGGCGCCACGGCGTCAGTGCAACAGATGCGGCGTCTGGGTGACTTCCTGCGCGTCTTCCTCGGAGCCGGGACTCGCATGGTGCGCCACCATGCGCCAGCCTTGCGCGGTCTTGTGGTAGACGTTGGTGGCAACGACATAGGCCATGCGCGGCCCGTCCTCGGTCATGACTTCGATGCGCTCGCGCAGGTTGTGCACGCTGCTGGTCAGCGACTCGATCCGGCGCACGCCCTCGGGCCAGGCCCGGATGCTGCCCTTGGCAAACATGGCTTCGAAGGCGGCCCGGATGGCGCCCATGCCGATCAGCCTCGGACCGCTCGGGTGCACGCAGACCAGATCGTCTTCATCGGCCCAGCAGGCCATGAGTTTTTCCAGATCGGCGGTCTGCAAGGCCTCGTAAAAGGCCGCTTCGATGTCGTCCGCCAATCCGGCGATGGTCACGGCTGTTTTCTTGGCTTTGGGCATGGTGGTAAGTAGATGGTGCAGGCCCGATTCTGCCGCGCTTTGCGCATGGCTTGCGTTGAGCGCCGACTTTTACCCCATTGAGCCATTTGTCGGGTATCCGATTTATGCTACCGTAGCGTTTCACAAGCAGGAGATTTCTATGGCACGCTGGTTCTTGGTCGTCCTGTGCGCACTCGGTCTGTCGGGCTGCGGCTACAACGATTTTCAACGTCTCGACGAGCAGACCAAGTCGGCCTGGAGCGAAGTGCTCAACCAGTACCAGCGACGCGCCGACCTGGTGCCCAATATCGTCGCCACCGTCAAGGGCGAGGCCGCGTTCGAGCAGGAAACCCTGACCAAGGTGATCGAGGCCCGTGCCAAGGCGACATCGATCCAGGTGACGCCGGAGACCCTCAACAATCCGGAAGCGTTCCAAAAGTTCCAGGCCGCACAGGGCGAACTGGGTTCGGCCCTGAGCCGCCTGATGGTGGTCTCGGAAAGATACCCGACGCTCAAGGCCAACGAGGGCTTCCGCGACCTGCGCGTGCAGTTGGAAGGCACGGAGAACCGCATCACCGTGGCGCGCGACCGTTATATCAAGGCGGTACAGGAATACAACGTGAAGATCCGCAGCATCCCGACCAACCTCACCGCCATGGTCTTCGGCTACCAGGTCAAACCCAACTTTGCGGTGCAAAACGAAGCCGCCATCAGCACGCCGCCAGTGGTTGACTTCAACAAGAAGTAAACCCGGCCGTGCCATGAACGCCATGCCCGTGCGGCATCGCTCACAAAATCTGCTGTCTGTCTGCTGCCGCTGGTTGACGGCTCTATGCCTGCTGCTGGTGCTGGCGCCCGCGCTCGCGGTACAGCCCGTGCCCGCGCTGACCGGCCATGTGGTCGACAACACCGGCACACTGAGCGACACGCAGCGGCAACAGTTGGAGAGCAAGCTCGCGTCCTTTGAGCAAAGCCACGGGACGCAAATCGTGCTGCTGCTGGTGGCGAGCACCGAGCCCGAAGACATCTTCAGCTACGGCAACCGCGTCGCCAACGAATGGAAGATCGGCCGCAAGGGAATCGGTGATGGTCTGCTGCTGCTGGTTGCCAAGAACGACCGCAAGATCAACATCCAGGTGGCCAAGACGCTCGAAGGCGCCATCCCCGATCTGGCGGCCAAGCGCGTCATCGACGAAGCGATCACGCCGCGCTTCAAGCAGGGCGATTTCGCCGGCGGATTCGAGGAGGCGACCGATCAGATCATCGCGCTGGTCAGCGGCGAGAATCTGCCGGCGCCCAAGGAAGTATCGCATCGATCGGGCGGCGGATTCCAGTGGAATGATCTGGCGATCTTCGTGTTCATCGTGGTGCCGCTGGTGGCACGCGTGGCGCGCAGCCTGCTTGGCAACAACCTGGGCGCTCTGGCCACGGGCGGCATCTTCGGCGTGGTGGCGCTGCTGGTGACATCGAGCCTGCTGCTGGCCGGCCTGGCCGCGCTGGTGGCACTGATGGTGGCCTTGTTCGCTGGCGCCGGGCACGGTTTCGGCGGCGGCATCGGTCCTGGTTGGGGTCGCGGCGGTGGCTTCAGCTCGGGTGGGGGCGGCGGCTTCAGCTCGGGCGGCGGTGGCGATTTTGGCGGCGGCGGTGCCTCGGGAGACTGGTAATGCTCAAGCGCATGCAACGGATTTTCAAGCATGGCTGGTCCGGCCTGATTCCGACCGGGCATACGATGACGCCAGAGCTCGTGCGCAAGCTCACGCAGGCAGTGGCTGCCAGCGAGCGGCGTCACTCCGGTGAGATCCGCGTTTATGTTGAAACCAGCCTGCCGCTGACCGACCTGTGGCGCAAGGCGCCGATGCGCCATATCATGCGAGAGCGGGCCCTGATGCTGTTTGGCCAGTTGCGCGTCTGGGATACGGCGCACAACAACGGCGTGCTGATCTACCTGCTGCTGGCCGAGCGCGCCATCGAAGTGGTGGCCGATCGCGGACTCAACGAGCAGGTCGCGCCGCAAGTTTGGCAGGCCATCGTGGCGCGCATGCGTACCGCTTTCCAGGCCGGCCGTTTCGAAGAGGGATTGGGCCAGGCGCTGGCGCAGGTCACGGACCTGCTGGTGCAGCACTTTGCGCTGGCGCCAGACGAGGTCAATCCGAACGAACTGCCGGACGCGCCGCTGGTCAATTGACGAGAAACAGTTTCTTGGCGAAGGCAGAAGGCGCCTAGCCTCGATTTGTCATGCCGTCCGGATCAGATCCGGGGTGATCCGGCATCCATTACATCCGTAGCATGGATTGCGGGTCAAACCCTCAATGACGAAAAGCGCCGCGCAATAGAAAACGGCCCCGCAGGACCGTCATCGGGTTCAGCGCCGGCTTACTTCGCGGCGCCCTGCACTTCGATATCAACGCGGCGGTTCTTGGCGCGGCCTTCGGGCGTGGCATTGTCGGCCACCGGTTGCGTCTTGCCCTTGCCGACGGTGCGGATGCGCTTCACATCAACACCCTTGCTGACCATGTAAACCTTGACGGCGTCGGCACGCGCCAGCGATAGGCGGTTGTTGTACTCGTCGCTGCCAATGGCATCGGTGTGGCCGGTGGCGATCACCATATCAAGCTGGGTACCCTGGATGCGGGCTATCAGGCTGTCGAGTTTGGCCTGGCCGTCGGCCTTGATGACCGCCTTGTCAAAGTCGAACAGGGCGTCAGCTGACAGGCTGACCTTGGTCGGCGCTGGCGTGACTTTCGGTGCCGGCGCCTGCGGTGCCGGGCGTGCCCGCACCGGGATAACGGTCTCGGCCTTGATCTTGTCGAGCGTATCGACGACGACCTCATCGATCGGGCACAGCTCGGCGGGGTCGATGCTGGTGCGGTCCTGTCCCGCGTCCGCAGCGCTGGGCACGTCCGCGCGGTTCACACCCAGCGCGCCAACCAACTGGCCCATGGCAGCGAGCGTGCGGGCCTGCGCCGTGGCCTGGTTGTAGCGGGCGTTGATGTAGGAGCGCGTGGCTTCAAAGAATTCGTTCTGGCTGTCGAGCAAGTCCAGCAGCGTGCGCTGGCCGATATCGAACTGCTGGCGATAGGCTTCGCGCGACTTCTCCGTCGCCAGCCGGTGCTGGTCCATGTAGCGTTGCTGCTCGTCCAAGGAACGCACATCACTGTAGGCAATGGAAAGCGTCTGGCGCACATCGCGGCAGGCTTTCTCCTGCAGGTCGCGCGCCTGCTCGCTCTGGTCAACCGCCTGGCGTTCGCGTGCAACGTCGGCACCGCCGCGGAAAAGGTTGTAGTTCAGCACCAGTTCGACGCCGTTGTAGCGCGTGTTGCCAAGGATGCCAGCCGTGTTGTTTTCACCGGCGGCATAGGCCCGGAAATCGATGCGTGGCATGTAGGGCGACTTGCGCGACGCAATCGCGGCCTTGTAGGAACGCACATTTTCCACCGCCGCGTTGAGCGTGGGGCTGCCCTGCAGGCCATCGCGCATCAGCACATCGATGGACGGCGGCATGGTGCCGAGCTTGAACGGCTCGGGCAGCGCCGGCAGGTTAGCCGGTGGCTTCTCACCGATCACGCGCAGGTAGCGCGCGCTGACGTCGTGCAGATTGGTCAGCTCGGTCAGTAGGTTGGACTCTGCCAGTGCTAGACGGCCGTTGGCCTGTTCCACATCGACGCCGCGACCGACGCCGCCGGAGGCACGCTCCTCAACGTGCTGCGTGACCTGCTTGTGCTCGGCGTAGTTTTGCGTTGCCGCGTCCACCAACTCGCGGTAGCGCACCACGTCGGCGTAGGCGCGCACGGCTTCCAAGGCTGCCGTCTCGGAGGCTTCGCTGAGCTCGTAGTAACGCGTCAGCTTGGCATAGCCCAGGCGCTTGACTTCGTTGGCGGTGAACATGCCGTCAAACAGCATCTGGTTGAGCGAGAGTTGCGCCGCATTGAAGTTGTAGGTGCCGTAACCGCCGGCCGGTGCCAGCGGTGAGTCGCGGTTCTCGCGACCCGTGGATGCAGTCAGGTCGAGTTGCGGGAAATAGCCGCCGCGCGCCACATCACGTTCGTTGCCGGCAGCCTTGAAGCCATTCCAGCGTGCCTGCACTTCGGGGTTGCTCACCACGGCCTTGCGCGCTGCCTGGACCATCGGCCCAGGCAGGGTCTGTGCCTGCGCGCCCCAAGTGGCCAAAATGGCAGCCATCACCAGTGGGAATTTATTTTTCATTTTTACGCTCCGGTTGAAAACGAACATAATGTTCTGGGGAAGGGACGATTTATACCTCATATTGTTACTTTGTGTATCCGGGTTAAATATGACAGTTGTCAATCAGGGTTGCAATTTCGCGACGATCGGGACCCGCTCCCCGGGCGCCATTTCGCCATGCAGAAACTCTCGGCTGAGCGTCTGAGGGCGGCCCTGGGCCGACCCGGCCTGGGGGCGTGCGCGCTGCTGCTGGCTTTTGGTCTGTGGCTTGCCTCCCTGTCGCTGGCCGAGCCCAACCTGGACAAGACCCAATCGCTGGCACTGCAACGCTACGGTGAACGGGCGGCGCAAACGGTAGCCGCCTGGCGACAGTTGATCGAAGAAACACGCGCCCTGCCCGATAACGACAAGGTCAACAAGGTCAATACCTTTTTCAATCGCCGCATCCAGTTCAAGACCGACATGGAGGTTTATCACGTCGAAGACTACTGGGCCACGCCGCTTGAATTCATGGGCAACGGCGCCGGCGATTGCGAGGACTTTGCCATCTCCAAGTACATGACGCTGCAGATGCTGGGGATCACCAACGAACACCTGCGCCTGGTCTATGTTCGCTACAAGGTCGGCAACACGGCGCCGATCGCCCACATGGTGCTGGGCTACTACCCGCAACCGACTGAAGAACCCCTGATTCTTGACAACCTGATCTCCAGTGTGCGCCCGGCCTCGATGCGCTCCGACCTGACCCCGGTCTTCAGCTTCAATGCCGAAGGCCTGTGGGTCGGCGGTGCCGCCACCTCGTCGGCCGACCCGACTGCCCGACTGTCGCAATGGCGCAATGTGCTGGCGCGCATGCGCGAAGAAGGCCTTTGATCCACCCCTGGACCCCGTTCACCCCACTTATCCAGCGAGCCCACCATGTCCCTCATCAAACAACTCTGGATTGCCATCGCCCTGGTCATGACCGTCGCCTTCGGCGGCAGCATGATCGTGAGCGTCTTGTCGGCGCGCCATTACCTGGAGCAGCAGCTGCAGGTGAAGAACATCGACAACGCCACGGCGCTGGCGCTATCGCTGTCGCAGCTGCCCAAAGACCCGGTCATGGTCGAGTTGCAGGTGGCGGCCCAGTTTGACGCCGGCCACTACCGCTTCATCCGCATCACCTCGCCCAAGGGCGTTGTCCTGGTCGAGCGCATCGGCGTCTCCAAGCTCGAAGGCGCGCCGGAGTGGTTCGTGAAGCTGTTTCCGGTCCACACCACGCCGGGGCAGGCTCAGGTGCAGGACAACTGGATCCAATACGGCACGCTGACACTGGCCAGCCAGGAAATCTACGCCTACAAGAGCCTGTGGGATGGAACGGTCGAGCTGCTGCTGTGGTTCCTGCTCGGCGCCGCCATCACCGGCGTGGTCGGCACCCTGGCAATGCGCATCATCACGCGGCCGCTGGGCCAGGTGGTGGATCAGGCGCAGGCCATTGCCGAGCGCCGCTTCCTGACCATCGCCGAACCGCGCACGCCGGAGCTCAGGAGCGTGGCGCGCGCCATGAACGACATGGTGGGCCGGCTCAAGGCCATGTTCACCGAGGAAGCGACGCGCCTCGAAGCCCTGCGCCAGAAGGTCAATCGCGATGCCGTCACCGGCCTGTCGAGCCGCGACTACTTCCTGTCGCACCTGCGCGAGGCGCTGCAGGGCGACCAGTTCGGGACCAGCGGCACGCTGGTCATGGTGCGCCTGCCCGACCTCAACGAACTCAATGCCCGGCTCGGGCGCCAGCAGGCCGATGCGCTGCTCAAGGACGTCGGCACGGCGCTCTACGAGAGCGGCAACGGCCGCATCGGGCAGCGCGCCGGGCGCGTCAAGGGCGCTGAATTCGCGATCGTCTGCCCGACCTTCGCCACCGCCACCGAGGCCGCGCGCGATATCCATGAGCGGCTGATGCAAAACGTGTTGCCGAAGTGGAGCGAGAAGGTGCCCGACCTGTTCCACCTAAGCGCCGTGCGCTACCAGCGCGAGCAGAACATGGGCGAACTGCTCTCGCGCGCTGACGAAACGCTGGCCCGCGCCGCGAGCCAGGGACCCAACAGCTGGCAAGCGGTCGAGGACGACCAGGCCAAGGCCGCGCTGCCGGCCGAGCAATGGCGCACGCTGTTGACCGAAGCCGTGGATGGCGGACGCCTGGCGCTGAGCTTCTTCCAGGTCGTCTCGGGCGACGGCAACAGCCCGCTGCACCAAGAAGGCATGCTGCGCTTGCGGACGGACGACAAGGGCACGCTGATGACAGCGGGCGAATTCATGCCGATGGCAGCGCAACTCAACCTGACCGCGCCGATTGACCTCGGTGTGGTCAAGCTCGCAATCGAACACCTGCGCACCAGCTCCGGCGACATTGCCGTCAACCTGTCGGCCGAGACCATTGCCGACCACGCCTTCCGCCACGAACTCACGCACCTGCTCAAGGCCTACCCCGAGGTCTGCAAGCGCCTACTGTTCGAAGTGCCCGAGTACGGGGTGTTCCGCCAGTTCGACGCCTTCCGCGAGCTCGCCACCCAGCTCAAGCAGCTCGGCTGCCGCGTCGGCATCGAGTATTTTGGCCAGCGCTTTGCCGACAGCGGCAAGCTCGCCGACCTGGGTCTGGACTACATCAAGGTCCACCCGAGCTACATCCGCGGCATTACCACCAACGAAGGCAACCAGGAATTCCTCAAAGGCCTGTGCAACATGGCGCACGCCCTGGGCATCACCGTGGTGGCGCTGGGTGTGGAGAACAAGACCGACCTGCCGCTGCTGGCCGCGCTCGGATTCGATGGGGCGACGGGGCCGGGGATCAGGTGACTCGACTGGCTTGCCTGCTATGGCTGGCCGCTGCGCCCATGAGTGCGGCGCTGGCCCAGGGCATCGCCTACGCGCCGCCCTCGGTCGCCGCCATCGAAGACGCACCACCGGCTGTGCGCAAAGTGCTGCAACAAGCCAGCGTGCTTGAGTCGGAGCCGGACAGCGCCAACACCGACAAGTTGTGGCAGGCCGCCGTGCTGTACTGCCAGGCTTCGCGCTGGGGCAGCGCCGAAGGCCAGTACCGCCTGGGCATGCTCTATGCGTTTGGCCAGGGCGTGCCTGCGAACCAGGCTTTTGCCGCCAGCCTGTTCTCGGTGGCGGCCTCCATGGGCCACGCCCAGGCGTACCAGATGCTCGAAACCATTCAAGTCACCTCGGCCAAACTGCCGGCCTGCGTCAACGAGGACCAGTTGCCTGAAAAGGCGCCAGCACGAGCACCTGTCTACGTCGACCTACCGGCCGACCTGCACCCCGGCAACGGCCTGTCCATCGAGAAGTACCTGCTTGCCCTGCCCAGCAAGAAACGCTGGCTGATTCCGCTGGCTGCGACCCTGAGCGCCTGGTACGCGCTCGACCCCAAACTGGTGCTGTCGATGATTGCTGTGGAGTCCAACTTCAACACCAGCGCCCAGTCGCCCAAAGCGGCCATGGGCCTGATGCAACTCATTCCCGACACCGCCGAACGCTTTAACGTGCGCAACGCCTATGACGCCACGCAAAACCTGCGCGGCGGCATGCGCTACCTGCGCTGGTTGCTGTCGTATTACCGCGGCAACATCAGCTATGCCGCTGCCGCCTACAACGCCGGCGAAGGTCAGGTCGATCGCTACAAGGGTGTGCCACCTTTTCCCGAGACGCGGGCCTACGTCAAGCGGGTGCTTGGCCTGTACGGCAGCGCGCGCCACGCGTTTGATGAAGGTCTGACGGGGGCCTCGCCATTTTTGGTGACGTCCGCTCGGTAAAACAGTTCTGAGATCCAAAGATAAGCTCCCGCAACCAGGCATTCCTCAAAGGCCTGTGCAACATGGCGCATGCCCTGGGCATCACCGTGGTGACGCGGGGAGTGGAGAACAAGACCGACTTGCCGCTGCTGGCCGCGCTCGGGTTCGATGGGGCGACGGGGCAGGGGATCTGGTGACACAGGGCATTCCGGTTGAGTTAGACATCATGTTCAACACCAATGGCCGTGGCCAGATGCGTCTTGCCGGTGCCAGGACCGCCAATGAATACAGCATTGTGCGCAGCACTGGTGAACTCGGTGCTGTGCAGCCTGCGCACCAAGGTCTCATCCACACTGGCGTGATCAAACTCGAAGCCGGCCAAATCGCGGTGCACCGGAAACCTGGCAGCACCCATTTGGTAAGCGGTCGAGCGCACCACACGCTGGGCTGACTCAGCGGCCATGAGCTGCTGCATGAACGATTCCGGATTGAACTCGGTGTGC
>CAIKMZ010000068.1 GCA_903828665.1 uncultured beta proteobacterium
GGCAAAGCCCGGAAGGTGCCTCGCGTAAGCGGAATGGCGGATCTGCACCGCCTTGTTGAGATCGCTGTCGTTGTGCACCAGTTTGACGGTGAACGGAAGCAACTCTTCGGTCATTTCCGGTTCTGTCCGAAGAGTGGCGTTTGATGGCTGAACTTCGATGGGGCGGGGCTCGAAGACTGAAGACGTGGCATGGCTGAACATGATGGCATTCCTTAAGAAAGAAGTTTGATTGGAGAAGCCGGAGGGTCCTGTCCCACTCGACACTTGCCAGTCTACGGTTAACGACCTGAGAAATAAAGGCACAAATGACAATGGATCCCAATCTCCGGCCGCAGTCAGGCCGGGAAATCCCGGCTTGAGAAGGCCAGGCTTTGGGGGTTGGAACCACTACCTTTGCGTGCGTCGTCGCTCGCCCCCGGGCAGGGCCGCATGACGTAGCAGGTTGCGAAGTTTCGCAGGCCGAACCGGCTTGTAGAGCAGGGGCAAACCTTCGGCCCGCGCCTGTTGCTTGACTTCGGCGTCCGTTTCTCCCGTGATCAGACAGGCTGCAATCTGGCCGCCCGCTGTTTCGCGGACCCGACGCACGGCATGGATGCCATCGGTCCCGTCTTCCAGGCGGAAGTCGCTGATGATGATTTCGGGGACTTGATCCAGTGCCAAAAGGTCGCAGGCCATTTGCGCGCCTTGCGCCAGCGTGACCCGGCAGCCCCGCGATTTCAGTTCGGCCGCCAGACCGTCCCGGCCCAATACGTCACCCTCGATCACCATGACATGCAGTCCTTCGATGCCGGCCGATGCCGTTGATTCAGCCGCTTGTGCAGGCTCGTCGACCGATTGCGCTGGCGCCAGCGGCAGCGTCAATGTGAAGCAACGGCCGCAATCTGGCGCGGAACGCACCGTCAGCGGGTGATCCAGGATTCGGCAGGCGCGCTGGACGAGGCTCAGGCCGACGCCCAGGCCCTTGGCGCGGTTTCGTTCCGGATTGTTGACCTGAAAGAACTCCTGGAAGATGGCTTCATGGTGCTCGGCAGCGATCCCGATGCCGCTGTCCCGCACTTCAATGCGAAGTCGCTTGCCGTCATGGGTCGGCCTGCAGGCTGCCAGCACGGTGCCGCGCTCGGTGTACCGCAAGGCGTTGCTCACCAGATTGAGCAGGATGCGGTGCAGCAGGCGCGGCTCACTGCAGACCCATGCGCTCGACGGGCGCAGGCGCAGTCCTTTCTCGTGCGCCGCACTCGTGAAACTGCTGCGCAAAGGCGCAAGAACCCTTTCGATCGGGAATGCCACCGGCTCGACGGGCGCCGTTCCCGAGTCCAGTTGCGAGATGTCGAAGAATCCGACGAGCATGTCCTGCATCGCGCGCACGGAAGCTTCCATGCCGGTCGGCAGCCGCTTTGTTTCGTCGTCGTGAGGCAGTTCGGCCAAGCGTGCCACAAACATGCCCAACGCCATGGGCAGGCTAGCGCAGGTCGTGGCTTGCCGAGGCCAGAAAGTGGGACTTCGCCTAGCTGGCGGCTTCCGCCTTCACCTTGGCGATTCTGAGTTCCGTTTCGAATCGATGGCGCGCAGTGACATCCTGCAGGGATCCTTCTATCCTGCCGAGCGACAGCGTTACCGTCACGAGGAAGCGTTTTGATGCGTCTTCGCCGGGCGCATTGCCCCACTGCACCTCCATCTCATCCAGGGCTTTTTCCCGCACCATTCGGTGCAGTTTGGTCCAGGTGCCTTCCGCGAAATGGTCTTGCCACCTGGTCCCGCCCTTGGCCAGCAGGTCGGTACCCCACATGCCGAGCAGGGCCGGACTGTCGCTCGTGAATCGACCGTTCCTGTTCAGCGTGAAGAGGCCGATCGGCATGGCCTCGAAGGTGTGCACAAGTTGGTCTTGCGCCCTCAGCCGCTGTTCGTGTTCCTGCCGCATCTGCTCGGCAATCGCCAGGGCCGCCAGCAAGCCGGAGGACAGGGCCGCGGTGACGCTGTTGACCGAACTGATCCAGCCTTTGAGCCCCGAGGCCGCGGCGACAAGCTCGTAGAGGCTGGCGAACAGCGTGATGCAGATGGCTGCGCCGTACCAGCTGGCTGCGCTGGAGCGGGTCTTTCGCCGTATTCGAACCAGCAGGTAGAGCAGGGCGGGAATACCGACGCCAGCCAACAACCAGAACAGCGGCAGGAATTGAGCCGATGTCAGGACACAGGAAAGCACGAGAAGAGGAAGGCAAGTCCATTGACACAACGGCACCAGCGACTTGTGACCGATCTGTGCAAAGTCGTCCTTGAAAAGCATGGCGAACAACGTCAACGTCAGGACGTAGTACAGGGCAATCGTGATCAACCGGCCCTGCAACAGCCAGTCATAGGGGATCATGTGACCAAGCCACTGCGTATCCCATCCGGCCGACAGCGCGCCCAGGCGCAGGTTGACCACGAGCCAGCCTGCAAACAGGATATAGAGGTCATTGCGGTTGATCAGGGCTGTGAGCAGCACAAATATCGCCAGCACGATCAGCTCGCCGTTGAGCAGACCTGAATTGCGATGAAATTCCTGCGTCGAAGCCTGCAAATCACCGGGCCGCCAAATCAAGGCTGAAAGGCGGGCCGGCCCGAGAGCCTGGGTCCGGGCACAGCACATTGCTGCCTGCAGCTGACGAGTTGACCTCAAGAGCGAAACCTGCCTTGACGGCAAAGATGGAGCCGGTGGTGCCTTGGCGGTTTCCACGACCCAAGGCCCTGAGCATGCTGGCGTTCCAGCATGCGATGTCCATGGCGTGTCGAGAGGGGAATTCAATCGGCATCGGCCAGGCCAGGCTGTCTTCTGGAACAGTGAAGACCGTCCAGACCGGCGCCTCAGAAAGCTCCGTATCGTGAAAGGACCCCGTTGAGCCGCGCAGCAGCAGCGCCAATGCCTGCGCCGGGCTGAGGGACGCGTTGTCGTCCGCCACTGCCCTGATGGGCAAGTGTTGCGGGGCGTCGTACGGGTATTGCGTTTGCCATGCGATCAGCGCCAGCAGGGAAACCACTCCGAGGGCAATCGGCATGACATGGGTTGAGGAGAACAGCAGCCATGAAGCGATCTGTCGATTGATCCGATCGATTCGCCTGTACGACAACTCATACGGCCTTCGCATGTCGTGGATTCCCCCTGCTGAACTCTTGAATTCGCCAAACCCAATGTCGCATCTGACTATTTTGACTTGATCGTATACCAAGGAAGGCTGGGTCGGGTGGTACAAGCCGAGTTCACGAGGCGCGGGGCCAGCTGACTTGCCTGGTATCGCACAGTGCGTGCCGGCGGGCGGTCCGCTTCGGGGCAGGCACCTGTGGCACACTCCCTGCCTTTGTTCCAAGAACGCGCCGGCGCACAGCCGACGCCTCGTCCATTCATGCAGAAAATCATCGCGCAGATCGCGCAGGAAATCCGGGTCCAGCCGCAGCAGGTGCAAGCGGCGGTCGATTTGCTTGACGGCGGCGCCACCGTGCCCTTCATCGCGCGCTACCGCAAGGAGGCAACGCTCGGTCTGGACGACATCCAGTTGCGTGAACTGGAAGCGCGTTTGAGCTATCTGCGCGAGCTGCGCGATCGTCTGCAGACCGTCATCAAGACGATCGAGGAGCAGGGCAAGATGACGCCGGCGCTGATGGCCTCGCTGGTCGCGGCCGGCACCAAGCAGGAGCTCGAAGACCTGTATCTGCCGTTCAAGCTCAAACGCCGCACCAAGGGACAACTCGCGCGCGAAGCCGGCCTGGAGCCGCTGGCCGATGCGCTGTTTGCCAATCCGGATCTGGTCCCCGCTGACGAGGCGCAGGCCTATGTGGTGCCGATGCGACCGCATGTCGAAGGCGAAGACAGGCAGCCCGACTTCTCCACCGTGCCGGCCGTGCTCGATGGCGTGCGCGACATCCTGAGCGAACGCTGGGCCGAACAGCCGGCCCTCGTGCAGGACCTGCGCGCCTGGCTCTGGAACGAAGGGCTGTTCCGGTCTCATCTGATGGAGGGCAAGGACGAGAACCAGGCCGACGTTGCCAAGTTCCGCGACTACTTTGACTTCGAGGAACCGATCGGCCGCGTGCCATCGCACCGCGCGCTCGCGGTCTTCCGCGGCCGCGCGCTGGAAATCCTCGACGCCAAGCTGGCGCTGACCGAACCGGAGCCGGCCGCCGCCGTGCCGGTCAGCCCCAAGAGCCGGGCCGCGGCCCCGGTCTCGCTGGCCGAGGCGCGCCTGGCCTTGCGGCTGGGCTGGACGCACAAGGGCCGTGCTGGCGATGACCTGATCCGCAAATGCATTGCCTGGACCTGGCGCGTCAAGATGAGCCTGTCGACCGAGCGCGACCTGTTCGCCAGGCTGCGCGAGGAAGCCGAGAAAGTGGCGATCAAGGTCTTTGCCGACAACTTGCGCGACCTGCTGCTGGCCGCACCGGCCGGGCCGCGCGTCGTGCTCGGGCTCGATCCCGGCATCCGCACTGGTGTCAAGGTGGCCGTCGTCGACAGCACCGGCAAGCTGGTTGAAACCGCAACCGTTTTCCCGCACGAGCCGCGGCGCGACTGGGAAGGCTCGCTGCACACGCTGGGCAAGCTGTGTCTGGCGCACGGTGTCAACCTGATCGCCATCGGCAATGGCACGGCCAGCCGCGAAACCGACAAGCTGGCGGCCGACCTGATCAAGCTGATGGCAAAGAATGGCAGCACACCGATCGACAAGGTCGTCGTCAGCGAGGCCGGTGCTTCGGTTTACTCGGCGAGTGAATTTGCCTCGCAGGAAATGCCCGACGTCGACGTCAGCCTGCGCGGCGCGGCCAGCATCGCGCGGCGCCTGCAGGACCCGCTGGCCGAGCTTGTCAAGATCGACCCCAAGTCGATCGGCGTCGGTCAGTACCAGCACGACGTCAACCAGAGCGAGTTGGCCAAAATGCTCGGCGCCGTGGTGGAGGACTGTGTGAACTCGGTCGGCGTCGACCTCAACACCGCCAGCGTCCCGCTGCTCTCGCGGGTCTCCGGCCTGAGCCCCGGCGTGGCCAAGGCGGTGGTGCGCTGGCGCGAGGCCAATGGCGCGTTCGCGAACCGTCAGCAGCTGCTGCAGGTCACGGGCCTGGGAGCCAAGACCTTCGAGCAGAGCGCCGGCTTCCTGCGCATCCGCGGCGGCGACAATCCGCTCGACATGACCGGTGTGCACCCGGAGACCTACCCGGTGGTGGAACAGATCATGCGCGAGACCGGCAAGCCGGTGGCCGAACTGATGGGCCGCGCCGACGTGATCAAGACACTCAAGGCCGAGCGCTTTGCCAATACGCAGTTCGGCGTGATCACGGTGCTGGACATTCTGGGCGAACTGGAAAAGCCGGGACGCGATCCGCGACCGGACTTCAAGGTGGCCAGGTTCAATGACGGCGTGGACGATATCAAGGATCTCGTCGAAGGCATGGTGCTGGAGGGCACGGTGAGCAACGTCGCTGCTTTCGGCGCCTTTGTCGATCTGGGCGTGCACCAGGACGGTCTGGTCCATGTGAGCCAGCTTGCCCACAAGTTCGTCACTGATGCGCGCGAGATCGTCAAGACCGGCGACATCGTCAAGGTGCAGGTGGTCGAGGTCGATGTGGCGCGCAAGCGCATCGCGCTGACGATGAAGCTCGGCGCCGCGCCGGCCCGGCGCGACGGCGTGCAGGGCAACCGCTTCCAGGCCGCCGGCCAGCACCAGCGCAGCCGCGCGCCGGGCGGCGCGGCGCCTTCGACGGCGATGTCGTCCGCGTTTGCCAGGCTCAAGGGCATGGGCGGCTGACGGATAATGCGGCGTTCCGGTTCAACAATCAATCGAATCTGATGGAAGGGAGTTGTAACGCCATGGAACTGAATGCCTTGCTGGCCATGCAGTTCGCGTTGCCCAGCATCCCCAAGGTGGTGGCGCTGCTGCTCAGCGAGCTTGAGCGCGAGGAAGCGGACCTGCGAAAGATCACCCAGTTCATCAGCACGGATCCGGCGCTGACGACGCGCGTGCTCGAGATTGCCAATTCGGATCTCTTCAAGCTCCCGGGCCGGATCAACAGCGTGTCCGAGTCTTTGGCGCTGCTCGGCTTGAAGCAGGTGCACGCCATGGTGGTGGCGGCCGCTTCGGGCTCCTCCTTGCGTGCGGTGCCGGGCATTCATCTGCAGCAGTTCTGGCGCTACAGCGTCAACGTGGCCAAACTGTCGCGCGCGCTGGCGGGCCTGGTGCGCTTGAACCAGCAGGCGGCTTACACCTGCGGCCTGATCCATGCCATTGGCGAGCTGGCCATTCACATCGGCATGCCCCAGGAAGTGGTGCTGCTCGACCGTGAGGTCTCGTCGCTCGATCTGGGGCGCGCCAACGCCGAGCGGCTGGCCTTCGGGTTTTGCTACGCCCAGGTCGGCGCCGGCCTGGCCAAGCGCTGGCAGTATCCGCAGGCGATGGTGGATGCGCTCGAGCATCAGTACGAGCCGTTTGAAAACAAGGTGTACGAGCCGCTGGCGGGGGTGATTCATCTCGCCACCTGGCGCATCCGGGCCAAGGAAGCGGGCCTGTCGGAGCGCGCATTAGCCGTGACTTTTCCGGGCAAGGTGGGCGAGGCGCTGGGCCTTGACATCGACATGGTGTTGCAGCAGGACCCGTTTGACTGGCTTGGCCAGGGCTCCGGGCACATTCCCCTTTAGATCGGTTGCCGGTGCGCGCCCTGTGCCTTTATGCCGGTCCGCTCGCGCGGCGCCACATCGAACAAGACGGTCTGCTGCCGCAGGCGATCTGCACCATCCCCGGCGCGGCCGGCGGTCCCAAGGGCCTGATTCTGGGGCCGCTGGACCGGTTCATCTTTGGTGACTGGCTGACGCACTCGACGCGGTCGGTTCATCTGGTCGGCGCGTCGATCGGGGCCTGGCGCATGGCGACGGCCTGCCTGAGCGATCCGGTTGCCGCGTTTGCGCAACTCGAGCACGACTACATTCGCCAGCACTACGAACTCAAACCGGGTGAAAAGCGACCGGGCGCGGCACAGGTCAGCGAGTTGTTCGGGCAGAACCTGAAGGCCTTTTATGCCGGGCGCATACAGGAGGTCCTGCAGCATGCCCGTTATCGGCTGCACATTGTCACGGCGCGCGGACGCCATATCCTGGCGCGCGAGCAACGCTGGCGCACGCCGGTTGGCTACCTTGGCGCACTGCTGAGCAACACCGTGCAGCGCAAGGCCCTCGGGGCATGGCTGGAGCGCGTGGTCTTTTCGACGCAGGATGCCGCCCTCCCGTTTGCCAGCAGCGACTACCGCACGCGCCAGGTTCGCCTGAGCGAGGCCAACTTCAGTCAGGCGCTGCAGGCCAGTTGCTCGATTCCGTTCGTGCTGCAGGCCGTGCACGACATCGCCGGCGCACCACCGGGCGCGTACTGGGATGGCGGCCTGACCGATTACCACCTGCACCTCAACTATGCCGGAGCGGCACAGCCCAAAGGCCTGGTTCTGTACCCGCATTTCCAGAAGGCTGTCGTGCCGGGCTGGCTCGACAAGCACCTGGGCTGGCGGCATAAGGCGACGCCGTTTCTCGACACCATGCTCTTGCTCGCGCCCAATCCCGAGTGGGTCAAGACCCTGCCCAATGGCAAACTGCCGGACCGCAGCGATTTCACCCACTACGGCCAGGATCTGGCCGGACGCGTCAAGGCCTGGAGCGCAGCAACCCGGGCCAGCGTCCAACTGGCGGAAGAATTCGAGGCCTGGCTGCGCCACCCCGATCCGGGGCAACTGCAGGCGATCTAGCACCTTCGGGCCTCGGCATGCACGCTCACCTTCCTGCCATGGCGCGGCTGATGTCCTCGGCCCTGCTGGGACGGATCATGGGCAGCGCGCTGCAACTGCAGCAGGCGGTGCTCTGGCCACAGGCGAGCTATTTCGGCCTGCTGCCGTTGGCCTCTGCGCTGTGGGTGCCGGCCTGGTTCACGATGTCGCCCATTCACTGGCGCCGCGCCCTGACCGCCATCAGTCTTGCCTTGCTGGCTTTCGGCGCGGTCGGCCTGCGCGCCAGCGCATTTCTGGCCGACGCGCTCGAGCCCGGCCTCAAAGGGCAGGACCTGTCGGTGACCGGCGTCGTTGCCGCCATGCCGCAACGCAACGAGGCCGGCCGGCGCTTTCGCTTCGATGTCGAGGCGGCGCAGTTGGCCGATCGCACCGTTCGCTTGCCGGCCAGCCTTTACCTCGGCTGGTACGCAGATGCCTGGGGTGGCCGCGCTGACAGCGACGACGAATTGCAGCGCTCACCCGCCGCGCTGGTGGCCGGCGAGCGCTGGCGGATGACCGTTCGGCTCAACGCGCCGCATGGCGGCATCAACCCGTTTGGCTTCGACTATGAACTGTGGCTTTGGGAGCAGGGCCTGCAGGCCACTAGCTATGAGCGTACCGGTGTCCGGGGCCCGGCCCCGTTGCGACTGGCGCAGACCGGATCGCACCCGGTCGAGCGCTCGCGCCAGGCCGTGCGCGAGCGCATCGACGAGCGCGTGGCGCAGCGCCAAGTGGCAGGCCTGATCGCGGCCCTGGTGGTAGGTGATCAGAATGCCATCGATGGTAGGCGCAAAAAATGTAGTTCCCTGAGCTAAACAGTGTTTTCGGAGGGCGAGCGGCGGCAACCCACAAGAGTGGATAAAACGCCCTGGAAAATGTTGTATTCCGCAGTCTGCATCTGGGAAAAAGTCTCTACAAAAAAGTTGTTCGCTGCCTCCGAGAGCGATGAACGTTGGGCCAACCGATTATGTGCGCCCTTAAAGTCTTGGCAATGTCAAAATGTTCTATTTGGACGTGGCTAAAGTGTTGTGCCGTTAAGCATAAATTGGCCAAACGGCCAGCATAGGGTTTATCTCCCGATAGGCCAGATTTTGCTTTAGACGTTCCGAGACATGATTCAGGATGGACTGTCGAATAGTGATACCCCATCAAGACCGCTCCATTTTTAATAGCGCGGATAGTTGCAAAAAGCAATATCGGAAAGGACTATGTTCGCACCTATTTCGGAGTTAACTTTGAAACGCCTGTCGCCAAGTTCAATTGAGACATTTCCGAAGAATGAGACAAGTCTATCGAGTGAATCTTTGTCAGCAATCAGCGTCGCAAGAATTCTGCTGTGAACATGGCCACCAAGCCACCAATGCACGCGCCAACTAGCCCGGCAATGAACCTATAGGCACCAACAACGCCTGCCAGTAGAACAGCGAGCACCGTTATCAGCACAACCAGCCCCCACTGCAGCCACCGGACCTGAGTTCGACTTCCCCCCTTGTACGGCGATACCGCGCTCAATCGCGAAGCAACATAGTCGTTGTACCTGCGCAAAACTTCGTTTCGCATGAAGAGGGGTGTGAACGCGTGGCTCCACTGAGGGAACCCGCCAAACAGCCCTGTTGTCAGAAGGACGGCCCCGCCCCATACCCAGAACGGGATAAAAAGCAATGTTATCTGGTGCATCGTCGGCCCCATACCAGCCGGGGGTGCTGTAAGGTACGACGCCGAAAGGTACAGCGGGGCAAGGCCGAAGACACTCAGAACAATTCGTGCTTTAGTGGTTTTAACAAATATTTCCATTGATTGAGGCATGCGCCTTCTCCATTAAGTTGTGACGCCCTGGCGCTAGCGGCACAAATTTCGCGGGACTGCGGCTTGTTCAACTCGCCAACATCATCGCAATCAAGCCGATGGTAAGCAGGCGAATGGACTTCTTCATCCAGGAAGAATCGTCAGCCAAGCCCGGTTGCGCTTGAGTTCCTGTCCTCACGGATATCAAGTCTTCCGTCATCTATTCCCATTCAGGTTCTTATCTTCCAAAACAAACAGCCATATATTTGTTCGGCGAGAGGTTTCCCAAAGCCAGGGCGCAAGCACTCACAATGCATTGTGACGCTCGCCTGTCCGGCCACTTCAACCGGAAACCAGCGGCCGAAATGCTCGCACCGGTCACAGCGTTTCGTGGCTCGTATTAGCTCAAAGTTGTCCATGGAAATCACGTTCCCCCTTCTGTTTCTCGCTTTCTCCAACATCGAAAGCCCGATGACTAACCCAGCGCTACGCCCGGTCCATGCTCAACGACCGTGACAGCGCTACCTGAAGTGTCCCGAATTCGGGGCAACTTGTATATTCCTCGAACGGGCCAAGGCGAAACCCTCGACTGCACATTGCTGGGTCAGCGTGTACCGATATCTGTGGAAATGTAATCCCATCATCTTGCGTTTGAAGTTGAATTTGATGTCCTGCTGTCAAAGTATTTCCAAGTCATATCCCCATTTGTGGGTGGACTTGTTGTCAATTTATACTTAAAATTCGATATCAAAATGACAACTTTATAGAACACAAGGAGACGGTTCTTCTGAGCAACTCAATCAGCGATTTCGTGTGCTTCGCGCCAGACAGTCCACTATGGTTCCAGTACTGGGCCCTTGTGACCGCTATTTATGCAACGGTCTGAAAGGTTTGTGTGGCTCACGATTGTTGTCGTGGAGTTGACCTTTATGGTCCTCACACGAATTGTCGTTGCGCGTTTCCCATCTTACTCAATAGGCGTCCCGGTCGAGCTAATCCGCACTGCTCTTCGACTGGCGGCGGTCTGGCTGTACTTTCGGGTTGTGCCGGACCTTATCAACCTGAAGAGCCACAATGCAGTTGTCCGTGAACCCACCCTGCTCCTGTCCTTCTTCTTGTTCTTGAGCGTCCCGCTTCTGGTGAGCGATGCCAGTTTGGTTCCCCCGACCACAAGAGTCGTTTATGCGCTCACAAGCGTGGCTGTTGCCCTAAAGGAGGAGATATCCTTTCGAGCGCTGATTCAAAACTTACTTGCAAAAAGATGGGGCAGTTTCACTGCGGTGCTTGTTGCCTCGACACTGTTTCTAGTCCACCACGTAGGAGTGATACCCCTGTCATGGGCCAACTACGGCCAAGTGGCCATCGCCGGATTATTTTTGGGAATTGTCTTCGCGTACACACAAAACCTTTGGCTGGTTATTTGCCTGCATGCCGCGTATGACGCAATTTGGTCGGTGACCACAGTTTTCTCACCCCCCTTTCAGTATTCCATTGGCATTGCCGTGCTGACAACAAGTTCCCTGCTTGCATTAATTGGGGGTCGCTCAGCTATCAATCGGGAGCGGGCCCGCAAAGCGGTGTTGTAGCTCCGCTGTGGTGCCTCACCGACGGCGGAAGCACGAATTTCGGCCGGTCGCGTAAAGGACCACCACTGAATTGGGCCCCACGCAGTATTCGGACGCACCCCAGCTGTAGACCTGCCAACACATGGCTCAGTCAGAATCTTGAACATCAGACTAACGACAACGCATCCAAAAGCTGAGTAAGAACGTTTTGGCAGCTTATGCTCGATTGAGAAGCTTTGGGTCAGGTTATGCCTTAACCTGATGTCATCGACTTTCCGCTTCTCATAGGGAGACCGGTCACTTTATGCTTCTTTATCGATTCAGGAAACGGTTAACGGCACAGTTGCCATCAACACATTAAGGTAGCAGTGTCAGTGTGTAGGTACAGAACAAAGCGCTTGATTCGCTGGCTGGCCGCGGCAACAATCGGTGACTGACAAATCGGACATGGCTGTCCAACCGTCCCGAACTCATCGTCGTGCTTGTGTGCAGTAAGGAACCGCTGAGCTGCTTCAAACATCGCTTTTCAAGCTGATTCCCCGGAACCTGCCAATAAAGCCCCCTCAGAGCGCAGCCCTCAGCGGCCAGCTTTTCAGCCGAAGAAGCAACGGTGGCGGCTTGATGAATTGACCTTGCGCTGGATTCGGTCGTGCTGAGCCATCGTGACAGCGACCACACTGGCGGTGCGCCGGCGGTGCTGGCAATGCAGACCAAGGCGACCCTGCTGAGTTCGATCGAGGGCGACCATGCGCTGCAAAGCCTGCGCGCGGCGACGCGTTTCGTGGCCGGTCAGCATTGGCAATGGGATGGTGTCGAATTCGAAGTCTTGCATCGGCAGGCGCAGGAGGCGCGGTTGATCGCGGATCACCGGTTCAAGGTCGATGTCCTGGTGGTGCCGCACCATGGCAGCAAATCGCCGAGCAGCGCAGCATTTCTTGATGCCGTGCAGCCGCGCATCGCGCTGGTGCAGGCAGGCTATCGCAACCGCTTCGGCCACCCGGCACAATCTGTTTTGGTGCGCTATCGTGAGCGTTTGATTCGCCTATTTGATTCGCCCCATTGTGGTGCCATGACCTGGCATTCGGCGCAACCGCAAGAGGTCAAAAGCCAGCGCGAGCAGGATTTGCGCTACTGGCGGCATCACTTGAGTGGATAGGTCTGGCTCAAAGCTTGCTAAGCTAGGGGCAGGAGTGAAAAGACGTTATGCAGAAATTTGACGAGATGTACACCCGGCTGCCGTATGAGTTTTTCACGCACGGCGCCCAGATTCGCGATCATTACAAAATCTACGACGAATGGCTGGCACGCCAACCGGGCGACATGATGGCGCAGCGCCGCGAAGAGGCCGAGATGATCTTCCGGCGCGTCGGCATCACTTTTGCCGTCTACGGCGAGAAGGACGAGCAGGGCGCCGGCAATGAACGCCTGATTCCCTTCGACCTGATCCCGCGCATCATTCCGGCCAGCGAGTGGAGGACTCTCGAACGCGGCCTGGTCCAGCGAGTGGCCGCATTGAACCGTTTTGTGCATGACGTCTACCATGAACAGGAGATCATCAAGGCGGGTGTCGTGCCGCGCGAGCAGATCGAGAACAACGCCCAGTTCCGCCCCGAGATGATGGGCGTGAATGTACCCAATAACATTTACTCGCATATCTCGGGCATCGACATCGTGCGCGCGCCCAACGCCGCCGGTGAGGGCGAATACTACGTGCTGGAGGACAACCTGCGCGTGCCCAGCGGCGTGAGCTACATGCTGGAAGACCGCAAGATGATGATGCGATTGTTCCCGGCCCTGTTCAACGCCTATCGCGTGGCCCCGGTGGCCCATTACCCCGACCTCTTGCTCGACACCCTGCGCTCGAGCAGTCCGGCCACGACCGCCGAGCCGACCGTGGTCGTGCTAACACCCGGCATGCACAACAGCGCCTATTTCGAGCACGCCTTTCTCGCGCAGCAGATGGGCATCGAACTGGTGGAGGGGCAGGACCTGTTTGTCCGTGACAACTTCTGCTACATGCGCACGACGCGCGGCCCGAAACGGGTGGATGTCATCTACCGCCGCGTTGACGACGACTTCCTCGACCCCAAGGTGTTCCGCCCGACCTCGACGCTCGGCTGCGCCGGCCTGATCGACGTCTACCGCGCCGGCAATGTGACCATCTGCAATGCTGTGGGCACCGGTGTTGCCGACGACAAGTCGCTCTACCCCTACGTTCCCAAGATGATCGAGTTCTACCTAGGCGAGAAGCCGATCCTCAACAACGTGCCGACCTACATGTGCCGCAACCCGGACGATCTGGCCTACACGCTGGCCAACCTGAAAGACCTGGTGGTCAAGGAGGTGCATGGCGCCGGCGGCTACGGCATGCTGGTCGGTCCGGCCGCGACGAAGGCCGAGATCGAGGACTTCCGCAAGGCGGTGCTCGCCAACCCGAGCGGCTACATCGCGCAGCCGACGCTGAGCCTGTCGAGCTGCCCGACTTTCGTCGAGAGCGGCATCGCCCCGCGCCATATCGACCTGCGACCCTACGTGCTCAGCGGCAAGACGGTGCAGATGGTGCCCGGCGGCCTGACGCGAGTGGCGCTCAAGGAAGGATCGCTGGTTGTCAATTCGTCGCAGGGCGGCGGCACCAAGGACACCTGGGTCCTGGAAAACGGCGTGCCCGCGCACGCCCCGGCCCAGACACAAACCCAGTCGGCTTAAGGAGTCATTCAATGCTGTCACGTACTGCCGATCACCTGTTCTGGATGTCGCGCTACACCGAGCGCGCAGAGAACACCGCCCGCATGCTCGACGTCAATTACCAGACCTCCTTGCTGCCGCAGTCCGATGCGGTGGCGCTGGTCGGCTGGCAGGGGCTGCTGAGCATCAGCGAACTGCTGTCGAGCTACCAGGCCGCGCATGGCGAGATCCAGGTCCGCAACGTGCTGGACTTCATGGTCAAGGACGAGAGCAATCCCTCGTCCATCGTGTCCTGCCTGGGCGCGGCGCGAGAGAATGCACGCGCGGTGCGCGGCACGCTCACGACCGAGGTCTGGGAGACGCAGAACCAGACCTGGCTCGAAGTGCAGCGCATGATCAAGAGCGGCGAGTTCGAGCGCGACCCGGCGCAGTTTTTCGAGTGGGTCAAGTTCCGCTCGCACCTGTCGCGCGGCGTGACGGTCGGCACCATGCTGATGGACGAGGCCTTGTACTTCATGCGCATGGGAACCTTTCTGGAACGCGCCGACAACACCGCGCGTCTGGTCGATGTCAAGTTCCACGCGGTGCAGAGCGACTTTTACGGCACGGCCAGCGAGAAGGACCAGGAGTACGACTTCTACCACTGGAGCGCGATCCTGCGCAGCGTGTCGGGCTTCGAGGTCTACCGCAAGGTCTACCGCGATGTCATCAAGCCCGAGCGCGTTGCCGAACTGCTGATCCTGCGCCCCGACATGCCGCGCTCGCTGCACGCCAGCATGAACGAAGTGGTCAACAATCTGGCCCTGGTGGCCAACGAGCAGTCAGCCGAGACGCACCGGCGCGCAGGCAAGCTCTGCGCCGAGCTCAAGTATGGTCGCATCGATGAAATCATGGCCACCGGCCTGCATGCCTACCTGACCCAGTTCTTGGACCGGGTCAATGATCTGGGCATGCATATCAGTCGGGACTTTTTGGTTCCGTCGGCGGCTTGAGCGGGCTCATCGCGCCGGCGACCGCCTGGCCGAGTTCGATCACGGCCATCGCGTAATAGCTGCTCCAGTTGTAGCGGGTGATCGCGTAGAAATTCTCGGTGCCGGCGACATAGCTCGGCGGCGCGTCGCCGTTCTGCAACTCCACCAGCGCCAGCGGCCCCTGATGCTGCAGCGCCCCGCCTTCGAGCACCGCCCCCTTGGCCATGAAGCTTGCAACGCTGAAGGTCGGCAGGATGTCGGGCAGCAGCAAGGCTTCAAGATCGAGCTTCCCGGCATCGAAGCGGACCGGGTAGTGCGTTGACATGCCGCTGTGCCAGTTGAAGGCCTTGAAGTAGTTGGCAACCGAGCCGATCGCATCGGCCGCGCTGTTGCTCAGATCGACCCGGCTGTCGCCGTCAAAGTCGATTGCGTAACGGGCCCAGCTCGATGGCATGAACTGCGGCATGCCCATGGCGCCGGCATAACTGCCGCGCGCGGCCAACGGGTCTGCGCCGGTGCGCTGCATCAGGCTCAGGAACTGCTCGAGCTCGGCCTTGAAAAAGGCGCTGCGCTCGGTCGCGCGTGGATGCGCTGCCGGAAAATCGAAGGCCAGCGTCGCCAGCGCGTCGATCACGCGATAGCTTCCCATCTGCTGGCCGTAGATTGTTTCGACGCCGAGGATGCCGACCACGATCTCGGCCGGAACACCGGTTTCCAGCTCGGCCCGTGCCAGCGTGTCACGGTTGTCCTGCCAGAAGCGCACGCCGGCCTTGATGCGAACGGGATCGATGAAGCGGCTGCGGTAGACGCGCCAGTTCTTGGGTGTTCCCGCGACCGGCGGCAGGATGGCCTTGGCAATCTGCGGGATGTAATGCGCCTGCGCAATCGCCGCGCGCACCCAGGCGCGGTCGAGGTCGCGCCTGAGCGCGATGTCGTCGGCCGCCTGCATCGCGTCGTCGCGCCGGGCGTAGGCCGGGCCCGGCGGTGTCGCCTGCCGCACGACGTGCGGCTTCTTCTTTGGCTTCCTGGCGGTTTGCGCCGCCGTGGACAAGCTCGGCGCCGAGAGCAGAAGCAGCGCAATCAGAAGTAGCCGAGTTTTCAATTGGATCGAGTCACAGGTTGGAGTTGCTTGAATTCGGCTTGCAGTGTAGCCAGGCTGCCGCCCCGTTGGGGCGGCGCGGCATAGCGCTGCGCCTCGAGTCGCAGCAGCCAGTCCAGCAGGGCCGCCACCCTGGGGTCGTTTGCGTCACGCTGCGCTGCCAGTTGCGTCGCCACGGCGCGCGGTGTGCTGTTGGGGGCGAGCGTGACGCCCGCCTTCTGCAGCCGCAGCGCGGCGCGCGCCAGCAGCCGCAGCCAGGGGTCCTGGCGGCTGCGCTCCCAGCGCGTCCAGGCGGCGCCCAGCAGACTGCTCAGCACCACGATCCCGAGCAACAGGTAGGTCAGGTCTTCCCAGCCAGGAGCGTCGAAGCCGATGGATCGCAACAGATTGAGCTGGCGGCTTTGCGTGTAGTTCAGCACCCACTGGTTCCAGCCGTTGTTGGCGGCGTCCCACGCCGCGCGCAGGCGCAGCGTCAAGTCCGGGCTGAGCGTACCGAGCAGGGCGCCGGCAATGGCGCCGCGCGGTGCCTGCAGGCGCTGCAAGGCGCCGATACGACCCGGCGCGACGGCGCCTGTGGGGTCAACCCGGACCCAGCCGCGCCCGGCGAGCCAGACCTCGGCCCAGGCATGGGCATCGCTCTGGCGCACAACGAAATAGCCGTCGAGCGCATTGCGCTCGCCGCCCTGGTAGCCGGTGACCACGCGCGCCGGCACGCCGGCGGCGCGCAGCAGGATCACGAAGCTCGCCGCGATGTGCTCGCAAAAGCCCTGCTTGCGGTCGAACCAGAACTCGTCGGCACTGTGCACGCCGAAGACACCGGGCTCCAGCGTGTAGCGGTAGCCGCCGCGGCGCAGGCGCTCCAGCGCAGCGGCGACCAGCGCGGTGCCATCGCCGTTGGCCTCACGCCGCAGTTGCTCACCCAGCGCCCGCGTGCGCGGGTTGAACCCGTCGGGCAGGTCAAGGTAATCCTGCAGACCGACTGCGTACTGCAACGGGCCGTGTCGGAAATCGATGTAGCTTTGCGCGCGGTAGCGCAGCAGATCGGTCACCGGTCGGTCGCTGAGCCATTGCAGTTCGGCGGTCTGGCGCGCTGCGAGACCGGAGGCCTGCGGCTTCTCCGGCGCTGCGTCGAGCACCAGCAGCCAGGGTTGGCTGTTGGGTTCGAGCGTGACTTCATAGCTGACCGGCGCGCCGCGCACCTGCAGTTCGGCCGGCAATCGCAGCCGAAGCGGCAGGCGCGAGCGCAGGCTGCGCCACTCGCGGCCGTCGAAGCTCGAGAGCACCGGGCCGCGCAGGTACAGGTCCGACGTGCCCGGCGCGGCGCCGTCGAAGCGGATGCGCAGGGCGATGCTGTCGTCAAGCGCGAGTTGCGCGATGGTGCCCACCTGCATGCTGCCCGACAGGCCGCTGCGACCGCTCATCGCATCGGACGGCAGACCCCACAATGGCGCCAGGCGCGGGAACAACAGGAACAGGACGAGCATGATGGGCGCGCCGAGCAGGGCCATCGAGCCCGCCATCCGCGCCGCCTGCAGCAGGGGAGGTTTGCCGACCGGCATGTGGGCATTGACCAGCGCCGTCAGCAGGCCTAGCAGGCCCAGCAGCATTGCGGCCGCGGTCAGCAGCGATTGCGAATGGAAGAAGTTGGTCAACAGGGTGAAGAAGCCAAGAAAGAAGACGACGAAGGCATCCCGTTTGGCCCGCAGCTCGAGCATTTTCAAGGCCAGCAGGACCACGATCAGGGTGACCCCCGCCTCGCGACCGAGCAGCGTCCGGTAGGTGTAGAAGGTGGCTGTGACGGTCAGGATGAGCAGCGCCAGCAGCCACCAGCGCGAGGGCAGCGCGCGTGCGGTCAGCGCCAGCCAGCCGCGCCACAGCATCAGTCCCGCTGCCAGCACGCTGCACCACAGTGGCAGATGACCGACCTGCGGCAGCATGATCCAGGCCGTCACCAGCAGCAGGAACAGGGTGTCGCGGCTGTCACGCGGCAGTTGGCGCAGTCTCATCAGCATAGGGCCAGCGCCTCCAGGCAGCGCCGCTTCTGGCTCGCGCCGCTGGCCGGTTTGATCTCCAGTCCGGGCAGGCGCAGACCGTAATCCAGGCCCTGCTGCTCGGCCTGCAAGACCCAGGCGCACAGGCGCGAAAGTTGCCGCTCGAGGTCAGTCGTGCCGCATTGCCTGGCGTCGAGCCACAGTTCGCTGTGCTGCAGCTGCTGCGTGTCGCGGCTCACGAGTTCGTCCGCTTTCGCCATCTTCTTCCAGACAATGAGCTTGAGCGGATCGCCGCGGCGGTAGGCGCGCACGCCGTCATAGTCGCCGCGGCTGGCGGCGTGTGGCGTGGCCGCACCCTCGGCGCGCGGCTCTCCGGCCGGCAGGGGTGGCGCGCCGGGCTCGGGCTGCGGGTACACGAGCACCTGGGTCGCCGCTCGCCAGACGGTCCAGACACGAAAGGTGCCCAGTGGGAAGCGTGTCTCGGCCGTGATCGTCGGCACCCGCTGCAGGCCGCGCTGCTTGAGCGCGAAGCTCAGATGCAGCGTGGCGTTGCCCAGCGCGGGCACATCGGTCCAGACCCAGTGTCCCGACCCCATAAAGGCAAGGCCGATGCCGTGGCGCACCGAGCGGCGCCGGCTCTGCAACGAGACGACGATCAGTGCGTTGCTGCCGGCAAACTGGGGTTCGGGCGGCAGCAGGCTCAGCGACAGGCCGCGCAGCGTGCCGTGACCGACGTGCATGCCGACAACCGCGCTGCCGGCCAGCAAGAACGTCAGCAGGTAGCCCAGGTTGAGCTGGTAGTTGATCGACGTCAGCAGCAGCAGCAGCAGCGTGGCGCCGAGCATGAAGCCGGGGCCGGTCGGCAGGATGTAGACGTTGCGCTGGGTCAGGGTCAGGTTGTCGCTTGGCCGCAGGCGCGATTCCAACCAATGCTGGAACGGATTCAAGGCAGCGGCACCGCTTCGAGCATGGCGCGCACCTGTTCGACGGCGCCGCGACCGGCGTCGCTGACCGGCGTGAGTCGGTGCGCCGCGGTTTGCGCCAGGATCGCCTGCACATCGTCGGGTGCCACGTAATCGCGCCCGCAGAGCAGGGCCTGTGCCTTGGCGGCACGCAGCACGGCCATGCCGGCGCGCGGGCTCAGGCCCATCTGGAACCAATGGCCCGACCGCGTTGCCGCGATCAACTCCTGCACATAGTCCAGCAAGGCCGGCGCAGCGTGGATGGCAACGACGCGCTGCTGCAGTTCGCGCAGTTCGTCTGCGCTGAGCAGGCTGGGCAGTGCCTCCACCATCTCGCGGCGGTCGCGCCCGTCCAGCAGATCGCGCTCGGCGGCGCGGTCCGGGTAGCCGAGCGAGACGCGCATCAGAAAGCGGTCCATCTGCGATTCCGGCAGCGCGTAGGTGCCGATCTGGTCGTGCGGGTTTTGCGTCGCAATCACGAAAAATGGAGACGGCAGGGCGCGCGTTTCGCCGTCCACGCTGACCTGCTTTTCTTCCATGGCCTCGAGCAACGCGCTCTGGGTCTTCGGGCTGGCGCGGTTGATTTCGTCGGCCAGCAGAACCTGCGTGAACAGGGGGCCGGGGTGGAATACAAACGCCTCCTTGGCGCGCTCGTAGATCGAGACGCCGGTCAGATCGCTGGGCATCAGGTCGGAAGTGAACTGCACCCGCGAAAATTGCAGGCCGAAGGTCCTGGCCAAGGCGTGCGCCAGGGTGGTCTTGCCGACACCGGGAACGTCCTCGATCAGCAGATGGCCGGCCGCCAGCAGGCAGGCGACACAATCCTGTGTCTGAGCCGGCTTTCCGACGATCACCGTGTTAAGCTGATCAACCAGTGATTTCAGTTTTTGTTGCGCATTCATGGCGTGACCTTACCAAAAATACTCGAAGAGGGGCGAACACTGTGACGATGACCGGTTACTTTACCCACAGCGATTGCTGGAAACATGAAATGGGCCCGGGACACCCGGAGTGCCCGGAGCGGCTCGATGCCATCGAAGACCGCATCCTGATCTCGGGACTGGACGTGGCGCTGGACCGGCGCGAGGCGCCGATCGCGTCGCTGGCCGACATCGAACTGGCGCATGACCGCCTGCACGTGGTGGCGCTGCGCGGTCTGAGCGATGTGCTGCGCGATGAAATTGACGCCGGTGGCCCGACCCACGCCCAGATCGACCCCGACACGTCGATCAACGTCAGCACCTGGGACGCTGCCTTGCGCTCGGCCGGCGCGGCCCTGGCCGCCACCGACGCCGTGATCGCCGGTGAGATGCAGACCGCTTTCTGCTCGGTGCGCCCGCCGGGTCATCACGCGTGCCGCGACAAGGCGATGGGTTTTTGCTTTTTCAACAACGTGGCCATCGCCGCCAAGTACGCCCTCGAGCGTCACGGCCTGCGCCGGGTCGCGATCGTCGACTTCGACGTGCACCATGGCAACGGTACCGAGAGCATTGTGGCCGGCGACCAGCGCATCCTGATGGTGAGTTTCTACCAGCACCCGTTCTACCCGATGGACTGGGTTCATTCCAGCGCCCCGAATCTGGTCAACCTTCCGGTGCCGGCCTATACCAAGGGCATGGACATCCGCGAATTGATCGAAGGCGCCTGGATTCCAAGGCTCGAAGCGTTTGAACCCGAAATGATCTTCATCAGCGCCGGCTTTGACGCGCACCGGGAAGACGACATGGGGCAGATGGGCCTGGTCGAGCAGGACTATGCCTGGATCACGCACCGCATCAAGGACGTGGCGCGGCGCCACGCCAAGGGGCGCATCGTTTCCTGTCTGGAAGGCGGTTATGCCTTGAGTGCGCTGGGCCGTAGCGTGGAGGCGCACATCCGGGTTCTGGCCGATGTCTGATCCGCAGGTCACCGACCTTGACAGCTGGATTGCGGCGCTGTCCCGACCGGCGGCCCTGAAGGAACTGGCGGCACTGGCCCTGTGCGTCGCCTTTGCCTGGGCCTTTGCGGCGCTTGCCGGCCGCGCCGTGGGCGCGCGCGACAGCCGTTCCATCCTTTTTGGCCGCAACATCGTGGACGGCGTCCTGTTCCCGATCCTGTTGCTGCTGCTGGCCTATCTGGCGCGGGGGCTGATGGCGCACTGGGTGGCGCCCGTGGTGTTCAAGATCGCGATTCCGGTTCTGATCGCGCTGCTGGTGATCCGCCTTGCCGTCAAGGTCTTGCAGGCGGCCTTCCAGCAGACGCCGATGGTGCGGCTGCTGGAGCGGACCATCTCCTGGGTGGCCTGGCTGGCGATGGTGTTGTGGGTCAGCGACCTGTTGCCCGCAATCCTGGAGGAACTCGACCAGATCTCCTGGAAGGTCGGCGGCGCCACCATGTCGGTGCGCACCATGATCGAAGGAACCCTGACCGCTGGCGCCGTGCTGATCGCCACGCTCTGGATTTCGTCCGGCATCGAGGCGCGCCTGCTGCGCTCGGCCACCGGTGGCGAGCTCTCCCTGCGCAAGGCGTTGAGCAACGCGGCGCGCGCATTGCTGCTGTTTGTCGGCCTGCTGGTGGCCTTGTCGGCCGTCGGCATCAATTTATCCGCGCTCTCGGTGCTCGGTGGCGCGGTTGGCGTGGGCGTCGGTTTCGGACTGCAAAAGCTCGCGGCCAATTACGTCAGCGGTTTTGTCATTCTGGCCGAGCGCAGCATGCGCATCGGGGACAACGTGCGGGTTGATAATTTTGAAGGCATCATCACCCAGATCAATGCGCGCTACACCGTGATCCGCTCGCTGGCCGGACGCGAGTCCATTGTTCCCAATGAAATGCTGATCACCAGCCGGGTGGAGAACCTGACCCTGGCCGATGCTCGGGTCTGGCAATCGACCCTGGTTTCCGTGGCCTATGACAGCGATGTGGCGCTGGTGATGCAGTTGCTGAAACAGGCGGCCCTGAACCAGGAGCGCGTGCTGCGCGATCCGGAGCCCTCGGTGTCGCTTTCCTCATTCGGCGCCGACGGCCTGGAGTTCACCGTGGGTTATTGGGTGGCCGACCCGGAGAATGGCAGCATCAACCTGAAGTCGCTGATCAACCTCGACATTCTGGCCGCGCTCAAAGCCAACGGGATCGAGATTCCCTACCCGCAACGGGTGCTGCACACGCGCCCCCAACAGGGCAGCGTTGTGCCCGTTCAGCCGGGCTGAGCCTCCAGAAACGGCTTCAGTTCCGCCTCACCGAGCGCCGAGAGGACCTCGACGCCATGGGCGTGGCCCTGGGCGACGATGCTGTCGAACTTGTCCCATTGCAGCATGCCGACGCGCTCCAGCGGCGGGTTGAAATACAGGTCGGTAAGCCGCTGTGATTCGCGCTGGCGCGATGTGCTGTACAGGATGGTGACGTTCATCAGGTAGGACATCAGCGACGGAAACTTGTAATGGCGCTTGCTGCGCGGACGCAGGCGGTCGCGCAGCAGGGCCCAGGTGCCGGGCACCTCGTCATGCTCGATACGGCGCGGTTTGCGAAAGCTCAGATCGACGCCGATCACCTTGCCGACACCGCGCCGGGCGCGCATGACGTCGGCCGGGAAGTTGTTGAAGGTGCCGCCGTCGCACAGCAGGTCGCCGTCGTGGATGACCGGCGGCAGCGCACCCGGAATAGCGATGCTGGCCAGGATCGCCTTGATCAGGCTGCCATGCCGGATGACTTGTTCGCTTGCCTGCGAATAGTTGCTGGCAACGCAATAGGTGTTCTTCCAGAGATCTTCGATATCGGCGTCGTGCCCGAACAATTCGCGCACGGCGGACTGGCTGATGTTGCGCAGGCGTCGGCCCTTGATCAGCGAGAGCAGGGGGATCAAATTGAAGTCGCCGGTCGGATTGACGCTGAACGCCTTGCGCGTGATCTTCAGCAGGGCCTTGTAAGGCTGGTCCGATGCCAGCACGGCCGCCATCACGGAGCCAATGCTGGTGCCGCCGACAAAGTCGATCTGGATGCCGCGCTCCTGCAGGGCCCGGTACAGACCGAGGTGGGCAAAACCGCGAGCGCCGCCACCGGCGAGCACCAGACCGACCGCCGTGCAGCTCTGGATGCGCGCCAGGCGCGCCATGTCGCGCTCCAGCGTCGGCCGGATATGGATGTGGTCGGAGACGGGCCGTCGTGCCAGCCATTTGCGCGTCCCGGTCGGGCATTTCAGATCGGCCGGATGCAGCAGGACCAGGGTTTCGGCGGCTTCCGAGCGGCCGGAGCGCCGCATCAAGCACTGGGTCTCTGTTTCGTGCAGCACCGGCGGCATCGCTGCATCGGCCAGCAGCAGCACCTCGTCGCAGCAGCGACAGCAGCGCTGGGTCCACGCGGTCGGTTCGTCGTCGCCGACCAGCAGGACGTAGTCGCTGGCCGCCTCGAGCTGGTCCAGGTGCAGCGCGATCCGGCGGTTGACATCGATATCGTCAGCCTGGGTGCGGGCCAGGCCTGGCTGAGCCAGATCGCGGTCGATGCGGTCGGCATCAACGATCTCGACCCGGCCGACACGCCCGAGATGGAGTGCGAGTTGCGCCGTGAATGCGTGTGCCTGCACGCCGGCGCTGACCGGCAACAGGCTGATCGTGACCGGCCGTGCCAGGCTGGAGCGCTTGTGGGCGCTTTGCAGGCGCTGGATGATCTGGCGCGTCAGGGCGATCGACACATCGGCGCTGCTGGCGAGAAGGGCGCTGAACTTGGCCTTGCCGAGCCGCACCAGAACCGAGTCGCGGATGGCCACGACGGTGGCAGAGCGGGGCTCGTTGGTGTACAGGCTCATCTCGCCGATGATCTGGCCGCGCCCCATCTCGCGCACCATGTGCTCGACCCCGTCGACGTCGATCACATAGGCGCGCAGGCGCCCGCTGATCGAGAGGTACATCGAATCCCCGGGTTCGCCCTGCGACATCAGCGTCGCGCCGGCTGCAACTTCAATCCACTCCAGGTTCTCGCGCAACAGGCGCATGGTTGCGTCGTCGATGTCACCGAGAAAAATGCGCAGTTGCTTTTCCAGGAATTCGTCTTGATGGTGGAGTGACATGGTGCTCGTTTGCTCAAGTGAATGATCGGCTGCGGGTGTTGCTCAGGCGGCGCTGGCGCGCCAAGCCACGGTGGCGCTGCGCAGGCGCTCCGAGAGGTTCAGCGCGATGTTGCGCGACAGGCGTTCGCCCAACACCGGGTCGGTCTGCGCCAGGGATTCGAACTTTTCACGACTCAGGGTGTAGACCACGCTGTCGCAGTCGGCGACCGCATCGGCCGTGCGACTGCCGCCATCGAGCATCGCCAGCTCCCCGAGCATGGCGCCGGGCGAGTAGCTGACGAAGCGCTGCCTGCTGCCCTTGCCGCCACCAACGATCGAGATCGACCCTTGCGTGAGGACATAGACTCCGTCGCCAGGATCGCCTTCACGAAACAGCAGGGCCCCGGCCGCAAGCTCTTGCGCGCGCATCAGTTGCCGCATGTGCGCCAGCTGCGCCGCGTTCAGTCCGCGCAGGAGCGAAGTTTCGGACAGGTCGAGCGTCACCTGCAAGGTGTCGAGGCCGGCCTCAAGCAGGAGCTGATGCTCGGCGGCCTCGATGGCGTGGTCGGCGTCTGGCCAGCAGTCGGGGCGCGGCGTCCCGCGAAAGCAGCCGAATGCACGCAAGCGCCGGCCATGGGCATTGTTGCTGGTGACACCGGCCATCAGCAATGAGGCGCCGCGCTGTTCCAGCCGCTGCGATATTTCCTGCAGCAGGAATGCGCCGGACTCGTCAATAGTGCTGACGCGGCGCATGTCGAGCACCAGGAAGCGGCAGTCGGCGCCAAGCTGCCGGGTCTCCATCGCGAGCCGCTCGGCGCTGCCGAAAAACAGCGCGCCTTCAAGCTCAAGCACGGTGACGCGACGTCGAGCCTCTTGCAGCAGCCGCTCCTGCACCGGTCCGTAGATACGACGGGACGGCCGCTCCAGCGCGCTGAAGCGGCCCCGCAGCAAGGACCGGTTCATGCTGTTGATGAAGATCAGCATGGACAGCAGCACCCCGGCCGCAACGCCGGCGACAAAGCCCATGGCCACGGTGACGATGCACACCAGGCCCACGACCGCCAGGCTCCAGCGCAGTTCAGATGAATGTTCGCCGGCGCGCAGCTGGCGCAGGAGCTGGTGCGTCCAGCGGTCGCCCAGCGCCGCTGCGATGGTGAGCATGATGCCTGCCAGCACCGCGCGCGGCAGCAGCGCGAGCAGGGGGCCGCCCAGCACGTAAATGAGCCCAAGCACCAGCGTCGACACCAGCACTGCGGGGCGGCCGAATGTACGCGCACCGATCAGTGAATTGGAGCGCGCGCGCGACAGCACAAGGGGCAGCCCGGCGCAGGCACCGCTGATCATGTTGGCCGCACCCAGCGAAATCAGCTCGCGCCGACTGTTGTGCCGAGTCTGCGCCATCTGGTCCGAGGCCAGGGCCGCCAGCAGCGACTCCAGCGACCCGACCAGCGCCAGCACGGCTGCGCTGATCAGCACGGCACTGAAGTGGTGCTGCAACAAGGCCAGCGGTTCGTCAGTCAGCAAGGGCATCAGGGCGGTCGGCAGCACCCATTGCGGCGTCAGCGTCTCCAGGTAGGGCCCGAGGGGAACGTCCGGCCAGGCTCTCAGCAGCAAGGCCTGCATGGCGGAGCCGGCCAGCAAGGCCAGCAGATGGGCGGGTGCACGACGCCATTTCCAGCTCAGCAACCAGACCAGGGCGGCGGTCGCCAGACCCAGTGCCATCGTCAGGGGTCGCGCCTGCGCCAGCGTCAACGTGCTGGTGAGATGGGCGGTTCCGGGCAGGCCGAGCAGCGCCGGCAATTGCGAGAAACCGATCAACAACGCGACGCCGTTCATGAAGCCCGCCAGCACGGGTTGCGGCACGAAGCGCGCCAAGCGCCCCAGACCCGCGACACCCAGCAGGACCTGCAGCAAACCCATCAGGACCACACAACTCGCGGTAACGGTCACCAGTGCGAGTTGGCCGTGGCCGGAGCCGATATCGAGCGCCGGGTCATGGGCGAGCTGGGCGACCAGGCCCGCGAGGATCAGCGCCGTGGCCGAGCTCGGACCACCGGCCGGCGCAGCCGCGCTGCCCAGCAGGCCGTACACCAGGCCACCGGCAATCACGCTGGCAAAGGCGGCTGCGATGCCGATGTGCACCGCCGCCGCGCCCAGCGGGGCATACGCCAGCAGACCCAGTGTCAGGACGATGGCCAATGCCGCCAGGGCACTGGCAGCGCCGGCGAAAAAGGTCTGATAAGCAGTTCGCGTGCTGGCGTTTTGGCGATTGGGCACAAGAATGGGTCGATTCGCAATCTCAGAACAGCGTGGTCACACACACGCTGTCGCTGGATTTTTCAACGCTGATATTGGCCGACCCGTTGCTCGCGAGCCGGATCATGTTGGTATTGCCCGGCAGGATCTCGGCGACAAAGCCGCGCACACCGCGGCTGATCGCATGCTCGGTCATGCGCCGCTGCAGGATCGAGCCCAGGCCGCAGCCCTGCCACTTGGGATGCACCATGAAGGCGGTCTCGGCCAGATTGGTGGACGGATCGATGAAGTAGCAGGATTGCGCCACGATCTGCGGGTTCTCGCGCGAGCCCGAGACCGCCACGAAGGCCACCTCGGTTTCGAAGCTGACGTTGCACAGGCGCTGCACTTCCTTGCGCGACAGGCCCCGCACCTTGCGGAAGAAGCGCGTGTAGACATCCTCATCCGACATGCTGTGGAAGAGGTCCCGGATGCCGACGCCGTCGGACGAGACCGCCGGACGCAGCAGCACCGTGCGCTGGTCCTTGAGCTTGACGGTGCGTTCTTCTTCCACCGGGTAAGCACGCATGTTTTTCAGGGACTGCTCGGCCGGCACGTAGCCCAGTGCCTGCGCCTGTTCGAACAGCTCGGCGCGAAACTTCGGGTGCGCGACGTCGATCAGGGCGATCGCCCGCTCCGGGATCGACTTGCCGAACAGGTAGGCGATGCCGTATTCGGTGATCACGTAATGCACGTCGGTGCGTGCGACGGTGACCCCTTCGCCCGGCAGCAGGCGCACGCGGATGCGCGAGACCGAACCCTCGTTTTCGGTCGAGGCCAGGCAGATGATGGCCTTGCCGCCTTCCGAACGGGAGGCGCCGCGCAGGAATTCGCCCTGCGCCGCCAGGCCGCTGTAGAACTCCCCGTCGTACTGGTCGGCGCAGACCTGGCCGGTCAGGTCAACTGCGAAGGCCTGGGTGACCGACACCATCCGGTATTGCGCGGCAATGGTGCTGGGCTGCGACACGACCTCGATCGGTTGAAACGAGAACATCGGGTTGCCATCGATCAGGTCATAGAGCCGACGCGAGCCCATGGCAAAACTGGTGACGATCTTGCCGCGCTGCTGGGTCTTGCGCCGCCCGGTCAGGATGCCGTGCTCCAGCAGCGGAATGATGGCGTCGGTGATGACATCGGTGTGGATGCCGATATCCTGCCGATCCACCAGGTACTTGAGGGCTGCGTTGGTGACGCGTCCCAGGCCGATCTGCAGGGTGGAGCCATCTTCGATGACGCCGCCGATGTAGCGTGCGATCTGCTCCATGGCCCGTTCCTGCAGCGGCTGGTGGAGGTATTCGATGACCGGCGTGTTGACCGGCACCAGATGATCAATCCGGCTGATGTGGACAAATGAGTCACCCATCGACCGCGGCATCGCGGGGTTGACCTCGGCGATGATTATCTTGGCGCGTGCCACCGCCGCCGCCACGATGTCGACCGACACGCCCAGGCTGACATAACCGAAGGGATCCGGCATCGAGACTTGGATCAGGGCCACGTCCACCGGAATGCGTCCGTTGGCCATCAGCTCAGGCACGCGTGCGAGCGAAATGGGCACATATTCGGCCATGCCCTGCTTGACGGCCGCGCGGATATCGTTGCCGACGAAAAATGTGCGGTGGTTGAAGCGGCTGGTGCAGCGACCCTGGTCGTCGTGCGGCACGGCATGGTCGGTCAGGAAATGCACCAGGGTCACATCGGCCGGCGTGACCTTGAGTGATTCCAGCGCCGTCACCAGGGTGCGTGGCGTGGCGCAGGCGCTGCCGACGAACACGTGGTTGCCATGCTGGATGTGGCTGACGGCGGCTTCCGCCGTGTGGATCTTGTCGGCGTAGGGCAGCAGTCTGACGTCGTGACCGTTGCCCATGCCGTCGGCGGCTGCAGGGTCCCGACCGAACTGCGCCCTGAGTTTCGAGTCGATGCGGGCGAACAGGCCGGGCGACGGTGTGCTGTCTGCCAGCGGGGCCGGTACCGTGATGGGATCTTCAGACATGGTCCCTCCAAAAAAGAACCAATTCTGCGGTCAATCGGCCTGAAGGTTTATTCCTATTTTTTGTGGGGTTAATTCAAATATGAGCTGTGCTGCGCGCGACAGAGTGCTAACGATGTGTTGTCTGCAGCCGCTACAATTAAAAAGCACGGTCGTTCGTTTTTGCATTGTTTGTGGATTCTTGACATGGCGCATCCTGACTGGCAGTTGAGTCCGCATAGAATCGATCGTTGACGTGCACGTCAATCGATATGACGTTTGCCGATCGCCGAATTTTTTCAACTATCTGGAGTTAAAGCAATGAAAGTCCTGGTCGCAGTCAAGCGCGTGGTGGACTACAACGTGAAGGTCCGCGTCAAGTCGGACAACAGCGGTGTGGATATCGCCAACGTCAAGATGAGCATGAACCCCTTTGACGAAATCGCCATCGAAGAGGCGGTGCGCTTGAAGGAAAAAGGCGTGGCCACCGAAGTCATCGCCGTCTCCTGCGGCGTCACGCAATGCCAGGAAACCCTGCGCACCGCCATGGCCATCGGCGCCGACCGCGCCATCCTGGTCGAGACCGCAGCCGAACTGCAACCGCTGGCCGTTGCCAAATTGCTCAAGGCCCTGATCGACAAGGAACAACCCGGTCTCGTCATCCTGGGCAAGCAGGCCATTGACGACGACTGCAATCAGACCGGCCAGATGCTCGCCGCGCTGGCGGACCTGCCGCAAGCCACCTTTGCCAGCAAGCTCGAAGCCGCTGACGGCAAGCTCAAGGTCACGCGCGAAGTCGACGGCGGCTTGGAAACCATTCTGGTGAGCCTGCCGGCCATCGTCACGGCCGATCTGCGCCTGAACGAACCGCGCTATGTGACCCTGCCCAACATCATGAAGGCCAAGAAGAAACAACTCGACGTCTTCAAGCCCGAAGACCTCGGCGTCAACGTCGCGGCCGGCATCAAGACCGTCAAGGTCAGCGAACCCCCGAAACGCAGCGCCGGCATCAAGGTGCCCGACGTCGCCACCCTGGTGGCCAAGCTCAAGACCGAAGCGAAAGTAATCTAAACAAACTTGTCATCCCGGACCTGATCCGGGATCCATGGATTGCGGATCAGGTCCGCAATGACAAAACCTTCCGGAGCAGATTCATGACTATTCTCGTAATTGCCGAACACGACAACGCGACCATCAAGGGCGCAACACTCAACACCGTCACCGCCGCGCTCCAGTGCGGCTCCGACGTTCACGTGCTGGTTGCCGGCGCCAATGCTGCTGCTGCAGCCGCCGCCGCAGCGCAAATCGCCGGTGTGGCCAAGGTCCTGCACGCCGATGCCGAAGGCCTGGCCCATGGCTTGGCCGAGAACGTGACGGCGCTGATTCTGAGCGTGGCCAAGAACTACAGCCACATCCTGTTCCCGGCCACAGCCTCGGGCAAGAACATCGCCCCGCGCCTGGCCGCCAAGCTCGACGTCGGACAGATCTCCGACATCACCAAGGTCGACAGCCCCGACACCTTCGAGCGCCCGATCTACGCCGGCAACGCCATCGCCACCGTGCAGAGCAGCGATGCCATCAAGATCATCACCGTGCGCGGCACCGGCTTCGATGCCGCAGCCGCCAGCGGTGGTTCGGCCGCCGTGGAAACCCTGGCTGCCGTGGCCGCCAGTGACAAGGCCAGTTTCCTGGGCAGCGAGATCGCCAAGAATGACCGCCCCGAACTTACGGCAGCCAAGGTCATCGTGGCCGGTGGCCGCGCGCTGGGCTCGGCCGAGAAGTTCACCGAACTGCTGACGCCGCTGGCCGACAAGCTCGGCGCTGCGATTGGCGCGAGCCGCGCGGCAGTGGATGCGGGCTACGCCCCGAACGACTGGCAGATCGGCCAGACCGGCAAGATCGTCGCACCGCAGCTCTACATCGCAGCGGGCATCAGCGGCGCGATCCAGCATCTGGCCGGCATGAAGGACTCCAAGGTGATCGTGGCGATCAACAAGGACCCCGAAGCGCCGATCTTCTCGGTGGCCGACTACGGCCTGGAAGCGGACCTGTTTGCCGCCGTGCCGGAGTTGACGGCTGCGCTGTAACAGGCGGCCCATCGTCATCGCGAGGCCGCAGGCCGTGGCGATCCCTGCATGGATCGCTGCGCCGCGCTCGCAATGACTTTGCGGGCACGCAGCGAATAAATCAGTGTTTTAGTTTGAATCCCTAGCGATCCGGAGATCACCATGAGCTACGTAGCCCCCTTGAAGGACATGCTGTTCAACATCAAGCACCTGGCCAATATCGAGCAGATTGCTCAGTTGCCTGGTTTCGAAGACGCCGGGTTTGACACGGCCCAGGCGGTGCTGGAAGAGGCGGCCAAGTTCAACGAGGGCGTGCTCAGTCCGCTGAACTGGGAGGGCGACAAGCATCCCACGAGCTGGGCCGACGGCGAGGTGACGGCAACACCGGGCTTCAAGGAGGCGTTTGTGCAGTTTGCCGAGGCCGGCTGGCAGGGTCTGCAGCACCCGGTCGATTTTGGCGGCCAGGGCCTGCCCAAGGCGATTGGCGCGGCGTGCGGCGAGATGCAGAACTCGGCCAACATGAGTTTCGCCCTGTGCCCCTTGCTCACCGACGGCGCCATCGAAGCGCTGTTGACCGCCGGCTCCGATGAGCTCAAGGCGATCTACCTCGAAAACCTGGTCAACGGCAAGTGGACCGGCACCATGAACCTGACCGAGCCGCAGGCCGGCAGCGATCTGGCGGCCGTGCGCACGCGCGCCGAGCCGCAGCCCGACGGCAGCTTCAAGGTGTTCGGCACCAAGATCTTCATCACGTGGGGTGAACACGACATGGCCGAGAACATCGTCCATCTGGTGCTGGCCCGCGTCAGCGGCGCGCCCGAAGGTGTCAAGGGCATCAGCCTGTTCGTGGTGCCGAAATTCCTTGTGAACAAGGATGGCTCGCTGGGCGCGCGCAACGATGTGCATTGCGTCAGCATCGAGCACAAGATGGGCATCAAGGCGAGCCCGACAGCGGTGCTGCAGTTTGGCGACCACGGCGGCGCTGAGGGCTACCTGGTGGGGCAGGAGAATCGCGGCCTGGAGTACATGTTCATCATGATGAATGCCGCGCGTTTCGGCGTCGGCGTGCAAGGCATTGCGATCGCCGAGCGCGCTTATCAGAAGGCCGTGGCATTCGCCAAGGAGCGGGTGCAGAGCCGCCCGGTCGATGGCTCGATCATGGCCGGCGCACCGATCATCCATCACCCCGATGTCAAGCGCATGCTGATGACCATGCGAGCCTACACGCAAGGCTGCCGCGCCATGGCGACGGTGGCGGCCGCCGCCTTCGATGCGGCGCACCATCATCCGGATGCCGATGCGCGCAAGCAGAACCAGACCTTTTACGAATTCATGGTGCCGCTGGTCAAGGGCTACAGCACGGAAATGAGCCTGGAGGTCACATCGCTTGGCGTGCAGGTGCACGGCGGCATGGGCTATATCGAGGAGACCGGCGCTGCCCAGTACTACCGCGACGCGAAGATCCTGACCATCTACGAGGGCACGACGGCGATTCAGGCCAATGATCTGGTCGGGCGCAAGACATCTCGCGATGGCGGCCAGTCGGCCAAGGGGCTGGCGGCGCAGATTGAAGCGACAGAAGCCCTGCTGAACAAGAATGGCAGTGCCGATGCCGTAGCGGTCGCTGCTCGCCTGAAGATGGCGCGCGAGGCCTTTGTCGATGTCGTGAACTTCGTGGCCGGCAACACCAAGGCCAGTCCGAATGCGGTGTTCTCGGGCAGCGTGCCCTACCTGATGCTCGCAGGCAACCTGATGGCGGGCTGGCAACTGGCGCGCGCACTGCTGGTGGCGCAGGACGAGATTGCCAAGGGCGTGGATGTGCCGTTCATGCAGGCCAAGATTGTCACGGCGCGCTTTTACGCGGATCACATGCTGACCAAGATTCCCGGCGTGCGCGATTCGATCCTGCAAGGCGCCGAGAGTGTCACGGCGCTGGCGCTGGACGCATTCTGAGTTGGCAAAGACACGCAATCCATGCTCTGCGCGGCACTGAATCCCAAGTTGAAAACGACCCTACAAGCAAATTGACGGAGACACCATGTCCAGATTGCCAGCACCCCTGAACCGCCTGCCGTTCCCGGTGATCGGTTCGCCCCTATTCATCATCAGCACGCCGAAACTGGTGATCGCCCAGTGCATCGCCGGCGTCGCCGGCTCCATGCCGGCGCTCAATGCGCGTCCGGCGGAGCAGTTGGAGGAGTGGCTGATCGAGATCACCGAGGCGCTTGCCAAGCACAACCAGGCGCATCCCGAGCAGCCGGCCGCGCCCTTTGCCATCAACCAGATCGTGCACAAGAGCAACGACCGTCTCGAGCACGACATGGCGATGTGCGTCAAGTACAAGGTGCCGATCATCATCACGTCGCTGGGCGCGCGCGAGGACATCAACGCCGCGGCGCACTCCTACGGCGGCGTCGTGCTGCACGACGTCATCAACAACAAGCATGCGCACAAGGCGATCGAGAAGGGCGCTGATGGCCTGATTGCGGTCGCGGCCGGGGCTGGCGGACATGCTGGCGTGAAAAGCCCGTTCGCACTGATCCAGGAGATCCGCCAGTGGTTCGACGGTCCGCTGGTGCTGAGCGGCGCCATCTCGACCGGCGACGCGGTGCTGGCGGCACAGGCCGCCGGTGCCGACTTTGCCTACATCGGCTCGGCTTTCATCGCCACGCAGGAGGCGCGTGCCTCCGACGCCTACAAGCAGGCGATCGTCGACTCCGATTCCGACGACATTGTCTACAGCAATCTCTTCACCGGCGTGCATGGCAACTACCTGGCGCCGAGCATCCGCAACGCCGGGCTCGACCCGGAGCACCTGCCCGAGAGCGACCCGAGCAAGATGAACTTCGGCGGCGACAAGTCCAAGGCCTGGAAGGACATCTGGGGCTGTGGTCAGGGCATTGGCGCCGTCACGCAAATCCAGAGCACGGCCGATTACGTGGCCAAGCTCAAGCGCGAATACGCCGCGGCGCGCCGGCGTCTGCTGGCGATGAACTACGCCTGAGCGGTGCCACGCGCCGGCGTCGTGCGCAGAAGGCGTCGGCTTCAACTTCCAGGCGCTTCCAGACATGCTCTTCTTCAGCAACGATGACGTTGCGCGCCTGACACCCTACGGCACGCTGGTGCCGGCGATCGCGCAGGGATTGCGGGAGCCCATCGAGTCGCCGCCGCGCAGCCATTTCAATCCCAACAAGGATGCCAGCACCGTTCTGGTCATGCCGGCCTGGCGGTCCGGGCGTCTCATGGGCACCAAGATCATCTCGATCTGGCCGCAGAACAATGCGCAAGGCAAACCGGCCGTGTCGGCCGTCTATGTGCTGACGTCCTGCGAGGATGGCGCGACGCTGGCCATCGTCGACGGCACCGAGCTGACATTGCGCCGCACGGCGGCCACGGCCGCATTGGCGGCGCAACTGCTGGCACGGCCGGGCAGCAGACGCCTTGCCGTGCTGGGCACGGGCGCGCTGTCGGCGCACATGGCGATGGCGCACCACAGCGTGTTTGAACTGACCGAGACGACGATCTGGGGCCGCAACCTCCACAACGCGCAGGCCGTTGTCGATGCGCTCGCACGGGTCGGCATACCAGCGCGCGCGACGACCGACCTCGAGCGCACGCTGGCCGGCACCGATCTGGTGGCCGCAGCCACCACGGCGACCCGGCCCTTCATCCTGAGCGAATGGGTCAAGCCCGGCACGCACCTGGGCTTGATCGGTGCGTTCACGACTGCCATGGCGGAAGCCGAACCGGCGCTGCTGCCCAAGGCAAGCCTCTTTGCCGACACCCGCGACGGTGTGCTGGAGAAGGGTGGCGAAGTCTGGCAGGCGGTGCAGTCCAGACTGATCAAGGCCAGCGATGTGCGCGCCGAACTCGCTGAACTGGTGGCGCTCGACGCGCCGGCGACGGGACGCCGTTCGGAGCAGGAAATCACCGTCTTCAAGTCCGTCGGCTTTGCCGCGCTCGACCTGATCGCGGCCGAGCAATTGATGCGGGGACGCAACTGATCGCGTCTCAGGTCGGCCAGGTTGAGCCGTGTTCGGGCACCATCGCGCGCCAGCCGAGTTCATGCTTGATGCGCTTGCGCAGTTCGTCCGCAGCGGCGAGCTCGCCGTGCACCACGTAGACCTGATCCGGTGCCTGGGGCATGGTGCGCAGCCATGCGATCAACTGGTTGGCGTCGGCGTGCGCCGAGGCCGATTGCAGTTGCACGACCTCGGCCTTGACCTCGACATCATGGCCATGGATGCGCACCGACTTGGCACCGCTGGCCAGTGTGGCGCCGCGCGTGCCGGGTGCCTGAAAACCGGTCAGGATGATCATGTTGCGCCGGTTGCCGGCATAGAGCGCGAGGTGGTGCAGCACGCGCCCGCCGGTGGCCATGCCGCTGGCCGACAGGATCAGCATCGGGCCATGCCGCTGCGCCAGCGCGCGTGACTCGTCGGTGCTGCTGACCATGGTGGCGCTGTGCGTCAGCGCGCGCGTGTCCTTGCTGGTCAGGCGGTGGTCCTGCGGGTGCTGCTCGAACAAATGTGTGGCGTGCACCGCCATCGGGCTGTCGAGAAAGACCGGCAGCGACGTGGGAATGTCGCCGCGCAGCTTGAGCAGGTGAATGGCATGGAGCAGCGCCTGCGCCCGTCCCACGGCAAAGACCGGGATGACGCCGACGCCGCCGCGCTTGGCCAGTTTTTTCAGGGCCGGCCCCAGTTCGGCGAGCACGTCTTCCTTCGGGTGCGTGCGGTCGCCGTAGGTTGATTCGATCAGCACCGTGTCGGCGGCCGGCGCGTGGGTCGGCGGATTCATGATCAGGTCGTCGGTCCGGCCCAGATCACCGGAGAACAGAATGCGCCGTCCGGCAACCTCGAGCAGCACGCTGGAAGCACCCAGAATGTGACCGCCGGGCGAAAAGCTGACCCGCCAGCCCGGGATCGGCTGGAAGGTCACGCCGAACTTGACGGCCTTGATCAGGTGCAGACAATCGAGCGCGTCCTGCCGCGTGTAGAGGGGCAGGGCGGGGGCGTGCTTGGAGAAGCCGTGGCGGTTGGCGAAGGCCGCATCTTCTTCCTGGATGTGCCCGCTGTCAGGCAGCAGGATGCGGCACAGGTCGCGCGTGCCCGTGCTGGCGTAGACAGGGCCGGTGAAGCCCTCTTTTGCGAGCAGCGGCAGGTAGCCGCTGTGGTCCAGATGGGCATGGGTCAATACCACCGCGTCGATCTCGCCCGGTGCGATCGGCAGAGGCGTCCAGTTGCGCAGCCGCAGCGGCTTGTAGCCCTGAAACAGGCCGCAGTCCAGCAGCAGGCACTTGCCGTCGTGGCGCACCAGGTATTTCGAGCCGGTGACGGTGCTGGCGCCGCCCAGGAAAGTGATGTTGACGCTCATGTGGACGACCCCTATGCTGTGCTGCGATGGCAGCACTATGATCGAGTAGGGTGAGGGGTTGCCCCCTCAGCCCTCTCACACCACCGTACGTGCGGCTCCGCATACGGCGGTTCAAATGGGACGCTGGAGTTGCTGATGAGTTACCACCAGCGAGACCAGCCCGAGTTGTGTGAAGTACC